>NZ_JBSRUB010000034.1:0-129863 GCF_055129545.1 Acidiluteibacter sp. | reverse complement strand
AGGAGTTTGATAAATTGTTGACAAGAGGGCTGCATGCTTCTCCTATTCATGAGGTACTAATTGATAAGGCAGTTTTAGGTTGGAAGGAGTTTGAATTAGAGTTGTTGAGAGATAGAAATAATAACGTGGTTATTATTTGTTCTGTAGAGAACATGGACCCAATGGGAATTCATACTGGAGACTCTATTACTGTAGCACCCGCTATGACTCTATCTGATACCACATTCCAGAAGATGCGAAATATGGCTATTCATATGATGCGTTCCATTGGAGATTTCGCAGGTGGTTGTAATGTTCAGTTTGCAGTAAGTAATGATGAAAACGAGGACATTATTGCTATTGAAATTAATCCAAGAGTTTCTCGTTCATCTGCGCTAGCATCCAAAGCTACTGGATACCCTATTGCTAAAATTGCTGCCAAATTAGCTATCGGTTATTATTTAGATGAATTAAATAACCAAATTACAGGAAGCACTTCAGCACTGTTTGAACCAACATTGGATTATGTGATTGTTAAAATACCTCGATGGAATTTCGATAAGTTTGATAGTCCTGAAAAAACGCTTGGTCTTCAAATGAAGTCGGTCGGTGAAGTAATGGGCATTGGACGATCCTTTCAAGAAGCGTTGCAAAAAGCATGTCAATCACTAGAAATTAAAAGAAATGGATTAGGTGCAGACGGAAGGGAATTAAGAGATCAGGAAAAGATCATGTATAGCCTGAAAAATCCTAGTTGGAATAGATTATTTCATATTTATGATGCAATTAAATTGGGCATTCCATTGTCTCGAGTATACAGTGCAACATTAATTGATAAGTGGTTTTTGTCACAAATTGAGGAAATGGTTTCCTTGGAGAATAAAATTTCGGAATATACATTAGCAGAACTTCCTAAGGATTTGTTATACGAAGCGAAACAAAAAGGATATGCAGATAGACAAATTGCACATCTTTTAAATTGTATGGAGAGTGAGGTTTTTACACGCAGACATGATTTAGGAATCAATAGAGTATACAAATTAGTAGATACTTGTGCTGCTGAGTTTGAAGCTAAAACACCTTATTATTACAGCACTTTTGAAGGAGAGAATGAGTCTGTGGTTTCTAACAAAAAGAAAATAGTTGTGTTAGGAAGTGGTCCTAACCGTATTGGTCAAGGGATCGAATTTGATTATTGCTGTGTTCATGGTGTTCTAGCTGCTAAAGAAATGGGTTATGAAACAATAATGATCAATTGTAACCCTGAAACGGTTTCTACCGATTTTGATACCGCTGATAAATTATATTTTGAACCAGTTTTCTGGGAACATATTTATGATATTATCCTTCATGAAAAACCTGAAGGTGTAATAGTCCAGCTCGGCGGTCAAACTGCGTTGAAGCTGGCTGAAAAATTAGATCGATACGGTATTAAAATTATTGGAACTAGTTATGAAGCACTAGATTTAGCTGAAGATAGAGGTCGTTTTTCTGATCTATTGAAAGATAATGATATTCCTTACCCTCAATATGGATCGATCACCAATGCTGATGATGCAGTTGAGTTAAGTAAAGAAATAGGATTTCCATTACTAGTAAGACCATCCTATGTATTAGGAGGCCAGGGAATGAAAATTGTAATCAACCAAGAAGAGCTAGAACAGCACGTTGTTGAAATACTAAAAGATTTGCCAGGCAATAAAATATTGTTAGATCACTTTTTGTCAGGCGCAATTGAAGCAGAAGCTGATGCGATTTGCGATGGAGAAAATGTTTACATCATTGGAGTAATGGAGCACATAGAGCCTGCTGGTATTCATAGTGGAGATTCTTATGCAGTTTTACCTACATTTGATTTAAGCGAGAATGTATTAAAACAAATTGATGATCATACCCGAAAAATTGCAGTTGCTTTAAAGACTAAAGGTCTTATCAATATTCAGTTTGCAATAAAAAACGAAGTAGTTTATATCATAGAAGCTAATCCTAGAGCTTCTCGAACTGTTCCGTTTATTTCAAAAGCATACGATGAGCCTTATGTTAATTATGCTACAAAGGTAATGCTTGGTGCTAAGGTAACTGACTTTAATTTCACGCCTAAATTGGATGGTTATGCCATTAAAATTCCTGTATTTTCATTTGATAAATTCCCGAATGTAAATAAGGAATTGGGCCCTGAAATGAAATCAACTGGTGAAGCAATTCGATTTATTCCGAATTTGAAGGATAAGTTTTTTAGAGAAATTTATTCCGAAAGAAACTTATATTTGAGTAAATAATGATTCAAGAAGCGGGTTTGGTCAATGTTATTAAGACTATTTTAGTCATATTAGCAGTCTATTATGGATTGAAATTTTTAGCGAAGTATTTGTTTCCTTTTTTATTGAAAAGGTTTATAAATAAACAGCAAGAAAAATTCTATGGGCAAACAAGTAATCAATTTAATCAGAATAAATCAACTGATGATAGTCGAGAAGGAGAAGTGAAGATAACATCAAGGCCTTCTCATCAGATCAAAACAGATGATTTAGGCGAATATGTCGATTACGAGGAACTTTCCGATGACAAAAAAGATAGATAATGAACTTTGAGATTAAAAAGTATTTGCCGCATATTATAGCGATCGGTCTCTTTTGGCTTTTAGCAGCTGTTTATTATTATCCTGCAATGCAAGGATACCGAGTGAAACAAGGAGATATTTCCCAACACAAAGGAATGTCTCAAGAAATAGAAACTCATAAGGTTATTTTTGATGAAGACCCATTGTGGCAGGGAAATATGTTTGCTGGTATGCCCAGTTACCAAACCTCAAGAGTAGAGTATGATGGGAATATTTTCTCATACATTCATGACGGTATAAATGCGCTTATGCCTATTCCGATAAGTGTTACTTTCTTATACATGATTGGGTTTTACATCTTATTGATCTGCCTTGGAATATCACCTTGGATTTCAGTTTTTGGTGCAATCGCCTTCGGTTTCTCATCCTACTTTTTCATTATAATTGAGGCCGGGCATAACTCGAAGGCATTTGCAATTGCTTATATGGCCCCTGTAATAGGAGGTTTTATTTTAGCATATCGCAAGAAACCCTTGTTTGGTGCTTTGATTGTTGCATTCTTCATGTCAATGGAGATATATGTAAACCACTTACAAGTAACCTATTACCTGGGAATATTAATTCTATTTTTAGGAGTTTATTATTTAATTGATTTTATAAAATCCAATAGAGTTAAGGAGTTTTTAAAGATCTCCTTTTTTTTAATAATTGGACTAATCATCGCCCTGATGGCGAATATTGGCAACCTCTATTCTACTTATGAATACTCTAAAGTGTCAACAAGGGGTAAATCTCAGTTAACCATTTCGCCTAAAAATTCCCCACAAGAAGATATTGCTAAAAATGGATTGGACAGGGATTACATCACTAGGTGGAGTTATGGGAAACAAGAAACTTTCTCATTATTGATTCCTGATGCTAAAGGGCCTGGGTCTGGAGCTATTTTAGGAGATCAAGAGGAAATTGAAAGATTGAGAGCTGAAAATCCTACCTTTTTTAATTACCTAGTTAATGAATATCAGAAAAACGGGAACGTTATAAATACGTACTGGGGAGATCAACCAGGTACATCTGGTTCAGTGTATATTGGAGCTATTGTTTTTTTATTAGCATTTCTTGCCATGTTCTTTGTTAAGAATAATTTAAAGTGGCCAATCTTTGCTATTGCCATTTTAGCCATTTTACTTTCGTGGGGTAAAAATTTAATGTGGTTTACTGATTTGTTCATTGATTATTTCCCGATGTATAATAAATTTAGAGCGGTAACCATTATCATGATATTAGTAGAGTTAGCATTTCCGTTATTGGCCGCTTTATTTTTGCATGAATTGGTTGCTCGTAAAGCCGATTTTATGGCTCACCAAAACAAGCTCTATAAATTTATCGGAGGATTTTTGATTGTATTTATTGCAATTAGTATCACTCCTGATAGTTTCTTAAATTTTACATCTGCGAATGAAGAAATTCAATTTACTCAACAAGCAGGTCAAGCCAACCCTCAATCAATTGAAATGTCGCGAAATGCATTGATAGATTATCGAGTGGATGTTTTTCAATCGAGTGCTTTTGGCAGTTTGAAGTATATGTTGATAGCAGTTATTTTATTGGTGTTGTTTTTAAAAGATAAAGTGCAGTGGAAGTTAGTAGTTGTTTCATTGACTGCACTTGTGTTGATTGATCTTTGGATGAATGATAAGCGTTATGTAAATAATGATAAGACAAAAACTGGTGAGTTTGTTTCATGGGACAAAAAAGAAAAATTGGCCACACCTTATGCTGCAGGAGCTGTTGATTATGAAATTTTCAAGAGAGAGTTGGCAAAGAAACCTTCCATTCAACAGCTAATTGAACAAAATGCAGGAATTGTTCAGAAAAAGAATGGACAAGTTGGTCGTCTATCACAAAGTGAGACAGAAAGTGTTCAGTTTAGCACTTTGATGAGAGAAACCCATTATCGAGTTTTAAACACAACCGCTCGATTAGATGCAGATGCACAGACGGCCTATTTTCATAAAACACTAGGTGGATATCATGGTGCTAAAATGAAGAAATATCAGGAATTAATCGATTTTCATTTGGGTCAAGAGCAATATACTTTGCAACAAGCGATAGCTCAAGGTGGAAAGGATATGGCTATTTCTTATTTACCACAGATGAACGTGATAAATATGTTGAATACGAAGTATGTGATAGGCGTTGTAAATTCCGGTCAAGGTCAAAGTCAAGTTTTAATTGAAAATCCAAACGCAAACGGTAATGCTTGGTTTGTTAACGAATTGAAAGTCGTTCCAAATGCTGATTCCGCCATTGTAGCTTTAGAAAAATATGATTTAAAGAATGTTGCTATTTCAGTAGTGTCAAATCAAACCAAAGGATCCCAATACTCTAGAAATGCAGGAGACTTCCTAAGATTGGAAAGTTATCGTCCAAATAAACTGAAGTATACATATAATGCAACTTCCGATCAATTTGGGGTATTTTCTGAAATATATTATAGCAAGGGTTGGAAGGCTTTTGTAAATGGTAAAGAAATAGAAATATTGGAAGTAGATTATCTTTTAAGAGGTTTACCGATACCTGCCGGAAATGGAGAAATAGAGTTTGTTTTCGAACCCTACTCTCATGACATCGGAAGCACTTTTGCTTATATTTCAACTTTTTTACTTATATTAAGTACAGGTGGATTGTTTTATTACAATCGCAAAGCAGCTCAATAGAATCATTCAATAAAAGATACGATGAATGGCTCGATTCAATTATTTTATAAAAAGATTATCGGTCGGTTTAATGAAGTAAAATTTATTATTCCTGATTACATCAAATTTGTGTTCACAGCTAAAATGGTGAATGATAAAAAGACAATTGTATTCGTAGGAACCATCCTTCATGGACGTATAGCACGTATTGCAAAATGGTTATCGAGAATCACAGATTACGAATTAATTCTGATTTGCGGAGAGGTTGGTTTTTCTAAAAAGTTTCTGAACCCCTCCTTCTCAAAGGTATATACATACAGGAATGAGTGGCATCTGAAAACAATCTTAAAAAGGTTAGATGGAAAACCGGTGATTTTTCATTCTTTCGGTCCTCCTTTTCAAGCCGCAAATATTGTTGTCGAGTTCGTCCAGTTTGGGAAAGTTTTGTTTGATTTTCAAGATTTAAACATTACTAATTACGGGCTAAAACCGCCTTTCAGCTATATGAAAGATGATATCATTTTAGAAAGGAATGTATTAAATAAGGTTGATGGCCTCGTTTGTCATAGCTTGGAATTGCAATCTGCTAAAAAGTATTACGGGGAAATAACAGCTAAGAAAATCCTTTTTCCAAACTACACTGATAACGACCATTTTTATAAGCATAAAAAAAGAAGTATAGATTTCAATAATATACACATCGTATATGTGGGTGGAGTAATGTCTGCTTATCGAAATAGTGCTCACTATGGAATAATGCAGATCCACTGGTTAGTGAATAAACTCAATGATCAAAAAATACACCTACACGTTTATCCATCACCTTCGCAATTAAAGGAGCACATCATTGATTTTATAGAGTTTGATAAGAAACTAGAATATTTTCACTTGCATGAATCTGTCAATCAGTCTGATTTATCAGTAGAATTGGGGCAATATGATTTTGGAATTTTACCATTTTTCAACCGTTCAAATAAGCGGTTAATTGATAAGCAGTATTATTCCACAACTTTAAAAATGTTCAATTATTTTGAAGCTACTTTGCCAATCTTAACTACTGAAGATGTTGTTTTTCAAAATTATATTGGAAGAAAGTATGGCGGTGTAATCGAAACACAATGGAAGGATTATGACAATCTGAAAGCAAAGCTCAGTAATATCGACTATGAACATTTAGTAACGGAAATTGAAAGGAATAGAGAGGTTCTTTCTTTAAAAAATAAGATTGGCGAATTGGTTGAATTTTACAGACAATTATGATGTATTTATGGGTTGAACGCAGCTTCTTTTTTAATGTGAATTATAAAAATAATTCTCTTTTCAGAGAATCAATTTCTATGAATTTACAAAAAAGTAATAAAATTTAAATGATATAAAAATGAGTCAACTAAAATTGCTTTATAGAAAAATTATTATCAAATCGAATGAAGTGTTTTCTATTCTGCCGGATTACATTCTTTTTTTTATTACAAAAAAAGAGAACTCTGACAGAAAAGCGATTGTATTCGTGGGTACTATCCTCCATGGTAGAATTGCGCGCATGGCAAAATGGTTGTCAAAGAATGATAATTATGAGTTGATTTTAATATGCAGTAAAAGCGGATTTTCTAAAAAATTCTCTAATCCGGTATTTGATGAAATTTATACATACAGAAATGAATGGCACTTAAAGTCAATTCTAAAAAAAAGAGACGGATTAAAAGTGATTTTTCATTCTTTTGGACCCCCATTTCAGGCTGCTAAGGTAGTTGTTGATAATGTTAAATTAGGTAAAGTTATATTTGATTTTCAAGATTTACTGATTACAAACTTTGGGTTAAATCCACCTTTTTCATATATGAAAAAAGAAATAGTTAGAGAGGAGTACGTTTTAAAGAATGTTGATGGATTGGTATGTCATAGTTTGGAGTTACAAACTGCAAAGAAGTATTACGGGAAGATTCAAGCAAAAAAACTATATTTTCCAAACTATACTGACAATGATCTTTTTTATTTAAAGAGTAACACTAAAAATAAAAATGATGAATTGCATATTGTTTATGTCGGAGGAATTATGTCTGCCTACAGGGATAAGGATTACTTTGGTGGTTTGCAAATTCATTGGTTAGTAGAGAAATTGAATAGTCAAAAAATTCATTTTCATGTATATCCGTCACCTTCACTACTAAAAGAGCACATTGTTGATTTTGTAGAGTTTGACAAGAAAATGGAGTATTTTCATTTACATCAATCGGTAAGTCAATCTCAATTATCTCAAGAGCTTTCAAAATATGATTTTGGCGTGCTTCCATTTTTTCATAGAACGAATAAACGGTTAGATGATAAAAGATTTTACTCTACAACCTTAAAAATGTTTAATTATTTCGAAGCTGGATTGCCTATAATTATTGGTGAGGATGTTAGATTTCAAAATTTCCTAGGTCGAAAATTTGGAGGTGGAGTTGAAGCTAAGTGGGAAGACTTTGATGATTTAAAGGGGTTGTTAAGTAAGTTTGATTACAAAGAGTTAACTGATTCGATTAAAAAGAGTAGGGAGGATTTGTCTTTAAAAAATAAGATAGGAATGCTGTTAAGCTTTTATAAAGAATTATAAGTTCACTAGATCGAATTTTAGAACTCTTTTGATAGTGGATAAGTTAAATTACATAGAATTGGCTTATAAGAGTATTAATTCAATGTATTTTTTGTCCTAAACAGTATACAGGCTGCCAAACTTTTCAATTTTTAGAATAAATAAGTTTATCTTAGCTTTCTAAAAAATATTACAATTGAATTTAAGAGATATTGAAAGCTATTTAGAGATTAATTTGATAAAATATAATGTTCTAAATCCAAATTATGAGGTAGACGTTTTTCCTGCAAATTTTAAGACTAAAATTAATTGTGGACTCTATCATGTGTCAAAAGAATTTACAGGAACTATCAGAGATATAACTAATAGCATTATCATCGCTAATAGAAAAATCGATGAAACTAATACATTTATCATAGTTGATAATCCACAGTTGATTCATTACAAGTTGACAGAGCTTTTTGAGACAAAAGAAGAACATAGGGTACACGAAACAGCAATTATTCATAAAGATGCTGTAATTGGAGAAAATGTTAATATTGGTCCCTATTGTGTAGTCGGTAAAAGTATTATTGGAGATAATGTAAATATTCAGAGTCATGTAGCTATTTCTGATAATGTTATAATTAAAAAGAATAGTTTTATTGACAGTAATTCTAATCTAGGTCAAGTTGGTCTTGTTTGGGTTTGGGATGAAAATGGAAACCGAATAAATCAATCACAGCTTGGAGGAGTTGTGATTGAAGAGAATGTTCATTTAGGGACTGATGTTACTATAGTAAGGGGCTCCTTGTCTGAAAATACTGTAATTGGTAAAGGAAGTGTATTGGCTCATGGAACTAAAATTGGTCATGGAGCTATTGTTGGAGAAATGGTACACATGGCTAATAATGTTAGCTTAGCCGGTAATACTACTATAGGTGATAGATGCTATTTAGGCAGCGGGAGTGTTATTCCTTCAAATATTATTATTCCAAATAATGTTGTTATTGGAGCTAGCGCAATGGTAAATAAAAATTTTAACGAGGAATACATTACATTGGTAGGAGTCCCAGCGCGAATATTATATAAAGAAAATTTTAATCGAAAGGGTAGAGGAACGCCAATACCCCATAAATAAAAGTTATGAATACAACAAGTTATATCTCAGAGAAAGCTACAATTGGAAAAAATGTTATTATTGGACACTTCTGTGTAATTGAGGCCGGTGTTGTAATTGGCGACAATGTGAGTATTGAGCATCATTGTATTATGAAGGACGGGGTTAGTATTGGTAATAATACTGTAGTAAAAAGTAGTGTAGAGTTAAGGGAGAATACGATTATTGGAAATGACTGCTATATTGACTCAAAGGTTTGTAGCTCGGGCTCTTGTAAAGTTGGCAATAATGTTACACTTAGGTATGGTGCCATCTTGGCAAGAGGTGTTGAAATTGGAGATAATTCATATTTGTGTCCAAGAGTAATGACAAATAATTTAGATGATACTCAAAGATCTGTAGGAGGTGCTAAGATTGGAAGGAATTGCTTTGTTGGGACACACTCTGTTTTACAATATGGGATTTCACTTGGCGATAATGTAATTGTTGGAGCTATGGCATTTGTCAATAAAAATATTGAATCTAACTCTACGGTTGTAGGGGTTCCTGCAAAAAAAATCTAATCGAAATCTCCTTCCTGATTTAGAAAACAACTGAGAACAAATAAGATATATAAAAATGAAAAAGATATTTATTACCGGTGGAGCAGGTTATGTAGGTGCGATTTTGGTACCTAAGCTTTTAGATAAGGGATATGAAGTTACAGTGATTGATTTAATGATTTATGGAAGCGATGTATTACCAATGCATGAAAAATTAAATGCAGTAAAAGGTGATATTCGTGACATTGAATTGATGAAGAAATTGATTCCTGGCCATGATGCTGTGATACACTTAGCGTGTATTTCCAATGACCCTAGTTTTGAATTAAATCCTGATTTAGGAAAGTCGATTAATTTAGATCCTTTTGAGCCGATGGTTCAAATTGCAAAAGAGAATGGGGTGGAGCGATTTATTTATGCTTCATCATCTTCGGTATATGGCATTAAAGATGAGCTAAATGTAACAGAAGATATGGAATTAGATCCATTAACGGATTATTCTAAATTTAAGGCAGAATGTGAAGAAATTTTAGCAAAGTATCCAAGTGAAGATTTTACTTGCGTTACAATTCGTCCAGCCACAGTTTGTGGGTTTTCACCGAGATTGAGACTGGATTTAACTGTAAATATATTGACAAATTTTGCTGTTAATAAAGGATTTATAAAGGTCTTCGGTGGAAATCAAAAACGGCCTAATATTCATATTCAGGACATGACTGATTTGTATATTTTATTACTAAATCTTCCAAAGGAAAAAATTAATGGTAAGATATTCAATGCAGGCTATGAGAATTTTACTGTGAATGAAATTGCAGGAATGGTTAAAAATGTAGTTGGGGAAGCAGTTGATATTAAAGTGGAGCCCACCAATGATAATCGATCCTATCACATTTCTTCAGCTTACATTAAAAATGAAATTGGGTTTGTTCCAAAACATTCCATAGAAGATGCGGTAAGAGATTTAAAAGAAGCATTTGATAAAGGCTTAATTCTGAATTCATTTGATGAGGAAAAGTACTTTAATGTAAAATTGATGCAAAATATTGAATTGGTTTAAGATGAGAGTTCCTTATATAAATCTGAGCCTTCAGCATATTAAAGACAAAGAAGCGATCTTAGCAAAAGTATCTCAAGTGATAGACAGTGGAATGTTTATTTTGGGTGATGAAGTAGAGAAATTTGAAAAGCAGTTTGCCACACTTTGTGGAACCAAGTATGCTGTTGGAGTTGGTAATGGTACGGATAGTCTTATACTATCTATGAAGGCGATGGGGATAGGTCCAGGAGATGAAGTGATTACTGCTCCAAATTCTTATTTGGCTTCGGCTTCCTCAATTGAATTAATAGGAGCAACTGTTGTTTTTGCAGATGTTCGGGATGATTTTAATTTAGACCCGATAGAAGTAGAGAAAAAAGTAACTGCCAAAACTAAAGCGATTATCGCTGTTCATTTAACTGGGCGACCTGCTCCAATGGATGAGTTGATGGCGATTGCAAAGAAGCACAATCTATTTGTGATAGAAGATGCGGCACAGGCCGTTGGCGCTGAATATAAAGGTAAAGTAGTAGGGGGAATTGGTGATATGGGTTCATTTAGCCTTCATCCGCTAAAGAACCTTTCTGCAATTGGCGATGCCGGGATGATTACAACGAATAACGAGCAGTATTATAAGTATTTGCTAAAGGCACGTTCTCATGGACACAAAAGTCGAGATGAGTGTGAGTTTTGGAGTATGAATTCACGCATTGATGCTCTTCAAGCAGCTATTTTGAATATTAAGATTCTTCGTTTACCAGATTGGACGAATAGAAGGAGGGTTATTGCCGAAAAGTATAGAAGTTCATTCGGTCATTTGGTAGAAGTTCCTCAAGATAAGGAGTATGAAAAAGCAGTCTATCATACTTTTATCATAAAAACTGATAGAAGGGATGAATTGAAGGCATATTTACAAGATAAAGGCATTGATACTAAAATTCATTACCCAATTCCCATTCACAAACAAGAAGCAGCTAAGAATAATCGAAGTGCTAAAGACAGTTACCCTGTTACAGAATCTCAAGTAAAACGAATTTTAAGTATTCCTGTATATCCCAAATTAACAGATGATCAAGTGAATTATATTTGTGAGTCAGTGAATAATTTTTTCAGCCATGATTCATAGAATAAAAAAGAATCTAATTCTTGTTCGTCACATTTACAATAAGTTATTAGTTAAGTTTTTGGCTATTTTTCTGCCTAGAGAATGTTATATACAAGAGCTTCCTGATCGCTTGTTTGCAGATAATGGAAATTATTTTAGGAAAGCTCAAAGAAGATTTAATAGTGGGTTTGGTTGGACTTTAGGAGATTCTAATCGTGTCGCTATGTTTATCCTATTACTTGAAAGAGTTCGCCATTTAGATGGGGAATTAGCTGAGTTAGGAACTCATCGTGGAGGTACTGCACGATTGATGTATCAATATAAAAATCAAAAGGAGACTTTATATTGTTTTGATACATTTGAAGGTTTCGACGAAAAAGATGTTGCTTTTGAAAGTACTATTGGTGTAAAAACGAAAAAAGGTCATTTTTCAAACACCTCAATTGACACAGTAACCCGAGAAGTTATAGATGGAAAAAACAACTCTGAAACTTTAAAATTGGTAAAAGGATATTTTCCTGATACGTTTAAAGGATATGAAAATATCCAATGGAAATTTGTGCATTTAGATGCTGACCTATACAATCCGATTAAGGCTGGCTTAGAACATTTTTATCCGAATATAGTGAGAGGTGGTGTGTTGCTAGTTCACGATTATAATGGAAATTATGTAGGTACAAAAAAGGCAGTAGACGAATTTGCTTTAAAGAATAATATCACTGTCGTTCCGCTTTTTGATAAGGTAGGAAGTGCATTAATTATAAAAAATTAGAATGAAAATATTAGTTACAGGAGGGTGTGGATTCATTGGAAGTCACATGGTCGATCGGTTACTCGATGATGGTCACGAGGTGATCGTTATCGATAATTGCTCAACAGGAAGAATAGAGAACTTAGCGCATCAAAAAGGGAATACTTCATTGCAAGTTGTGATTGAAGACATCGCTAATTTTGAGAAAATTGAACCTCATTTTAAAGGGGTCGATAAAGTATTTCACATAGCGGCCTTAGCTGATATTGTACCTTCCATTCAAATGCCTCAAAAGTACCACCGATCAAATGTCGATGGGACGATTAATGTGCTCGAAGCTTCAAGAATACACGGAATAGGTCGATTTATTTATGCGGCATCATCTTCATGTTATGGAATTCCAGAGGTATATCCAACTCCTGAAAATACGCCAATTGATCCGCAATATCCGTATGCTTTAACCAAGTATATTGGAGAAGAATATGTAAAACATTGGAATAAAATATACCATTTACCAACCACGTCAATGCGTTTTTTCAACGTATATGGACCTCGTTCAAGAACCAGTGGAACATATGGTGCTGTCTTTGGTGTTTTCTTGGCTCAAAAATTAGCAGGAAAGCCATACACCATTGTTGGAAATGGAGAACAAACAAGAGACTTTACTTATGTTACGGATATCGTAGATGCATGTGTTTCAGCATCTGAATGTGAGGCTGCTATCGGGGAAGACTTTAATGTAGGAAGTAATAATCACTATTCAGTGAATCGATTAGTTGAATTATTAGGAGGCGAAAAGACATATATCCCAAAACGTCCAGGTGAGCCGGATTGTACCTTTGCGGATACTACCAAAATTAAAAATGTAGTAGGTTGGAGCCCTAAAGTGAGTTTAGAGGAAGGTGTTCAAAATATGATTAACAATATTGATTATTGGAGAGAGGCACCAGTTTGGGATAGTAATTCCATCGAAGAAGCCACCAAAGATTGGTTTAAATACCTAAAGTAAACACTGAGGAATAAATCAGGATTTTATCTTAGAAAGCAAATTGACTGTGAAGAAGAAAGTAATGAATTTGTCTAGTATTGAAAAAGTGCTAGAAGAGAAGAAGTTAAAGGGTAAAAAGGTGGTTCACTGCCATGGATGTTTTGATTTGATTCATCACGGGCATTTGAAACATTTTGAGGCAGCTAAGAAGTTTGGTGACATCTTAGTGGTTACGGTTACTGAAGATCGTTTTGTGAATAAAGGTCCTGATCGACCATTTTTCAATCACAGTATTCGAGCTCATAATTTAGCGGCATTGCAAATTGTGGATTTTGTTGCGGTGAACTATTCACCAACTGCAATTACAGCTATTGAAGCGATCAAGCCTGACTTTTATGTTAAAGGACAAGACTATAAAGATTCTTCTCAGGATGTATCCGGTGGTATTATTTTAGAAAAGAATGCAGTTGAAAAGGAAGGAGGAAAGCTGGTTTTTACTGAAGAAGTTCAATTTAGTTCTTCAAATCTTATCAATCAATTTTTTGATGTTAAAGATGATTTAGCAAAAAGCTTTTTAGCCAATATAAAGGAAAAATACAACGCTGACCATTTCAAAAGTTTATTCGATCAAATTTCAAATAAAAAAGTGTTGATCGTTGGGGACATTATCATGGATGAATATCAATTTGTCGATCCAATTGGAAAAGCATCTAAATCACCAACAATTACTGCAATAAAGTGTGAGAATGAAGTGTATGCCGGCGGAGTTTTAGCTGTGGCCAATCATGTTGCCGATTTTGTGGATGAAGTGATATTGGTAACGACTTATGGCAAAAATAGGGACAAAGAGTATTTGGATTTAATCAATGAAAACCTACACGATAAAGTAAAATTAGTTACTGTTTTTACTCCAAAGCGACCAACTGTTCTTAAATCTAGGATTGTAGATCGAGTATTTAAACACAAACTATTTGAAGTAATAGAAATTAATGACAATCCTTTATCTGAAGAAATTGAGGATAAATTGATTATAGAAATAGAAAACTACTCAAAAGGTTGTGACTTGAGTCTGATCGCAGATTTTGGCCATGGAGTTTTGAGTAAAAAGGTAATTGATTCTATCTCTAAAAATGCCTCATTTTTAGCAGTAAATGCACAAACAAATAGTGCGAATTTAGGCTATAATTTATTGACTAAATACCCAAAGTGTGACTACTTTTCAATAGATAAAGGGGAAGCTCACTTAGCGGTTCACAATAAATTTCATGATATTAAGTTAATACAAAAAGAACTAACAGACCTAACGCATTCTAAAGTGTCTTCCATTACTCTTGGCGTAAAAGGGACCAGTGTAATGTCTGCTGATGGAAATTATATTGAAGCTCCAATTTTTAACACAGATGTTGTAGATACGATAGGAGCAGGTGATGCTTATTTATCAATTACTTCTCTTTTAGCAGAGTCGAGAGCTTCTAATGAAGAAATAGCTTTTGTTGGAAATGCAGTTGGAGCTATGGCTGTTAAAATAATCGGAAATAAGTCTTACATTCAACGTACAGATTTATTAAAATATATAAAAACCTTATTAGCTTAAAATCATGTTTAAAGAATACTTAAACTCTTTTAATTCTGTGTTAGCAGAGACAAAAGCATCCGTTGAAAATGAGATTTCAGTAGATTTAGATGATGCATTCAGTCAAATTAATGCGCTATTGAACGAAACTCGGTCTAACCGAAGAAATGTGTATTTAGTTGGAAATGGTGGGAGTAGCGGTATTGTTTCTCATGGAGCAATCGATTTTTTGAACGCTTGTGGTTTTAAAGCTCATGCCATTACCGACAATAGTTTATTGACCTGTATGGCCAATGATTATGGTTATGAGAATGTATTTGCTCAGCCTTTTAGAACACTAATTGAAGCAAATGATGTAGTCATTGCAATCAGTAGTTCAGGGAATTCTATAAATATTATTAACGCATGTAAGGTGGCAAAGGAGAGGGGAGCTAAGGTGATTTCATTCTCTGGATTTAAATCACACAATCCGCTTCGGTCTGAAGGTCATTTCAATTTGTGGTTAAACAGTGAGCATTATGGAAGAGTAGAGATCGGACATTCTCTATTGTTGCATTACATCACTGATCATTTATCGATTAAAAAGTAATCACTTTTTTAGACATTTAATCTTTTGTCAGATCATTTTACATACTAAACTTTAGATTTTGGGTATTGTTTCAAGGCAAGCTAGTTGGTCTACTTTTCTCAACTATTTTGGGTTCGCTATTGGCTTTGTGAATGTTGCTTACCTGATGACGAATTGGTTTAGTCCCGAGGAGTTAGGGCTTCGGAATTTCATTTTGGACATTGCTGTCGTAGTCGCACAATTTGCCCATTTAGGAACTTTTCAGAGTTTAGTAAAGTTTTTTCCTTTCTTTAATCGAAATTCCAAAGAAGGAGATAATGGCCTACTTTCAATTGGATTAATTATTCCGTTTATTGGGTTTCTAAGTTCTGCCCTGCTTTTAATTGTTTTTAAAGATAATGTCATTGCTAAGTTTGATGGAGATTCCACTTTATTTGAACAATTTTATTGGGCCATATTTCCGCTCATATTTTTTATACTGTATCAGTCTATTTTTGAAAGCTATCTCCAGGCTAAGTCAATTACAATATTTTCTGCTTTTTTAAAGAATGTATTCAATAGATTGGTAATAACCATATTGATGGTATTGTATTACATTCATTGGATTGATTTCTATGGATTTATTGTGTTGGTTATTAGTAGTTATGCTTTAAATGTTCTGCTCTTTATTGGTTATCTTATTTGGAAAGGGGAGTTTAAATTTCAATTTAGAAATCAATTCTTTACCAAACGAGTTCGTCGCATTTATTTCAATTATAGTGCATATTCTATTTTAGGTGGTGTTTCATCCGCCTTGATCAATAAGTTTGATGCAATCATGATTGGTTTTTACTTAGGCTTGACTTCGAATGCGGTATACACCAATGCCTATTTTATTAGTACGTTAATTTATTTGCCAGCTGATGCTATAGGAAAAATATCTATTTCCTTGATCTCAAACTACTGGAAAGAAAAAAGAATTGATAAAATAGGGGAGTTGTATCATAAGTCTTCTTTGAATCAATTATTAATTGGTGGTTTATTGTTTGTATTGATTTGGACTAGTCTAGATAATCTATATTTTATACAAAAAGAGGTGTTTGCCACCGGAAAGTATGTGTTTTTATTGTTGGGATTATCTAAAGTGATTAACATGAGTTTTGGACTAAACTCTCAGATTTTATTCATAACAAAATATTATCGTTTTGATACCACTACGAGTTTGTTATTGGCGGCATTTACAATTATGTCAAACGCATTGTTGATTCCAATTTGGGGAATTGAAGGAGCGTCCGCTGCAACACTTATTTCTATTGTAGTTTTCAACGTTGTACGTTACTTTTATGTACAGAACAAATTAGGCATTCAGCCTTTCAACTGGAACACATTGAAAGCCTTAGTGTTACTTTCTTTGGCATTTGTCTTAGGAACTTATCTTCCAGACTTAGATAACTTTATTTTGGATACGCTATACAAAAGCACCATCATCACCCTGTTTGTGGCGATTCCAGTTTTAGCCTTTAATATCTCAGAAGACATCACCTCTTTTTACAGAAAAGGGCTAAAAAATCTTAAGTTGATTGACTAGCAATAGCCTCTTCTTCAAAAGTTTCTTTCACTTCTCGAATTGATCCCGCTTGTTGAATACTCGCATTTAATTCAAATCCAATCAGGAGAACGAGTGAGTTGAAGTAAATCCAAAGCATAATCACGATAAGTGTACCAATTGATCCATAGATTTTATTGTAGTTCGCAAAATTATCAACGTAAAAGGCAAATCCTAAAGAAACTATCAAAACCAGAACGGTTGCCAAAGATGATCCTGCACTAAAGAAGCGCCATTTCATTTTTCGGTTTCCTCCGATATAATACATGAATGAAATTGCAAAAAAGCACAATGCTGCAATAATGATCCATTTACCAGCCATTAATAAGTAGGTTGCAAAGATTTGCTTTTCATCTAGGAAGTAGTATAGGATTACTTCAGAACTGACAATCGCTGCAATTGCAATAACCAATAGCAGTGTAATAATAAACAACAATAGAACACTAAGTAACTTCTGTTTTATAGCACTTCTTTTGAAAGTTGTATTGTAACTATCTTGAAATGCTGTTAATAAGCCATCTAAGCCATTTGTAGCCAAGTATATCGCGAAGATAAAACCAAAAGACAGTAAACCTTGATTCGGCTGAATTATAATTTCTATGAGTGTTTCTTCAGCAAAATTATAGGCAGAAGTGGGTAATAAATCATTGAGTATAGCCAATAATTCCAATTGAAAATTATTAATCGGAATCAATGGAATTAAGGTTACTAAAAATATAATGGTAGGAAATATAGCCATAAAGAACTTAAAGGCTAGAGAAGAGGCTTTTGTTGCCAAAAGTCCTTTTTGAATTCCATTCCAAAAGAAAATTCCAACATAAAATATCGGAAGTCCATCGAAACCTGGCAATACTAATCTTTTAGACAATGCAATTGCAGAGGAAACGAATGGAAGATTTAAAGCCCACTTCTTTAATTTTTCTATCATAATTATACTGCCTTCAAACTTAAATCTAAACTATTGATTTGATGGGTTAATGCACCTACAGAAATGTAATCCACTCCACATTCTGCGTAGCTTCTCAAGGTCTCTTTAGTTATTCCACCTGAAGCTTCTGTCTCTGCCGAATCACCAATTAGTGAAACAGCCTTTCTAAGATCTTCATAGTTAAAGTTGTCCAACATAATTCGATCGACTCCACCTTCATTTAGAATCTGTTTCACTTCGTCTAAGTCTCTGGCTTCCACCTCTATTTTCAACGATTTATTGTGGTCTAAAAGGTATTGTTTGGTTTTTGAAATGGCTTGCGAAATACCACCGGCATAATCGATGTGATTATCCTTTAACATTATCATGTCATACAGTCCAAATCTGTGATTTTCTCCGCCTCCAATCTTCACAGCCATTTTCTCAATTTCTCTTAAGGCAGGTGTTGTCTTTCGAGTGTCTAGCAATTTGCAAGGTAATTCACCCACAATAGTCACAAGCTCATTTGTATGGGTAGCAATTCCACTCATCCGTTGCATGAAATTTAAAGCCAATCGTTCAGCCTTAAGTATTGATTGGGAAGATCCTACAACATAAAAAGCAATGTCGCCTGGTTGGATTTTATCGCCATCTTTAAGAATTTGTTCTATAACTAAGGTGGTGTCTACTCTAAAAAATACTTTTTTTGCAATTTCAACTCCGGCTAAAATGCCTTTTTCTTTTACTAATAATTTTGCTTTTCCTTGAGCTTCAGATGGGATGCATGATAAGGAAGAGTGGTCACCATCGCCAATATCTTCTGACAATGCCGATTCAATCAGTTGATCTATATTCATAGGGAATTATTCGTCTAATTCTATATTAAACTCTAATATTTTGAATGAGTTATCTTTTTTCTTTAATAGGATGTAGGTTCTGTATTTTTCATTGGAAAGGGACATTTCACCTATCAAATAGTAAGAATCATTCTTTGATTTACCTTCGTGCTTTACTTCATATTCAGTGATCTTATTCTGACTGAAAAAATCTTTTAAAATCAACTCTGCTTGCATTTTATTGAAAACACCATCAGTTCCGGGGATTTTAAGGTCAATATTTTCATTGAAATATTTTGAAAGCACTTTCGAATTGCCATTACTCAACGCATTACTTATTTCTGTATTATCTTGCCCTATTGCGCTTTGAATAGAAATGACAACTATAAATATAAGTGGGAGTAATTGTTTTAATTTCATGAGTTATATTTGACAATAATTAAGCCAAGGCTAGAAATACCGTTTAAAATTTAAAGTTAATCAAAATAGTTTTCCTCTATGAAATTTTCACTGATACTAATTAACAAGTCCAAGGAAAATTATATTGCAAGGGGTTTTGTTGAGTATGAAAGTCGATTAAAGCACTATACTAAATTTGATACACTAATACTTGAGCTTCCAAAGAAGTTAAAATTTGCCTCTCAAGAAATGCAAAAAGTAGAAGAGGGGAAATTATTACTCCAAAATATTGAAAAGCAAGATTTTTTAGTATTGTTGGACGATAAAGGAAAATCCCTTTCATCGGAGCAATTCGCGGGTCAGATTCAAAAGTGGCAAAATTCGGGGCTTGCTAATATTGTTTTTGTAGTTGGCGGACCTTTTGGATTTAGTGATGAAGTATACGCTAGAGCTAATTTTCAGTTCAGTTTATCTCGATTGACATTGACACACCAAATGGTGCGGTTATTTTTTCTAGAACAACTTTACAGAGCTCATACTATCATTAAAGGAGAAAAATACCACCATTAATTATTTTTACTCAGTATATGTTGTTGCCATTTCCAGGCGCTTTCCATCATGTCGTCCAAACTAAATTTAGGTTTCCAACCTAATACTTCTTTTGCTTTTTCATTATTTGCATACACTGCTTCTACATCTCCTAATCTTCTAGCTACAATTTCATAGTTGAGTTTTAAATTAGTTATACTTTCAAAACTCTTTATTACTTCTAAGACGGTCACTCCATTGCCGGTTCCTAGATTAAATACTTCACAGTTGTTTACTGATTTAGAAATATATTCTAGGGCTAACACATGTGCATCTGCGATATCCATCACATGAATATAATCACGAATACAAGTTCCATCTTTTGTATTATAATCTCCTCCAAAAACTTGAAGTATATCCTTTAAACCGGCAGCAGTTTGGGTAATATAAGGCACTAAATTATTCGGGCGATCTGATGCAGGTTCTCCTATTACTCCTGATATATGTGCACCTACAGGATTGAAGTAACGTAATATGATAGCTTTTAGATTAGAATTAGACTTTACAGTATCACGAATGATATTCTCACCTATAAATTTTGTTTGTGCATAAGGGGACTCTGCAATTCCCAATGAGGTTGTTTCAGTTACTGGTAATTCCTTTGAGTTTCCGTAAACGGAACAAGATGATGAGAATATTATTTTTTTGCAATTGTATTTGCTGCAACAATCCAGCAAATTAATAAGAGATTCTAAATTGTTTCTATAGTACGCCAAAGGATTCTCAACAGATTCCGGTACAGACTTAAATGCTGCAAAATGAATCACAGAGTCGATTTTATTTTCTTTGAATAGTTGTTCGCAATCAACTTTGTTTGTAAGGTCTATCGAGTAATACTGTACTTTATGATTGGTAATTACTTCAATTCTTTCGTACGTTTTTTCCTCTGAATTTGAATAATTGTCTACAGCAATTATGTTCGTGTATCCTTTCTGAATTAATTCAATTATAGTGTGAGAGCCTATATATCCCGCTCCTCCAGTTACAAGTACTGTCATTTTTGAGAATTGTTAAGTTACAAAAGTAGAGAATTGCATTTTGTAAAAAAATTTTATGATTAATTCTAAAATAGTGTAATTTCGGGTTTTAAAAATAGTGAGCAAGTTATGATTGACGGAATTGTGAATTTTGCCGTAATAGGCGCTGGAAGAATTGGGAGAAGACATGCAACTATGGTTGTGAAGAATGAATTCTCAAATTTGGTAGCGCTTGCAGATATTGATATATCAGTGCACGAAGAGTTGAAGCAAGAGTTTGGAGTTCCTGTATATGCTACTCATCAGGAAATGTTAGCGAAACATCCAGAGATTCATGTGGTCAATGTGTGTTCTCCAAATGGGGAGCATGCTAAACAATCAATAGATGCATTGGATGCTAATTTTCATGTAGTTTGTGAGAAGCCTATGGCTTTGTCAAAACAAGATGCTGAAGAAGTATTATTTAGAGCATTAAAAAGGAATAAGCTAGTGTTCTGTGTGATGCAGAATAGATACAGTCCACCTGCAAAATGGCTGAAGTCGGTTGTGGAAGATGGCATTTTAGGTGAAATTTATATGGTTCAGATCAATTGCTATTGGAACCGAGACGACGATTATTACAAAGGAGGCGATGCTTCTTATTGGAAAGGAAAACTTTCTAGTGATGGAGGAACTTTATTTACTCAGTTTAGTCACTTTATTGATACCATGTTTTGGTTATTTGGTGACATTAAAAATATTGGAGCAAAATTTTATGACTTCAACCACCAAAAAACAACTGAATTTGAGGATTCGGGTATCATTCATTTTGATTTTGTAAAGCAAGGAGCTGGAAGCATCAATTATTCCACTTCTGTATGGAACAATAATTTGGAAAGTAGCATCACTATTATCGGTCAAAAAGGAAGTATAAAAGTGGGTGGTCAATACATGAATGAAGTCGAAGTGTGTAATATTGAAGGGTATGAAATGCCAACTTTGGAAGAAACTTTGCCGGCCAATGATTACGGAAAATATAAAGGAAGCGCAGCCAATCATCATTTTGTTATCGATAATGTTATCGAAACGTTAAAAGGCAGAAATTTTGTTTCTACCAATTCTCTGGAAGGCTTGAAGGTGGTCGAAATTATTGAGAATATATATCGATTGAAATCTTAATGTTGTTAAATAAATTAGTATAATTGCATTGATTATTTACTCAAGCTTTCTTGATTTGAGTATTGAATTAATGACACGTTCTCGCGTTGTCAGTTCACTAAAAGAACTTCAAAGTATAAATTTATTATTTCAACATTTTCATATTAATGTACGACATTCTTGAGTTAAATCAGAAGACGGTAATTGAGCTAAAAGAAATTGCCAAAGAATTAGATATCAAAAAGTCTAATAAACTGAAAAAAGAAGAGTTAGTTTATCAAATACTTGATCAACAAGCTATTCAGCCAATAAAAAAAGCGCCATCAGACAAAAAAGATACTACTCCTAGCGAAACAAAAAAACCGCTAAGAAGTAGAAAGCCAAAAACAGCTGAGCCTAAAAAGCAAGAAACTGTAGCTAAGAAAACTGAGGAGCCTGTAAAGAAGGATGAAGCTGCAAAAGTGGCAGCAGCAACCGCACCAAAGGAACAGCCAAAGCCAAATACAGAGCGAAAGGAAATTCGTTTTAAGAAAAAGGAAACACCTCCTGAAGAAAAGCCTAGAGCCGATCCACAGCAGAAATTGCAACATCAGCAACAAAGAGCTGAAGCAAAAGCTGCTGAAAAGAATGCGAGCCCAAAAGAAGCTCAACCGGAACCAAGGCAACCCAAAAAGCCAAATCCAAATCAAAACCCGAATCAGAACCAGAATTCGCAGAATAACTCGAATCCCAATCAACAACAGAATGGGAATCAAAATAACAACTCCAATCCAAATCAACACCCAAATCAACGAAGAGAATCCAAGACTAAAGCAGATTATGGCTTTAACTTCGATGGAATTATTGTTAGTGAAGGTGTTTTAGAAATGATGCCTGACGGTTATGGGTTTTTAAGATCTTCTGATTACAATTACTTGAATTCACCTGATGATATTTATGTTTCTCAATCACAGGTTAAGCTTTTTGGCTTAAAAACTGGTGATACAGTAAAAGGAAGTGTTCGTCCTCCGAAAGAAGGTGAAAAATATTTTCCATTAATCCGAGTAGATGAAATCAATGGAAGAACTCCTGATTTCGTTAGAGATAGAGTTCCTTTTGACTATTTAACACCTTTGTTTCCTTTCGAGAAATTTAATCTAACTGGTCACTCTAAGTCTGGAATTTCAACTCGTGTGATTGATTTATTTACACCAATTGGTAAAGGACAAAGAGGATTAATCGTAGCACAACCAAAAACTGGTAAAACCACCTTATTGAAGGAAGTGGCGAATGCCATTGCTTCCAACCATCCAGAAGTTTATTTGTTAATACTTTTAATTGACGAACGTCCAGAAGAGGTGACCGATATGGCTAGAAGCGTAAATGCTGAAGTGGTATCTTCTACATTTGATGAGCCAGCTGAACGACACGTAAAAGTGGCAAACCTTGTTTTGGAAAAAGCCAAAAGAATGGTAGAATGTGGTCACGATGTTGTGATCTTATTGGATTCAATCACTAGATTGGCAAGAGCATACAACACAGTTTCTCCTTCATCAGGTAAAGTGCTTTCAGGTGGTGTTGATGCCAATGCATTGCACAAACCTAAACGTTTCTTTGGAGCTGCTCGTAAAATTGAAAATGGTGGTTCATTAACCATTCTAGCAACTGCATTAACCGAAACAGGTTCTAAGATGGACGAAGTAATCTTCGAAGAATTTAAAGGAACCGGTAACATGGAGCTTCAATTGGATCGTAAGATTTCTAATCGAAGAATTTATCCTGCCATTGACATTGTTTCTTCTAGTACACGTAAAGAAGAATTGTTATTGTCTAAGGATATTGTTCAGCGCATGTGGATTTTACGTAATCATATCGCCGATATGAACCCTGTAGAAGCGATGGAGTTCATGAAGGATAGAATTACCAAAACAAAAGATAACGAAGAGTTTTTAATTTCAATGAATAGCTAAACGATTTTCGTTTAAATTTTTCAATAGATGACTAAAACAGTTTTTTCTACTGCAGTATGGTTCACAGTATTTTCTGTGGTCTTGAAGATGATTGTATTCTTTACTGGTCAGCAGTTTACAGACTTTGATCTATACTTAGGTTTGGGCTATGTCTTTCTATTGATGACAGCTATTTTTATTACAATTAGAAATCACAAATTGAAAGTAGGGGGAACCTCTGCTTTTGTAGATGACTTTAAAGCAGGCATGAAGGTGACGGCAATTTATGCGATCTTGATGTCTGCTTTTATTTATTCTTATTACACATTTATCGATCCCGACTATTTCACCATTATGCTTCAACAAAAAGTTGCAGAGGCTGAAGCTGCAGGGAATACGAATATTGAAGAAGTTAAAAAGGCTGGGGAGTTTGTATTATCACCTTACTTTCAAAGTACAGTATCCTTAGTAATCTTTTTAATCATTGGTGGATTCTATTCTGCCTTGATTACTTTCTTTGTAAGAAAAATGAAAGGTTTCGGACACTAAACCGTTTCTATAATTTTCTCGCCAAATTCATTCAGATTAACACCATCAAAATTTCCAGAGGTCATCAATAGCAATACACTGTTGTCCCAACTTTTTCCCAATAAATCAGATTGGAGTTGGTTAGAATCAGTGTAAATTTTCAAATCCGATCGATTAAAAGCTGCTTTTACTTCTTCAATTGAAATAGGATCTAGCTTTTTATGAGCAATTGTTTTTGGATTGTAATAGACGATTGCTTCGTCCGCTTCATTCATACTTCCTTCATATTGCTGCAAGAATTCACTGTTCAAACTACTGAATGTGTGCAATTCCATTAAGGCAACTACGTTTCTTTTTCTGTACTGATTCTTTACAGCATTCACCGTAGCTTTTAGCTTAGAAGGAGAATGTGCAAAATCTTTATAGACCGTTGTCTTCGATTTGTTCCCAATCAATTCCAGTCGCTTGGCTGCACCTTTAAATGACTGGATCGCTTCATAAAATTGAGTGGCTGAAATCCCAATTTCTTGACAAACCAATCGAGCGCCTTCTAGGTTTTGTAGATTGTGATTTCCAAAAATAGAAAGAGGAATATTTCCATTTGAATTGGTTAAAATCGTTTGCACATCCTCTATAGTATGCTCAGGAGTATGATATGGCAAGCAAGTAATTTTTTCAAGATCGCTCTCGGCTATTTTATTCAAATTTTCATCACCTGAAAAATAAATCAGACTACCATTGGGTTGAATAGTTTCTGCAAACAATTGAAATTGGTGTTTGTAAATTTCGAAAGTGGGAAATACATTGATGTGATCCCAAGCGATTCCACTCAACAAAGCGACTTGTGGTTTATACCATAGAAACTTTGGCGTTAAATCAATAGGAGAGGACAAATACTCATCACCTTCCAAAATAATAAGTGGTGCATCTGAAAGTTGAACCATTCGTTCAAAACCTTCCAATTGAGCTCCAACCAAATAGTCAAAAGGTATTTTTAAATGATGCAGCACATGAAGAATCATAGAAGTAATGGAAGTCTTACCGTGGCTTCCGCCAATCACAACTCTTTGCTTGTCCTTGGATTGTTCGTAGATGTATTCAGGATAAGAGTAGATTTTCAAACCCAATTCTTGAGCTTTTAGCAATTCTGGATTGTCTTTACGAGCATGCATTCCCAAGATAATCGCGTCTAAATCTGCCGAGATTAATTCTGGTCTCCATCCCATTTTAGTGGGTAATATTCCCACTTTATCCAACCGACTGTAGGAAGGTTCAAATATTTGATCATCAGATCCTGAAACAGTGTAACCCTTACTATGTAATGCCAATGCTAAATTGTGCATGGCACTTCCGCCGATTGCAATAAAATGTACCCTCATATTCTATATTGTATGGTACAATTTTAAGCCGATAAAGGTAGAAATGAGATTCCAAGTCAAACTATTTATTAACTAATCCGACTTTATAAGTTATCACTTCTATTTTGGATTGGCGTATTTATTAACCGTTTTTGCATCAATTTCTTGATCGCTCAAAATTAAAAGTCGTTCTACCAGGTTGCGCAACTCTCTGATGTTTCCTGTCCAGTTAATTTCCTGTAAAGCTTTTAAACCATCTTTGGTAAATTCTTTTTTCGGCATCCCATTCTCATCGCATATTTTTTGAAGAAAATAATTCGCTAACACCGGAATATCATCTGTTCTTTCATTCAAAGAAGGAACATGAATTAAAATCACACTCAATCTGTGGTATAAATCTTCTCTGAAGTTATTCTCTTTTATCTCATGGATTAAATCCTTGTTGGTAGCGGCCAGTATTCGAACATTAACTTTAATTTCTTTTTCACCACCCACACGCGTAATCTTATTCTCTTGCAATGCCCGAAGAACCTTTGCTTGAGCCGAAGCACTCATGTCTCCGATTTCGTCTAAGAATAAAGTTCCGCCTTCTGCTTGTTCAAATTTTCCTTTTCGCTGTTTAATTGCAGAAGTAAAAGCTCCCTTCTCATGTCCGAATAATTCACTTTCGATTAATTCTGATGGAATAGCCGCGCAGTTTACTTCGATGAATGGCGCATTTTTACGTGAAGAGTTTTGATGCAGACTTCTTGCGACTAATTCCTTTCCTGTTCCATTCCCTCCTGTAATTAACACCCGAGCATCTGTAGAAGCCACTTTGTTAATCATGCTTTTTACTTCTTGAATTTCTGCACTTTCACCAACAATATCAGTCAGCTTATTTTGATTGACTTTTTTGCGAAGTTTATTGGTTTCTTCTACCAATACGCCTTTGTCTAATGCATTTCGAACGGTGATTAATAATCGATTTAAATCCAATGGTTTGGCAATATAATCAAAAGCACCTTGCTTGATTGCATCTACCGCCGTTTCTATGGTTCCATGTCCTGAAATCATGACAACAGGAACTTCGGGATGATTTTCTAAGATATGTGTTAACACTTCTATTCCATCTTTCTTGGGCATTTTTATATCACAAAGCACCAAGTCGTATTTGTTAGCGGCCACTTTGTCGATTCCAATGGCGCCGTCTTCTGCTTCGTCTACTTTGTATTTTTCATATTCCAAAATGTCGCGCATTGCACTTCTAATCGGACGTTCGTCATCTATTATTAAAATCGAGCTCATGGTCTTAAAATTCTTTTTGTATAACTTCCTTTAGTATGCCTTCTTTCATGGCATAGTCGGATAAAATAACTTCTTTAATTTGAAAAGTGTCGATGATGTAGTCGATGAAAATAGTCACCACTACCATCATATCAACCCTTAATT
The DNA here is from genome assembly GCF_055129545.1 of Acidiluteibacter sp. Lineage (NCBI taxonomy): Bacteria > Pseudomonadati > Bacteroidota > Flavobacteriia > Flavobacteriales > Cryomorphaceae > Acidiluteibacter > Acidiluteibacter sp. The sequence goes on along the minus strand of NZ_JBSRUB010000034.1, from coordinate 102,720 downwards.
CTAGCATTCCTTTTATTTCCATTCGCTGAGCGATATTTCTGCTCAATAGTTCCGGAAATAATTCTTTTAATTGATTTACATCCATAGGAATGGAAGTAAATGGTGAATCAAATATACTTCTGTTTAAATTTTTATGCGATAATATATCAGCCAAAGTTTCAAAAGATCCTGATGAACCTATTAGCGTGCTTGTTGGCCATTTTTTCAATGCGTCTTTTAATTCGGCAAATTGCGAATCTAGATAATCTTGAATGGTTTCAATCTCTGAAGAAATAATGGGTTCTGAATGTTTGAATCGATCCAATAAACGAGCTGCACCTATATTATAGCTTTTCTTCCAAAATATCTCATTTTGATTGGCAAGGATAAACTCCGTGCTGCCACCACCAACATCCATAATTAGTATGGTGTCAGAAGTTAAATCACAAGCTTCTTTCACTCCTTTATAAATCAATTCGGCTTCTCTGTCGCCTTCAATTATATCAATGGATAAATTGTACTGGTCGAAAATAGCTGTTTTAAACTCTGCACCATTTTTTGCTGAACGAACAGCACTAGTTGCAAAAGCCACTATTTCATCTACATCAAATCGGTAGATAGTTTCAAGGTGAACGCCAATGGCTTCTATTCCTCTTTGAAACGGAATGGGTTGAATCACGCCTTCGTTAATTCCTCCTTCGCCTAACTTTACAGAGATTTTATCTTTGTAGAGCAAGGTGGTTGCATTGCCTTCAATCTCTTGAATTAATAAGTTAAACGTATTTGTTCCGATGTCGATAATGGCTATTCTCATTTTAGTTTTTGTAAAACAACCATTTGCCAATTTCTTTATAGCTTACTTTTTTACCATACATTAAAATTCCTACACGGTAAATTTTTGCAGCAAACCAAACAGCTCCAATAAAGGTTAGCACAAGCACTCCCATTGATAAAGCCAGTTCCCACCATTGAACACCAAAAGGAATTCGAACCATCATAATAATGGGGGAGGTGAGTGGGATAATCGAAGTCCAAAAGGCGAGAGGGCCGTCTGGATTATCCATTACATTTTGAGCAATCACAAAGGAGAAAATAAGCGGAATCGTGACTGGCATCATGAATTGTTGGCTGTCTGCTTCTTGATCTACCACTGAACCAATCGCTGCAAAAAGCGCACTATACAATAAATAACCAAGTAAGAAATAGAAGAGGAAACAACCTAAAATCAACGGAAAGTTGATCATTTCTATATTGTTTTTGATCTCCGCAATAAAATTCTCTTTCTTGTCCAAGCTCAATTGTGCGGCATCTGGATTCATTTGTTCGATGGTTGCTTTGTTTCTTTCCGCTGCTGCGAATTCATCTGCAAAAATGGACGAAACTCCAGTAACTAATGCAGTAGATAATACTACCCACAATAAAAATTGTGTCAATGCCACCAAAGCAATGCCTATGATTTTTCCCATCATCAACTGAAAAGGTTTAACCGATGAAATGATGACTTCCACAATTCTGCTGGTTTTTTCTTCAATCACACCACGCATCACTTGAACGCCAAAAAGGAAAATGAAGAAATAGATAAAAATTGCTGAAGCAAACGCCACAACCATTGCCACTCCACCACCGGTTTGCTGCTCTTCGCCGCTTTCTTTTAGCTTGCTGCTAACTATCCGAACTGGAGTTTTTATGGCATTGATTTGATCTTTACTAATCTGAAAAAAGTCTTGTAGCTTTTTATCCTCAATGGTATTCGATAAGGAAGATTTTATATACCCCATGGACGAAGTACTTGGCTTCTTTTTGTAGAAAATCTGAATGGTATTGGGCGAAGTAATCGCCACATCAGGGATAAAAAGTATGGCGGTAGTATTTGATGAATACAGGTCTTTTTTTGCATTGCTCAACGATCTGAATTTATATTCAAACGATAAGTTCTCGGTATCTTCTAGTTTATTGATGAAAATAGAAGTTTCATCCACCACTTCGATGAGCTGCTTATCTTCATCTTGCATGGCCAACCAAACCGGAACAACCATCAAAGCTGCTATTAAAAGTGGCCCGAGAATGCTCATGATAATAAACGACTTCTTCTGAACTCTCGTCAGGTATTCTCTCTGTATAATTAGGACGGTCTTATTCATGGCTTCCTTGTGTTTTTTCTTGAACTTTTTTGATAAAAATTTCGCTCATCGTTGGTACAATTTCTCTTAAACCCAGTATTTCTACTTCTGGCAAAATTGCTTTAAGCAAATCATTTGGTTTTAAATTGTTCAATAAACGAACGGTAGAGGTGGTAATGCCTTCACTTTCTTTGGAGTCTAGTAATTCGGCACCAGTCCACATGGCATTGGTGAACGCAATTTTATTTCCTTTGAAAGTAACCTCAAAAATATCTTCTTTAAAGTCTTGTTGGATTTGTTTTACTGCGCCATTTAGCACCACATTCGATTGATTGATCAATGCAATGTGCTCACAAATTTCTTCCACCGAACTCATGTTGTGAGTAGACAAAACAATTGTAGCACCATTATCTCGCAACCTTAATATTTCTTCTTTTATCAAATTGGCATTGATCGGGTCAAATCCACTAAACGGTTCATCTAAAATGAGCAGTTTTGGCTCGTGCAATACCGTAACGATGAATTGAACTTTCTGCGCCATTCCTTTGGAAAGCTCTTCAATTCGTTTGTTCCACCAAGGTGCAATGTCAAACTTTTCGAACCAATGTTTTAATTTGGTTTTCGCCTCGTACTTTTCCATGCCTTTCAACTGAGCCAAGTACAACGCTTGTTCGCCCACTTTCATTTTCTTATACAATCCACGCTCTTCAGGCAAATAGCCGATTTGCTCGATGTGGGATTTAGAGAGTGGTTTGCCTTCGAAAAGGATGGTTCCACTATCGGGTCCTGTGATTTGATTGATGATCCGGATCAAGCTGGTTTTTCCTGCTCCGTTTGGACCCAATAATCCAAAGATGGATTGCTCTGGAACTGCTATACTGACCTCATTTAATGCTAAATGAGATTGGTATTTCTTGGTGATTTTGTCAGCAACTAATAAGTGACTCATAGGTATTGAATTTGATGGGTCTAAACTAATCAAATCAATTTCTAGCGCAAAACCGTTTATAAAAAATTTGAGATTATTATTTTAAAACTTTGCTTGTCTTGGGAGAGCTTAAAGGATTAGCAGTAGCTATGATAGATTAATTTGTCCAACATTTCGACAAAAAGCTCAATGTGACAAATTAAATGGACATTCAAGTGAACTGACTAGGTATATTTAATATACTAGGTCGATACCTTTGTCATCCAGAGCTTCACCGTCGAAGGAGACAAAGGGAATTTAATGCTTATCAATTCAACTAAAGTTGAGTTTATTGAAGTTTTAGAATAGTTGAATAGTGATTAATCCTCCGATAGTTTGCATTGAAATGAAAATAGTACATTTAAACGAACTAAAAACAGGGGTATATTTCTATCGTTTAGTTAAAAACGATGCAACAATACACAGTGGTAAGTTAATTATTGAATGAGAATAATAGTCACATTATTTATTTTATTCGGAATCGGATTTTGTCCCCAAGTTGTGGGGCAGAATCTGATTCCGAATTATTCTTTTGAAGATACTTTACCTAGAATTATCACGCCATTATATCTACCTGCTGATTGGACAACTGCCAATCAAGCGAGTCCCGATTATTTTTCACCCTATAATCCTGAAGTAGGTGTTCCAGGGGACACTTACTCGAAAGGAGTACCTTTGAATTTAATAGGCTATCAATATCCGAAAACAGGAATTGCTTATATGGGGCTTGCTATCGGCGAATATGCAGCATCTTTCAGATTAAGAGAATATTTGCAAGCCCGATTGAAACAAACACTCAAGAAAGACAGTACGTATTGTTTGCAATTTTACATCAGTTTGGCAGATTCTTGCCAAATAGCATCAAGAAACCAATTTGGAATCTACTTTTCAAATAATCTAATTAATACCAATAACAATGAAGTATTAAACTTTACTCCCCAAATTATTGTCTCTCCTACTGCTTACATTACGGATAAAGTTAACTGGCTAGAGTATAACTTCCAATACACCGCCCAAGGAGGTGAACGATTCATGACATTAGGCAACTTTACACCCTATAACAGTGTAGATACTATTGCAATTCTAGATGGAGGAAAAGAGCTGTATTTTAAAGTTACCTATTATTACATTGACAATGTGTGGCTGAGCCACTGTGACAGTATTCCCTTAAAAAAGGATATTTCAATCCATTCATTGTTCAATGAATCTTCTTGTTATACCGAGAATACGCTGTTTAATCTATCCCTTAAAAATAATGGAGTAGATTCCCTTGATTTTACAAAAGATACGGTAGTGATTTTTGCAGAAGTTTTAGACAATGGAAATGTGATACAGAGCTTTCAGCAAGAAATAAACAATAATTCATTTAATCATAACGGTCATTTATTGGGGCAAGACAGCAGTGTTTCATTCCCTTTAAACCCATTTAACCTTTCTGTAATTGGCCAGTCTTATCAAATTAAGATAGTGGCTCGCTTAAAAGCAGATGAAGACACAACGAACAACTTATTGGATACAGTCATTGTCAATAATCTGTCTCTTGGTTCAATCAGTAGCAGCGATTCATTAATTTGTTTTGGAACTACTGTTTCATTAAAAAGTGAAAACATTAAAGGCGATCCAAAATGGCAATACAGTATAAACCAAATCGATTGGCTTCCGCTAAATGAGGCTACTGTTGCTACCCATCAGCCAATAGAAACAACTTTCTATCGGTTTTCAATTTGTGATTATTATTATTCTGATACCTTGAAAGTAGAAGTGAATGATCCGCCAGTAATGAAAGATACTACAGCGACTTTTTGTCGAAACACTACCCAAACTATTGTGCCCAATTTTCCGGAACACATTTCTACACTCAATTGGTACAGTTCTCCAACAGCAACTATCCCATTTTTTCAAGGGTTTGCTTATTCCTTTAAAGTTAAAAACAACCAAACGTATTATTTAGAAACAGAAATAGACCAATGTATTGCGGAAGAACGAAGCAAAATAACCCTTCAAGTAGAACCGTGTGCGCTAATTATTCCAAACATATTTACCCCCAACGGCGATGGAAACAATGATACTTGGGAGTTGGGCAATACCAAAGGCTTGCCATTAGACATTACTATTTTCAATGTGTGGGGTATGAAAGTCGCACATTGGAAAAATAATCCCTCATGGGACGGCAATAATGTAGCTACTGCTGTTTATTTCTACATCATTAAACACGATGGGGAAACTTACCGAGGGACGTTGAGTATATTGAGGTAGGGGATAATTTATTTGTCTTATGCTTCGACAAAAAGCTCAGCATGACAAATAAAAAGTAGCATACTATTAAATGAAAATCTAAGCTCCTTCTTTATACAATGTCTATACCTTTGTCATCCTGAGCTTCACCGTCGAAGGGTGGGCAAAGGTAATTCAATGTTTATCTATTCAACCAAAGTTGAGTTCGCTTCCAAGAAAATGTTACATTTGAATTGAGTTGATATGCTGTAAATACTAGACCTCAGAGAGTTAAATTCGCTTCTTAAATCTCCACACCCATCACACAGATGTCATCAATTTGAGCTTCTTCGCCCATCCACCATTCTAATGTGGTTCTCAATTCGTTCAACTGCTCACTCATTGATTTATCTTGAATGCTCAACAAAAGTTTTCGGAAGTTAGTTACTTTAAATTTTTTGCCTTTTTCTCCACCAAATTGATCGTAGTAGCCGTCTGAGAACAAATAGATTTTATCCCCTTTCTCCAATTGAATTTCTCTTGAAGTAAATGGAATGGCTTCTCCTAAATGATAACCTACTGGCTGTCGGTCTGTTTTATATACGATTAACTCTTTATTTCGAATGAGGTAAAGTGGGTTATTTGCTCCAGAAAATTGCAGTCGATTGGTTTTCATGTCCCAGGCACAAAACACCATGTCCATTCCATCTTTCAGTTGTTTGTCGGGCTTAGAGTTGTTGCTCAGCGCTTTGATGACTGAGTTTCGCATGGAGTCCAATACTTTATTGGTGGTATTGATTTCTTTGTCGATGGCCACTTCATTCAAAAGAAAACTACCAATAATGCTTAAGAAAGCCCCCGGTACACCATGACCAGTCGAATCAGCTACCGTCCACAATACGATATCGTCTTTGGTTTTGTACAACCAATAAAAATCCCCACTAACAATGTCCCTCGGTTTAAACAATAGAAAACCATCTTTGAAGTATTTTTTCAATTCACCACGAGGCGGCATGATTGATTTTTGAATGCCTTTCGCATAATTGATGCTAGAGAGCAACTCCTCTTTTATCGTTTCAGCAATGTCTTTTTGCTTCTCCAATTCAATAGTCCTTTCTTTTACTTTTCGGTCTAAGTTTTCACTTGTTTGAATCTCTAATTCAAGGGCTTTAAGTTGTGCCCGTTCTTTCTCTTCTTTGATTAATCGAAATTTATTAATCAGTGCAATCGATAATAATGCGACTAAAACACTTGTGGTAATACCAGGCAAGTTTGAGGTGATGGAGTTGAAAGGGATATAACCTGTTTTCTCTAACAATAGGCAAATGGTACCAATATAGAAGGCCACCCAACCTATGAGAAATGCAGTAGATGAATGTTCTCCTTTTTTTACACTTCGAATGGAAAAAATGAGGATGATCGTTGCGAAGATCAGCATCAACAACGTACCATTGATTAACGAAGATACGGTCGATAGAAAAGGAGTGAGGGCAATATTAATTAGCCCGACAACTATGCCTATATTAAGAAGGTAGAACCAAATTTTGTTTTTTGCAGTCAATCCAAAAAACTGACGTGCAAAAAGGCAAGAGGTGGTCACGATTAAGGAAAGAGAAATGGTGTTGGTAAATTTTGAGATATATGGAATTTCACCTACTATATAGTGGTACAAATGACCATTAATTGAATTAAAAAATAGAAACAAAGAGGCTGTAAAAAATACATAATACAAGTAGGTTTTATCCTTTAGAGAGAAGTAGATAATCAAGTTGTAAATCATCATAATGATGATAATTCCGTACAAAATAAAAAATGGGGCTTCTTGATTAAAGTTGATCTCGTAAAAATAGAATGGATTATAAACCTTTACTGGAAGTTGCAAAGCACCTTCAGTTTTTATTCTAAGGTAAAACGTCTCTATATTTTTGTAAGGGACACTAATGGGAAAAATATAGAATCGGTTATTGAATCGTCTATTAGAAGCTTTCGTGAGTCCGCCCAAAAGGATCTTACTCCATTTGTTGTTTTCCAAGTAATACAATTCTACGGTATCAAGAGGAGGGTATTCCACCGCCAACATCCAATCTTGAATAGTGGGAACCTCATTTAAGAATTTTAATCTAAACCATTGGTTGTAACTTTCTTTTTCCCAATTCTTAAAAGGTGCATCAATTTGATTAAAGTTACCGGCTTTGTATAGTTTATTGATTGATGCTACATCTAAAGAATTAGTGGTGTCTTCAAAATGGAACAATTGACGGGAAATATCTATGTCCTTAATAACTGTGGTGAAAGTTATGGGTTCTTGAGCTTGACCAATCAGGGAGATTGGAATAAATTGCAATACAAGTATCACAACTATTGAGAGAAATAGTCGAAGAGTTGACTTCATTAGTGTTGTTAGACAATCTGTAACAATTGCAATATTACCACAATATACCCATTTACAGAGCTCGTATTTTTAACTTTATAAAGGTTTCAATGTTAAAAACAAATCAAAAAAAAACGGCCTTTTAAAAAAGACCGCTTTACGTATTAATAACTAAGTATTTATCTGAAGTGATCTTTCATTCGTTCGAAAAACCCCTTGTCTTTATCGGTGGGTTGGGGCTGAAAGTTTTTTGAATCTTTCAACTTTTCCAAGGTCTCTTGTTCATTTTTGGACAATTTCTGTGGTGTCCAAATGTTCACATTTACCAATATATCGCCGGTTCTGTATCCATTCAATTCTGGAATTCCTTTGCCTTTTAAGCGAAGTACCTTTCCACCTTGAGTTCCGGCATCTATTTTTACTTTCACTTTACCACCTACGGTTGGAATTTCTGCACTTGCTCCTAATACTGCATCAGTAAAACTAATGTATAGATCATAAAGTAAGTTCAATCCGTCTCGCTTGAGTTCTGAATGTTCTTCTTCTTCAATCACCACAATTAGGTCGCCAGCAATACCGCCTTTTGGACCCATATTCCCTTTGCCACTTACTGAAAGTTGCATGCCTTGTTCCACTCCTGCAGGAATATTGATTTCCACTACTTCTTCGCCTTTCTCAATTCCATCACCATGGCATTTATTACACTTGTTGGTGATGATTTTACCATCGCCACCACAAGTAGGGCAGGTAGTAGCTGTTTGCATCTGACCTAAGAAAGTATTGGTAATTCGGTTGACTTGGCCGTTTCCTTTACAGGTGTCGCAAGTAGAAAATCCGCTGCTGCCTTCTGCACCTGTTCCTGAACAAGGGGCGCATTTTACGTATTTATTCAGCTTTATTTTCTTTTTCACACCTTTCACCACATCTTCTAAAGTGAGGGTCACTTTCACGCGTAGGTTACTTCCTCGGTTTACTCGCTGACGTCTTCCGCCACCTCCACCGAAGCCACCAAAACCTCCGCCTCCGCTGAATGCGCCGCCAAAAATGTCTCCAAATTGTGAAAAGATGTCATCCATGTTCATGCCGCCGCCGCCGAAACCACCACCGCCTTGCGCGCCTGCATGTCCAAATTGGTCGTATCGTTGTTTTTTCTCAGCGTTACTTAAAACCTCGTATGCTTCAGCAGCTTCTTTAAATTTATCTTCAGCTGCTTGGTCATCAGGATTTTTATCTGGGTGAAATTTTAATGCTAACTTTCGATAAGCCTTTTTAATTTCACTTTCTGTGGCGCCTTTTGTAACACCTAATACTTCGTAATAATCTCTTTTTGCCATCTTAAATTTTTCAGAATTATACCGATTGCACTATCAAATGTCGTATACTTTATTTGGCTAAAGCTTGAATTGAGCTTTTCAACATAAACTCTCGTATACTCGTTTGCTAGTAGCTCGGCATTTACCACTTATACCTTTTAAATTAATGGGTTTATAATACTCTTGCGATATTTAAAAGGTTAATTGGTATTATTGCCCTACAACTACCTTCGCGAAGCGAATTACTTTTTCTTTGAGCATATAACCTTTTTCTACTTCGTCTATTATTTTACCTTTCAAATCCTCTGTAGGAGCAGGTACTTGCGTGATTGCTTCTTGAACATCACTGTCAAATCGCTCTCCAACTGAACTATCCATTTGAGTCAAACCTTTAGTAGCCAAAGTGTTTAATAATTTTGTGTAGATTAAATCTACTCCATCTTTCAATTGCTGAAAATCTGCTTTCTCATCCATTGATTTTTGAGCTCTTTCAAAATCATCAATTATGGGCAGCATCATTTTGATTACATCTTCTCCGGCGGTTTGGATTAACTCTAATCGCTCTTTCTGAGTTCTTTTTCTGAAATTATCAAATTCAGAATATAACCTCAAGTATTTGTCATTTAATTCTTTTACTTGAATTTCCTTTTCTTCCAATGGAGAAAGTTCAATAGTCTCTTCTTTGTTTTCAGTGGTCTCTTCAGTAGTTTCAGATTCGTTCTTCAACAAGTCTTCTTCTTGTGTATTATCTGCTGCTTTCATATTCAATCTTACTATGGTTCGTTTTAACCATTTGTCAATTCCTTTGCCAAACATAATATTGCGTCAAATTGACAGTTTACAAATTGGTTAAATACAAAAAAGACAGATAGAACTACCTGTCTTTTATTTTATGTATGGGTTATTATTACTTTACAAAAGAGCTTAATGTCGTCTCTAAGCCTTGTCCTCTCAACGATTGACCTTTTCCTATGATAATGCCATCGCCGTCGATTAAGTAGGCTGCAGGTATGGATCTAATTCCATAAAGTGTTGCTGCTTCTGATTGCCAGTACTTTAAATCACTGACGTGATTTGACCACATTAGGCCGTCTTGCATAATGGCATTTTGCCATGCTGCTTGCGCGCGATCCAATGATACACTGTATACGGTGAAGCCTTTACCATTTTTAAATTTAGTGTCTTTAAATTTTTTGTAGTTGGCCACTACATTAGGATTTTCCATTCTACATGGCCTGCACCAGCTCGCCCAAAAATCAATCAACACCAATTTTCCCTTTAAGTCTTTTAGTTCGATTTTTTTCCCATTGGGATCGTTTAATGCGATGTTAGGAGCAATGTTACCTATTTTTAAACCTACATTCTCACCTTCAAATGTTGGTTCAGGTTGTGGCACGAAGCTGTAAATAAAACCTGAAAAACAAACAATTGTCAATACTGTCCAAAACTTTTTCATCTTGTAAATTTTTAATTAATTCGTTTAATGCTAGCACCTAAAGCATTTAAGCGCTCATCTATATTTTGGTATCCTCTGTCAATTTGCTCAATGTTGTGAATGGTACTTTTACCCTTCGCCGACATTGCTGCTATTAATAATGAAACTCCTGCACGAATGTCAGGTGAAGTCATTTGAATTCCTCTTAAAGGTGTCTTTCTGTCCATTCCGATAACTGTAGCTCTATGTGGATCGCACAATATTATTTGTGCACCCATGTCAATTAATTTATCGACGAAGAACAATCTACTTTCAAACATCTTTTGGTGAACTAGAACTGATCCTTTTGCTTGAGTAGCTACTACTAAAATGATACTTAATAAATCTGGTGTAAACCCAGGCCAAGGAGCATCGGCGATTGTCAAAATTGAACCGTCAATAAAGGGTTGTACTTCATAGCTTTTTTGAGCAGGAATGAATAAATCATCGCCTCTCAATTCCATCTTAATTCCTAAACTTTTAAACACAGAAGGAATCCGACCTAAATCAGGATAAGAAACATCTTTTATGGTAATTTCCGATTGTGTCATTGCAGCCAAACCGATGAAACTTCCAATTTCAATCATGTCTGGAAGAATTTTGTGCTCACAACCACCCAATTCTGTAACGCCTTGAATTTTTAAAAGGTTAGATCCAACACCATCTATTTTGGCACCCATCTTATTCAACATTTTACACAATTGCTGAATATATGGTTCGCAAGCGGCATTGTAGATTTGAGTTTCTCCTTTTGCCATTACGGCTGCCATGATAATGTTGGCTGTTCCTGTTACTGACGCTTCGTCCAATAACATATAAGTTCCTTGTAAATTCTTCGCATTGACTTTGTAGAACTTGCTCTTTTCGTTGTAAACGAACTCAGCACCTAATTTCTCAAAACCAAGAAAGTGAGTGTCTAATCTTCTTCTTCCAATTTTATCGCCTCCAGGTTTTGGAATATATCCTTTTCCAAATCGAGCCAATAACGGGCCTAAAATCATAACAGAGCCTCTTAGACTAGCTCCTTTTTTCTTGAAAGTTTGACTGTTTAGATATTCTATATCAATATTGTCTGCTTGAAAGGAATAGTCCTCAGGGCCAAGTTTTTCAACCTTTACTCCCAAATCTTGAAGCAGGTCAATCAGTTTATTAACATCAACTATATTCGGGACTTTTCGAATAATTACTTTCTCCGGAGTTAGCAAAACAGCACACAAAACTTGCAATGCTTCATTTTTTGCTCCTTGAGGAGTTAATTCTCCTTTTAAACGTTTACCACCTTCAATTTCAAAAGTACCCATGTGCTAGTTATATTAGTATTTCTTCTTTTTATAATTGGTATTTGACTTTGGTCTCTTTTTTCCTTTTTTAGGAAAATTCTGCTTCGGAGCATTGAGCGCTGCTTTCTGAATGTCTTGAGTGGCCTCAAGAACTGTTCCTTCAGGTAAGCTTAATTTGGTTTTAGATAGTCTATTCAAATCGTTAATTATCACCTTGTCGTCTACTGAATCTCTATTCCAACTGAGGTAAAACTTTTTCATCAGATTAGCAATGGATTCAGTCAAAGCTACTTTTTCTTCTCCATCTTCCATTTCTATAGCAGCACCTATCAACTTCTCAACACCTTTGCCATAATGCTTAAAACGAATATCGTTTTGAGGGTAGGGCATGTGTTTCGGTTTTTCTATCAATTCTTCCACCGCAGGAATAGGGTATGGAGAAGGAACCTTCAATCTGAAATCAGACATTATGTATAAATGGTCCCATAATTTATGTGCGAAATCTGGCACATCTCTTAGATGTGGATTAAGTGTACCCATTACATTAATGATGGCATGTGCCACTTTTTCTCTTTCGTCGTCTTCTTCTATTCCAACTGCATAATCAATCATTTTTTGAATATGTCTACCATATTCAGGAATGATTAGGTGTGGTCTTGATGTATTATAATTCATTCTTTAATTTTCAAAATCAGCTTCAAAAGTAATAATAATGATTCCAGTTGAAACTACAATAAAGGAGTTATTTAATTATCTTGAGTTTGGCAAATTTTAACAACAACTGTTTTTCACCGATTGTATCGAAAGTAATAGTGGCCTTTACGTTAGGCGGAGTTCCATCTAATGCAGTGATTTCTCCTTTGCCAAACCTTAAATGTTGCACCCTAAAACCTACTTCAATATTATTTGCAAGTGTTGTAAACGATGGATCATCTGGAATGTTGTCAGTTACTTTTACCATTTTCTTCCTTGGGGGAATAATTACTGCTGGGGGCTTCGTTTCTTTCTTCTTGGTGTAAGTCATCGCTTTTTTACCGAATTGTGGTGTAGGTTTATTTTCTATTTCAGCAGATTTGCTGTATCCTGAATGTGTTCTTGAGTTTCTCGGTTGAGGCATGTCGTATTCAACGAACTTCTCATCTATTTCTTCTATAAAACGACTCGGTTCACAACTAATCAAATTTCCCCACTTATATCTTGATGAGGCATAGCTGATGTTAACTTGCTTTTCTGCTCGTGTAATCGCTACGTAAAATAATCGACGTTCTTCTTCTAAGTCAGATCGAGAATTAAGCGCCATTTGTGAGGGGAATAAATTTTCTTCCAAACCTACTAAATAGACATAAGGGAATTCCAATCCTTTGGCAGCATGAATGGTCATCAAGCTCACTTTATCTCTATCATCATCTTTTTCATTGTCTACGTCGGTTAGTAAGGCAATGTCTTGCATATATAAGTCCAATGTTCTTAAGGTAGTGTCTCCTTCAGGTTTGTCATCACAAAACTCTTTGATTCCGTTTAGTAATTCTTGGATATTGTCATATCGTGCGATACCCTCAGGCGTTTTGTCTGAAAAATGCTCTTTCAGGATGCCTGTTGATTGTGCGATATTACTTGCCAAATCATACGCACTCATTTTGTCATTCATCTTGGAAAAGTTGTGAATCATCACTGCAAAATCCATCACTTTATTTTGAACTGCAGCGCTAACACCAACGTTTGTAGTTTTAATATGTTTGATAACCTCCCATAGACTAGTGTCTTGTTCAGATGCGGTAAACAAAATGCGGTCGATTGTAGTTTTGCCGATTCCCCTTGTCGGGTAATTGATGACCCTTTTAATCGCTTCTTCATCAGAAGGATTAATCACCAATCGGCAATAAGCCAATAGGTCTTTAATTTCCTTTCGTTGATAAAAAGACAAGCCTCCATATATCTTGTAAGGAATGTCTTGCTTTCGAAGTCCTTCCTCCATAGAACGTGACTGCGCATTCGTTCTATATAGTATCGCAAAATCTTCGTTGTGAGCTTGAAAGTTTAGCTTCGTTTCAAAAATTGAATTGGCGACCATTCGCCCTTCTTCATTGTCGGTGAGGGTGTGGCTAACTTTAATTTTAGTTCCTTCTTCATTTGCCGTCCAAACTTCTTTCTCCAATTGCTCTTTGTTGTTTTTGATGGCAGAGTTGGCTGCATTGACTATGTTCTTTGTTGATCGGTAATTTTGCTCTAATTTGAAAGTCTTTAAGTCCGGATAATCTTTTTCAAAATTTAAAATGTTTTGAATGTTGGCTCCACGGAACGCATAGATACTTTGAGCATCATCACCTACCACACAGATATTTTCATTAACAGCTGCTAGCTTTTTAACAATTAAGTATTGTGAGTAGTTTGTATCTTGGTACTCATCTACCAATAGGTATTTGAAACGGTGTTGGTATTTGTGTAATACTTCCGGAAAATCTCTTAAAAGAACATTGGTTTTGAATAACAAATCATCAAAATCCATTGCGCCAGCTCTAAAGCAACGTTGTTCGTATAGCTTATAGATTTCGCCAATTTTAGGCTTAGCCATTTGTCTATCTTCGGCTTGAATGGTCACATTATTTAAATAGGCTTGCGCCGACATTAAATTGTTTTTGGCTGAAGAAATTCGATTCAAGACCAATGCAGGTTTGTAGGATTTGTCATCTAATCCCAATTGTTTCGTGATGTCTTTTATTAAACTCTTTGAGTCTGCACTATCATATATGGTAAAGTTGGAAGGATAATGTAACTTTTCAGCTTCACTTCTTAAAATTCGCGCAAAAACGGAGTGAAAGGTTCCCATCCATAAGTTTCTAGCCTCATTACCACCAACAATTTTTGCAATTCGGCCTTTCATTTCTTTGGCCGCTTTATTCGTAAAGGTTAATGAAAGTATACTAAAAGGATCAACTCCTTTTTGAAGCATATGAGCTATTCTATAAGTCAAAACTCTTGTTTTTCCTGATCCAGCGCCCGCTATTACCATCGTCGGGCCTTCGGTATTGATGACCGCAGCTTTTTGGGCTTCGTTTAATCCTTCTAAATAATCCATGAGTGCAAAATTAGCGATTCACTCAATTTTATAAAGGAGATTGACGAGATTTAATTCACATCTCTTGGTAATGAATTTTATTTCATGCAAAAATGAACTAAAAAATGAGCAATTTTGCGCTTTAAATAACGGTGTAGAAAAAAACTACATAAAATAATTAAAAAATATTAATCGCATCATTGCTTTAAATAAAAAATCTTGTACATTTGCGTCCCCAAAAATTTGGGATAATTTGTGCATTTATATAAATAATAACGTATGCCAACGATTCAACAACTTGTAAGAAAAGGTAGAGTAAAGCTTGAGAAGAAAAGTAAATCTGCTGCTTTAGATTCTTGTCCTCAGAGAAGAGGAGTTTGTGTAAGAGTTTATACTACAACACCTAAGAAGCCTAACTCAGCAATGAGAAAAGTAGCAAGGGTAAGATTAACGAACCAAAAAGAAGTGAATGCTTACATTCCTGGTGAAGGTCACAACTTGCAAGAACACTCGATAGTGTTAGTAAGAGGTGGAAGAGTAAAAGATTTACCTGGAGTTCGTTACCATATCGTTAGAGGAGCTTTAGATACTGCTGGTGTTGCCGGTCGTACGCAAAGAAGATCTAAGTATGGTGCTAAAAGACCAAAGAAATAAGATAATAAGACTTTAAAAGTATTAAGGTAGAGAAACCATGAGAAAGACTAGAGCTAAAAGTAGACCAATTCTTCCAGATCCAAGATTCAACAATGTTGATGTTACAAGATTTGTAAACAACTTGATGTATGACGGTAAGAAAAGTATAGCGTACACTATTTTTTATTCAGCAATGGATATTATCCAAGAGCGTTTGAAAGATGAAAATGCGTTAGAAGTATGGAAAAAAGCTGTTGAGAATGTTACCCCACAAGTAGAGGTAAGAAGCAGAAGAGTAGGAGGAGCAACATTCCAAATTCCACAACAAATCCGTGACGAAAGAAAAACGTCTATGGCTGTTAAGGCAATGATTGGTTATGCAAGAAAAAGAAACGAGAAAACAATGGCTGATAAATTAGCCGGAGAAATTATCGCTGCTTTTAAAGAAGAAGGTGCTTCACACAAAAAGAAAGAAGATACTCACAGAATGGCAGAAGCAAATAAAGCTTTCTCTCACTTTAGATTCTAAATAATACTTAAGAACATAATAATACAATGGCAAAAAGAGATCTTAAATACACCAGAAATATTGGTATTGCAGCACACATTGATGCTGGTAAAACAACTACCACTGAGCGTATATTGTTCTATTCAGGAGTAAGTCACAAGATTGGTGAAGTTCACGATGGTGGTGCTACAATGGATTGGATGGAGCAAGAGCAAGAAAGAGGTATTACCATTACTTCTGCTGCTACTACTGTATTCTGGCCTTACAAAGACCAGCAATATCACATAAACATTATTGACACTCCTGGACACGTTGATTTTACTGTTGAAGTAAATAGATCTCTTCGTGTATTGGATGGTTTAGTATTTCTTTTTAGTGCTGTTGATGGTGTAGAGCCACAATCAGAGACTAACTGGAGATTAGCCAACAACTATAATGTTGCTCGTATTGGTTTCGTAAACAAAATGGACCGTCAGGGTGCTGAGTTTTTGAAAGTATGTAAGCAAGTGAAAGAAATGTTAGGTAGTACTGCTGTGCCATTGCAGTTGCCGATTGGTGCTGAAGAAACATTTAGAGGAGTTGTTGACTTATTAAATTTCAAAGGAATTATCTGGAATGAAGATGATTTTGGAATGACTTATGAGACAATCGACGTTCCTGAAGATATGGTTGAAGAAGCGACTCATTATAGAGAATTATTATTGGAAGCTATCGCTGAATTTGATGATACTTTAATGGAGAAGTACTTTGAAGATCCTGCTTCAATAACTGAAGTAGAAATCTTAGCTGCATTGAGAGCTGCGACTATCTCTATGAAAATTGTTCCTATGGTTTGTGGTTCATCTTTCAAGAATAAAGGTGTTCAAACTATGTTGAACTATGTGATGGAATTATTGCCATCTCCAATGGATGTTGAAGCTATTGATGGAATTAATCCTGATACTGAGCAGCCTGCAAGCAGAAAGCCAAGTGCTGACGAGCCATTTGCAGGATTAGCATTTAAAATCGCAACAGATCCTTTCGTAGGTCGTTTATGCTTTACAAGAGCATATTCTGGTGTATTGGAAGCTGGATCATATATCTTGAATGCAAGAACTGGAAAGAAAGAGCGTATTTCACGTATTTTCCAGATGCATGCAAACAAGCAAAATCAAATTGAAAGACTACAAGCAGGAGATATTGCTGCATTAGTAGGATTTAAGGATATTAAGACTGGAGATACACTTTGTAATGAAGCTCATCCAATCGTATTGGAGTCTATGGACTTTCCAGATCCAGTTATCGGAATCGCAATTGAGCCTAAAACTCAAGCCGATGTTGATAAATTAGGAATGGCATTAGCGAAGTTGTCTGAAGAGGATCCAACATTGACTATACATACTGACGAAGAATCAGGTCAAACTGTTTTGAGCGGTATGGGAGAGTTACACTTGGATATTATCTTGGATCGTTTGAAAAGAGAATTTAAGGTTGAATGTAACCAAGGAGCACCTCAAGTAAACTATAAAGAAACAATCACTGGATCGGTTCATCATAGAGAAGTTTATAAAAAACAATCTGGTGGTCGTGGTAAGTTTGCAGATATTCAAGTAACAATCGAAGCAGTTTCTGACATTGAGAAAGAAGGTTTAGAGTTTGTAAACGAAGTGAAAGGTGGTAACGTACCAAAAGAATTTGTTCCTTCTATTGAGAAAGGATTCAAAGAAGCAATGAAAAATGGAGTATTGGCAGGTTATCCTGTAGATAGTTTAAAGGTTACATTGCATGATGGATCTTTCCACCCAGTGGATTCTGATCAATTGTCTTTTGAATTGGCCGCTAAAATGGCATACAGATCTGCAATGCCTAAAGCAAACCCAGTTATTTTGGAGCCTATCATGAAAATGGAAGCAGTAACTCCTGAAGAGTATATGGGAGATATCGTAGGTGATTTGAACAGAAGAAGAGGTCAAGTTGATGGTATGGACGACAGAAATGGCGCGAAGGTTATCAAGGCTAAAGTGCCATTGTCAGAAATGTTTGGTTATGTAACCTCATTGAGAACAATGTCATCTGGTAGAGCAACTTCTTCAATGGAATTCTCTCATTACGATCAATTACCACAGAACCTTGCAAAAGTTGTTATTGACAAGGCACACGGAAAAGTAGAAGCTTAATATTTAAGATATATAGAATGAATCAAAAAATTCGCATAAAACTGAAATCATACGATTTTAACTTGGTTGATAAATCAGCAGAAAAAATCGTAAAGACAGTAAAGTCTACAGGCGCAGTAGTTAGTGGTCCAATTCCATTGCCTACGCACAAAAGAATTTACACTGTATTGAAATCTCCTCACGTAAGTAAGAAAGCAAGAGAGCAGTTTCAATTAAGTTCTTACAAGCGTTTATTAGATATTTATAGTTCTACTTCTAAAACAGTAGACGCATTAATGAAACTTGAATTGCCAAGTGGAGTTGACGTAGAGATAAAAGTATAATTAGTAATAATTTATAATCAATAGGATGCCAGGTATAATAGGTAAAAAAATAGGTATGACTAGCGTTTTTAGTGCCGAGGGGAAAAATATCCCATGCACAGTTATAGAAGCGGGTCCTTGTGTCGTAACACAAGTAAAGACATCCGAAGTTGACGGCTACGAAGCTATTCAGCTAGGTTACGGAGAAAGAAAAGAGAAGCGTACTTCTGCTGCTATGAAAGGACATTTCAAGAAGGCGGGTACAACTCCAAAAGTTAAAACTGTAGAATTTAAAGGTTTTGACGACAAAAAAGTAGGGGATTCAGTAGATGTTTCTTTATTCGCAGAGGGCGAATGGGTAGATGTTACTGGAACTTCAAAAGGAAAAGGTTTCCAAGGGGTTGTTAAGAGACATGGTTTTGCCGGTGTTGGTGGACAAACTCACGGTCAGCACAACAGACTTAGAGCTCCAGGATCTATTGGTGCTGCTTCTACCCCTTCTAGAGTAATGAAAGGGATGAGAATGGCAGGTCAAATGGGTGGCGAACGAGTAACAACTGAGAATTTAGAGGTTGTAAAAGTTTATCCTGAGAAAAACCTGATTGTGTTGAAAGGTTCTGTGCCAGGCGCAAAAGGATCAATCGTAACTATTAACAAGTAAAATATCCGGAGGAATCACGATATGGAATTAACTGTAAAGAACATCAAGGGTAGCGATACCAAGAAGAAGGTAAATCTTTCGGATAGTATCTTCGGTATTGAACCTAATGATCATGCGATATACCTAGATGTAAAACAATATCTAGCGAATCAAAGACAAGGTACAAGTAAAGCGAAAGAAAGAGCTGAAGTTACTGGTAGTACAAGAAAGATTAAGAAGCAGAAAGGAACTGGTACAGCGAGAGCTGGTAGTATCAAGTCTCCTGTTTTCAAAGGTGGAGGTACTATATTTGGACCACGCCCAAGAGATTATAGCTTCAAATTGAATAAGAAATTGAAAGCTTTAGCTAGAAGATCAGCTTTATCTTACAAAGCAAAGAACGGTCGGTTGTCTATTATAGAAGACTTCACTTTTGATGCTCCTAAAACAAAGGAATTCAAGTCGATACTAGAAAATTTGAAAGTAAATGATAAAAAATCATTAATTGTGCTTTCAGATTTAAATAAAAACATATATTTGTCGTCCCGAAATTTGAAAAACACTAAAGTAGTAACTGCTTCAGGTTTAAGCACATATGATTTGATGAATGCTTCAAATATTTTGCTAAGTGAAGGGTCTTTAGAGTCAATTCAAACATTATTAAGCTAGATAGCCATGAGTATTATACAAAAGCCGGTAATTACCGAAAAGATGACTAACCTAACAGAAAGTCTTGGTAGATATGGATTTATTGTTGAGAGATCAGCAAATAAGATTCAGATCAAAGAGGCTGTTGAGAAAGCATATGGTGTTACAGTGAAAGATGTAAACACTATGAATATTTTCGGTAAGAAAAAGACAAGATATACCCGAACAGGATGGGTAGAAGGAAGAACTAATAGTACTAAAAAAGCTATTGTGACTCTTGAAGAAGGAGAAGCAATTGATTTTTACAGTAATATTTAATAGAGCGTAAAGATGGCAGTAAAGAAGTTAAGACCAACTACACCGGGGCAAAGATTTAAAGTTGCTTCGACTTTTGAAGAAATCACTAAATCAACTCCTGAAAAGAGTTTGATCGCTACAAAATCTAAATCAGGTGGTAGAAATAACACTGGTAAGATGACGATGCGTTACATTGGTGGTGGTCACAAACGTAAGTATAGAATTATAGATTTTAAAAGAGATAAGCATAATATTCCAGCAAAAGTTGCTTCAATAGAGTATGATCCAAATAGATCAGCTCGAATCGCTTTGTTAGTTTATGCTGACGGAGAAAAGCGATATATTATTGCACCAAATGGTTTAGCTGTTGATCAAATAGTTGTGTCAGGTGAAGGTGTTGAGCCAGAAGTTGGTAATGCAATGTTACTTTCAGAAATTCCTTTAGGTACTATTATTCACAATATTGAATTAAGACCTGGACAAGGTGGTAAAATGGCTAGAAGTGCTGGTTCTTACGCTCAGTTAGTAGCAAGAGAAGAAAAGTACGTAGTGATTAAGTTGCCTTCAGGTGAAACTAGAATGATCTTGACTACTTGTTTAGCTTCTATCGGAGCTGTTTCTAATTCTGACCACATGTTGGAACGTTCAGGAAAAGCAGGTAAATCTAGATGGTTAGGTAGACGCCCAAGAGTTAGGGGTGTTGTTATGAACCCTGTTGATCACCCAATGGGTGGTGGAGAAGGTCGTTCTTCAGGAGGTCATCCAAGATCAAGAAAAGGATTACCATCTAAGGGATACAAAACAAGAGCTCCTAAGAAGCAGTCAAGTAAGTATATAATCGAGAGAAGAAAGAAATAATAACAGCTAGAGTATGAGTCGTTCATTAAAGAAACCACCATTTGTGCATTATAAATTAGCTCTTAGAGTTGAAGACGCACAGAGTTCAGGAAAGAAAAATGTTATTAAAACTTGGTCAAGAGCCTCTTTAATTACTCCTGATTTTGTAGGATTAACAATAGCAGTACACAATGGTAATAAATTTATTCCTGTTTATGTTACAGAGAATATGGTAGGTCATAAGTTAGGAGAATTTGCTCCAACAAGAACTTACAGAGGCCATGGTGGTAATAAAAAGGATAAAGGAAGAAAGTAAAAAATTGAACTATGGGTGCTAGAAAAAGATTACGAGCAATCGAGAGAAAAGAAGCAAACAAAACGGTAAGTTTTGCTAGTTTAAAGAATTGCCCTACTTCACCAAGAAAGATGAGGTTAGTTGCTGATATGATCAGAGGCGAGGAAGTAACTAAAGCTTTATATATGTTGCAGTTTAGCTCAAAAGATGCAGCTGGTAAAATGGAGAAATTACTTCGTTCTGCTATTGCGAATTGGGAAGCTAAGAATGAGGGAGAGAGACCAGAAGATCACAAATTAGTGGTGAGTATGGTGAAAGTTGATAGCGCTCGTATGTTGAAGCGATTGAGACCTGCTCCACAGGGAAGAGGACATAGAATTAGAAAAAGATCTAACCACGTTACTATCATTGTTGATAGTGTGAAATAATAATTGTTTACGAAGAATATCAGTATATAATGGGACAGAAAGTAAATCCAATAGCCAATCGATTAGGAATCATCAAAGGATGGGATTCAAATTGGTATGGTGGTAGAAATTACGCCGACAAGTTAGCAGAAGATGATCAAATAAGAAAATATTTGATGGCACGTTTAGCAAAGGCAAGTATTTCAAAGATTATTATTGAAAGAACGTTGAAGTTAATCACTGTTACTATTAACACTTCGCGTCCAGGAATTATCATCGGTAAAGGTGGTAAAGAAGTTGATAAACTTCGTGAAGAGTTGAAAAAATTGACGAAAAAGGATGTTCAAATTAACATATTTGAGATTAAACGTCCTGAACTAGATGCACAATTGGTTGCGGATAGTGTTGCTCGCCAAATCGAAGGAAGAATTTCTTTTAGAAGAGCTTCTAAAATGGCAGTAGCCTCTTCAATAAGAATGGGTGCTGAAGGAATTAAGATTTCTACTGCGGGTAGATTAGGTGGTGCTGAAATGGCTCGTACCGAATCTTACAAAGAAGGTAGAACTCCATTGCACACATTTAGAGCCGATATTGATTACGCTTTAGCTGAAGCACATACTACTTATGGTAGAATTGGTGTGAAAGTATGGATTTGTAAAGGCGAAATATACGGGAAGAGAGATTTATCACCAAATATTGGGTCTAATAAGCCAACTAAAGGTGGTCAAGGAAGAGCAGATGCTGGAAACAGATTTAGAGGAAAGAAAAGAAAATAATATTTCGAAGATTTAAGTAACGATAGAATAAAGTAGAAAGAGATGTTACAACCGAAGAGAACGAAGTTTAGAAAAATGCAGAAGGGTAGAATGAAAGGTAATGCCGGAAGAGGTTCCGAAATTGCTTTTGGAAGTTTTGCCATCAAAACAATGGAATCTGCATGGATTACGGCTAGACAAATTGAAGCTGCTCGTATTGCAGTAACAAGATATATGAAAAGAGAAGGTCAAATATGGATTCGTATTTTTCCAGACAAGCCGGTTACTAAGAAGCCTGCAGAGGTAAGGATGGGTAAGGGTAAAGGAGCACCTGAATTATGGGTTGCAACAATTAAGCCTGGTCGTATTTTGTTCGAAGCTGATGGTGTGCCTTTGGAAGTTGCTAAAGAAGCAATGAGGTTGGCTGCACAAAAGCTACCGGTTAAGACTAAATTTATTGTTAGAAGAGATTATAACGCATAATCTATAAACAGGATACAAATGAAACAAGCAGATATAAAAAATCTTTCTACAGATGATCTACAAGAGCAGCTCGCAGAAAATGTAACACTTATCGAGAAATTAAAGATGAGTCATGCAGTTTCTCCTTTGGAAAATCCAAAACAAATAACAGTTGCAAGAAAAACAATTGCTAGACTGCAGACTGAAATTAGGAAGAGAGAGCTTCAAGTAGCTAAATAAGAAAATTACTTCGATGGAAAAGAGAAATTTAAGAAAAGAAAGAATTGGTGTTGTTCTTAGTAATAAGATGGAGAAGTCTATTACAATTGCTGTAGAAAGTAAGGTAAAGCACCCAATTTACGGTAAGTTTATTAAGAAAACTTCCAAGTTTATGGCTCATGATGAAAAGAATGAGTGTAGCATTGGTGATACTGTAAAGATTATGGAAACTCGTCCTTTAAGTAAGAGTAAGAACTGGAGATTAGTAGAAATCATAGAGAAAGTTAAGTAAGATGATACAGCAAGAGTCAAGGTTATCTGTTGCAGATAATAGCGGTGCGAAAGAAGTTTTATGTATTCGCGTTTTAGGTGGTACAGGAAAGCGTTATGCTAGAATTGGAGATAAGATAGTTGTTTCTGTAAAAAGTGCTATCCCTTCAGGTAACATAAAAAAGGGAGCTGTTTCAAAAGCAGTTGTAGTAAGAACAAGAAAGGAAATTAGAAGACCAGACGGATCTTATATCAGATTTGATAATAACGCTGTAGTTCTTCTAAATGCAACCGGAGAAATGAGAGGTACTCGAATTTTCGGTCCTGTTGCTCGTGAATTAAGAGACAGACAATTTATGAAAATTGTTTCTTTAGCTCCTGAGGTATTATAAATAAATTGAAATCTAAGAAGACTATGTCTAAGTTACATATAAAAAAAGGGGATAAGGTTAAAGTTTTGTCTGGCGAATCTAAGAACAAGGTTGGTACAGTAATAAAAGTTTATCCTGACACTAAAAGAGCGATTGTTGAAGGCGAAGAGATTAAAAAGGCTAGTAAGCATACTAAACCTAACGCTGCAAATCCACAGGGTGGTATTGTACAACAGGACGCACCGATTCATATTTCTAACCTAATGGTTGTTGACTCGAAAGGAGTTGCTTCAAAAACAGGAAGAAAAGTGGAAGAAGGTAAAACAGTAAGGTTTAACAAAAAATCAGGGGAGGTAATTAAGTAATGAACTATTCACCGAGACTAAAAGATCAATATAAGGAAACCGTTAAGGATTCTTTGATGAAGCAATTTGATTACAAAAGTGTAATGCAGATTCCAAGATTGACAAAGATTTGTATCAACCAGGGTGTTGGTAAAGCTGTTGCTGATAAGAAATTAATTGATTCTGCTGTTAGTGAGATTTCAATGATAACTGGTCAGAAAGCAATTGCAACATACTCTAAGAAGGATATTTCTAACTTTAAGTTAAGAAAAGGAATGCCTGTAGGAGTTAAAGTTACTTTAAGAGGAGAAAGAATGTATGAATTCTTAGATCGTTTGATTTCAGTTTCATTACCTCGAACAAGAGATTTTAAAGGAATTAACAATAAAGGTTTTGACGGAAAAGGAAACTATACTTTAGGTATTAAAGAACAAATTATTTTCCCTGAAATCAATATTGATAAAGTAAATAATATTAGTGGTATGGACATAACTTTTGTGACTACTGCTGAAACAAATGATGAAGCAAAAGCTTTGTTGAAAGAATTTGGTTTACCATTTATGAAAACTAATAAAGAAGCATAGTTATGGCAAAGGAATCAATGAAAGCCAGAGAGCGTAAAAGACAAAGACTGGTTGAAAAATATGCCGATAAAAGAGCAGCCCTAAAAGCGGCAGGTGATTGGGAAGCATTACAAAAATTACCTAAAAATTCTTCTGCTGTTAGATTGCACAATAGATGTAGCTTAACAGGAAGACCAAAAGGATATATGCGTCAATTTGGTGTTTCAAGGGTAAAATTTAGAGAGATGGCTTCATATGGTTTAATACCAGGAGTAACAAAAGCTAGTTGGTAATATTGTAATAGTTTAAAAATGACAGATCCAATATCAGATTATTTAACAAGAGTTAGAAACGCAGTAGCTGCTAAACATAGAGTAGTAGATATACCTGCATCTAATTTGAAAAAAGAGATTACAAAGATTCTTCATTCAAAAGGTTATATTTTGAATTATAAGTTTGAAGAAGGTGTAAATACTCAGGGAAACATAAAAATTGCGTTGAAATATCACCCTGTTTCTAAAGAATCAGCAATTAGAAATTTGACAAGAATTAGTAAACCAGGTCTTCGTAAATATGCACCATCAGATAATCTGCCGCGTGTAATTAACGGTTTAGGTGTAGCTATTCTTTCTACTTCTCAAGGTGTAATGACCGACAAAGAAGCAAAGAATTTGAAAGTTGGTGGTGAAGTTTTATGTTACGTTTACTAAGAATTGAAATAAGTTAAGTTATGTCACGAATAGGAAAAGCTCCAGTTAAAATAGCGAAAGGCGTTGAAATTACAGTTTCTGATAAGAATCTTGTAACTGTAAAAGGACCAAAGGGCGTTTTAACACAACAAGTTGATACCGCTATTACTGTAGAAGTGAAAGAAGGTCAAGTTGAATTGGTAAGACACACTGAGCAAAAGCCTCACAAGGCGATGCATGGTTTATATAGATCTTTAATTAGCAACATGGTTGTTGGTGTATCTGAAGGTTATAAAACTGTACAAGAATTAGTGGGTGTTGGATATAGAGCTGCAAACACAGGGCAACGATTAGAATTGTCTTTAGGTTTTTCTCACAATATTGTATTTGAAATTCCAGAAGAAGTATCTGTTGTTACTGCAAGTGAGAGAGGTCAAAACCCAACTGTTACTTTAGAGTCATACGACAAGCAGTTGATTGGTCAAGTTGCAGCAAAAATTAGATCACTTAGAAAACCTGAGCCATACAAAGGAAAGGGTATCAAGTTTAAAGGAGAACAATTAAGAAGAAAAGCTGGTAAATCAGCCTCTAAATAATATTATATCATGGCTTTATCAAAGAAAGATAGAAGAATTCGAATTAAAAGAAGAGTTAGAAAGGTCGTTAAAGGATCTTCAGATAGACCTAGAATGTCTGTTTTCAGAAGCAATAAAGAAATTTACGTACAGCTGATTGATGATGCTACGGGAACAACTATATTGACTGCCTCTTCTTCAGAAGCTGAAATAGCAAAGTCAAAAGCTAATAAAGTAGAAAAAGCCGCTTTAGTTGGTAAAGCTGCTGCTGCAAAAGCAAAAGCTGCCGGTATCGAAACGGTAAGTTTTGATAGAAATGGTTACTTATACCACGGTAGAATTAAGTCATTGGCAGAAGGTGCACGTGAAGGTGGCTTAAACTTTTAATTAGCAAATTAGATTAGATTATGGCAAACGCGAATATAAAAAGAGTAAAGTCAAGCGAAATCGAATTGAAAGATAAGCTTGTAGGAATTCAAAGAGTTACTAAGGTAACAAAAGGGGGTAGACATTTTAGTTTCTCAGCAATAGTTGTTGTAGGTAACGAAAATGGTGTAGTAGGTCACGGATTAGGTAAAGCCAATGAAGTAACTGAAGCTATCGCTAAAGGAATCGATGATGCAAAAAAGAACTTAATTAAAGTTCCAATTGTAAACGGAACTGTTCCTCATGAACAATACGGAAAGTATAGCGGAGCACAGATTTTCTTGAAGCCTGCTGCACATGGTACTGGTGTTATCGCTGGTGGTGCAATGCGTGCTGTATTAGAAAGTGTTGGTGTAACTGATGTACTTGCTAAATCAAAAGGTTCTTCAAACCCTCACAATGTTGTTAAAGCGACTATTCAAGCTCTTGCAACAATGCGTGATGCTTATACAGTAGCAAAACACAGAGGTGTTGACTTGAATACTGTTTTTAACGGATAATATTGATTGAGATGGGAATGATTAAAATCACACAAGTAAGAAGTTACATTGGAAGACCTGAGAGACAAAAAAGAACATTGATTGCTCTAGGTTTAAGAAGAAACAATCAATCTGTAGAGGTTGAGGGAACTCCTCAAGTTTTAGGAATGGTTAATAAAGTAAAACACCTTGTCTCTGTAAAAGAGATATAAAATATTTTTAGAATGGATTTAAGTAATCTAAAACCTGCAGAAGGTTCAAATAAAAGTGCTAAAGTAAGAATAGGTAGAGGTATTGGTTCAGGAAAAGGACGTACAGCTGCTAGAGGCCATAAAGGTGCAAAATCTAGATCTGGATATTCTAAGAAGGTTGGATTTGAAGGTGGTCAAATGCCACTTCAAAGACGTGTTCCTAAATTTGGTTTTACTAACATCAATAGAAAAGAATTTGTAGGGATCAATTTAGATACAATACAAACTTTAGTAGATGTTAAGAAATTAACTAAAATAGATTTTGATGCATTAATCGCTAACGGTTTTGCTTCTAAAAATAGTTTAGTAAAAATTCTTGGTAGAGGAACATTGGATGCTTCAGTTGAAGTGCATGCTCACGCATTTTCCAAAACAGCAAAAGAAGCAATAGAAACCAAAGGTGGTAAAGCAGAATTAATTTAATTCCAAAATGAAGCGATTCCTAGAGACAATACAAAATATTTTTAAAATTGAAGACCTTAGGGTGCGTATTTTGAATACCCTAGGTTTTCTATTGATATATAGATTAGGTTCATACGTAGTACTTCCTGGAGTTGATTCAGCAGCGTTACAAGTAGCAAATGCAGGTGGCGGCGGTGGTATCGCAGGCCTTCTAGATTTGTTCGCAGGTGGTGCTTTTTCTAGAGCATCAATTTTTGCGTTGGGTATTATGCCCTATATTAGTGCATCTATTGTGGTACAATTATTAGGTATCGCTATTCCATATTTTCAAAAATTACAGAAAGAGGGAGAGAGTGGAAGAAGAACGATTAATCAAATTACTCGTTTTTTAACTATTGCAATTGTTGGATTTCAAGCTCCAGGTTACATTGCATCTCAAGTTCCTGAATTTACTGGTGGTGGTGCTATGGTTCGTCCTGATACATTCTTTTGGTGGTTTACTACTGTGATTATACTAATTACAGGAACCATGTTTGTAATGTGGTTAGGTGAGCGAATTACTGAGAAAGGTATTGGAAACGGTATCTCTTTGATTATTATGATTGGTATTATTGCTAACCTACCTTTTGCTTTTGTTGCTGAGTTTGCATCAAGACTAAAAGATGGTGGCTTAGTTATCCTTTTAGTAGAATTAGTTTTACTATTGGTAATTATAGTTGGTACTATATTATTAGTTCAAGGGACTAGAAGAGTTCCTGTTCAATATGCTAAAAGAATAGTTGGAAATAAGCAATATGGTGGAGTACGTCAGTATTTGCCATTAAAGGTGAATGCTGCTGGTGTTATGCCTATCATCTTTGCTCAAGCAATTATGTTTATTCCAATTACCTTGGTTGGGTTTTCTGACTCAGAAAGTCTATCTGGAGTGGCTGCTGCGCTTAGTGATTATACTGGGTTTTGGTATAACTTTATTTTTGCATTAATGATTATCGCTTTCACATACTTCTATACAGCAGTTACTGTGAATCCGAATCAGATGGCAGATGAAATGAAAAAGAATGGTGGTTTTATTCCTGGTGTTAAACCTGGAAAAAGAACTGCAGAGTTTTTAGATAATGTATTGTCTAGAATTACACTTCCGGGATCTATATTCCTTGCTTTGGTAGCAATTTTACCTGCCTTTGCCGGAATATTTGGAGTAAATGGACAATTTGCACAATTCTTTGGAGGAACATCTTTACTAATTATGGTAGGGGTTATATTAGATACGCTTCAACAAATCGAAAGTCATTTATTAATGCGTCACTATGATGGATTAATGAAGTCTGGTAGAATTAAAGGACGATCTAGCGTAAACATGGCAGGATAGAATGGTTTATTTGAAGACTGAAGAAGAAATTGAATTATTAAGAAAGAGTTCTTTACTTGTTTGTAGAACATTGGCTTTGGTTGCTCCCATGGTGAAACCAGGAGTTTCAACATTAGAGTTGGATAAAATCGCAGAAGAATTTATTCGAGATAATGGAGGGGTACCAAGTTTTAAAAATTACAATGGGTTTCCAAATACCTTATGTGCTTCTCTAAATGAAGCTGTAGTTCATGGGATACCTAATAAAAAGCCACTTAATGACGGAGATATTATTTCTCTTGATTGTGGTGTTTTTATGAATGGCTTTCATGGAGATGTAGCTTATACCTTTGAAGTTGGTAATGTAAGTGATGACATTAAGATGTTATTAAAAACCACCAAGGAAGCTCTTCAATTGGGAATAGATGCTGCGGTTGCAGGTAATCGAATAGGAGATATCGGTAACGCAATACAAACCCATGCTGAGTCTAATGGATATGGAGTTGTAAGAGAATTAGTTGGTCATGGCTTAGGACGTGACTTGCATGAAGCACCTGAAGTTCCAAATTATGGAAAGCGTGGATCAGGTATGATATTAAAAGAAGGGTTGGTGATAGCAATAGAACCAATGATTAATTTGAAAAATAAAGGAGTACGCCAAGACAAGGATGGTTGGACGATAATCACATCGGATAATAAGCCTTCAGCGCACTTCGAACATGATGTTGTTGTTAGAAAGGGTAGAGCCGAAGTATTGTCAACACATGAATATATTGAAGAAGCATTAAATAAACAATTGATATAAATTTATGGCTAAGCAAAAGTCAATAGAACAAGATGGAGTGATAGTAGAAGCATTGTCAAATGCAATGTTTCGAGTTGAACTTGAAAATGGACATGAAATAATTGCTCACATTTCAGGTAAGATGAGAATGCACTATATCAAGCTATTGCCGGGAGATAAGGTTAAGGTGGAAATGTCACCTTATGATTTATCGAAAGGAAGAATTAGTTATAGGTATAAATAATAAAATAAAAATCATAACTTTGCGCCCCGAAAAATAGGTAAACATGAAAGTAAGAGCATCAATTAAGAAGAGAAGTGCGGAATGCAAAATTGTTAGACGAAAGGGAAAACTTTACGTGATCAACAAAAAGAACCCTAAGTTCAAACAAAGACAAGGATAGTAATTAAGAAATAAATTAAGCATATATGGCTAGGATAGCAGGTATAGATTTACCGAAGAACAAAAGAGGTGAAATCGGTTTAACTTACATTTATGGTATTGGTAGAAAGACCGCCCAGAATATTTTAACAGAATCTAAGGTTGATTGGAACACTAAGGTTCAGGACTGGAATGATGATGAGCTTTCTGCAATTAGAAAGGTAATCACTGATGGTATTAAAGTAGAGGGTGCTCTCAGATCAGAAACTCAATTGAACATTAAGCGATTAATGGATATTGGCTGTTATCGTGGAGTTAGACACAGAGTTGGATTGCCTTTAAGAGGACAAAAGACGAAGAACAATGCTCGTACTCGAAAAGGTAAGAAGAAGACTGTTGCAAACAAAAAGAAAGCTACTAAATAGTAAATAAAGTATAGAAGATGGCAAAATCGACTGCGAAAAAGAAAAGAATAGTTAAGGTTGAAGCTGTAGGGCAAGCTCACATACACGCTACTTTTAATAACATAATTATTTCACTTACGAATGCTACAGGACAAGTTATTTCTTGGTCTTCGTCTGGGAAAATGGGATTTAAAGGCTCTAAGAAGAATACACCTTATGCTGCGCAAATGGCAGCACAAGATTGTTCTAAAGTAGCACATGAGGCTGGATTAAGAAAAGTAAAAGTTTATGTAAAAGGTCCAGGTGCGGGTAGAGAATCTGCAATTAGAACTATTCATAATGCAGGTATTGAAGTATCAGAAATTATTGACGTTACACCAGTGCCACATAATGGATGTCGTCCTCCGAAACGTAGACGAGTTTAACATATACTTTAGATTTTTATAAAGAAAAATAAATATTAGAAATGGCAAGATATACAGGTCCTAAATCTAAAATTGCAAGAAAATTCAGAGAACCGATTTTTGGTGCAGACAAAGCGTTAGAAAAAAAGAATTATCCTCCTGGACAACATGGTCCTAACAAAAGAAGAGGAAAGCAATCTGAGTATTCTATTCAATTAATGGAAAAGCAGAAAGCAAAATATACTTATGGTATTCTTGAAAAACAATTTGCTAACCTTTTTGAAAAAGCAAATCGTGCGAAAGGTATTACAGGAGAGAACTTATTGAAGCTTTGTGAAGCTCGATTAGACAACGTGGTTTTTAGATTTGGTATCGCTCCAACTAGAAGTGGAGCTCGCCAACTGGTTGGGCACAGACATATCGTAGTTAACGGTAGCGTGGTGAACATTCCTTCTTATACTGTGAAAGCAGGAGATGTTATAGAAGTTAGAGAAAAGTCTAAGTCATTAGAGACTATCACTGCATCTTTATCATCAAGAAAAAATAACTTTGATTGGTTAGAGTGGGATAATGCTTCAATGAAAGGAAGATTTATCATTTCACCAGAAAGAGAGCAGATTCCTGAAAACATTAAGGAGCAGCTTATCGTGGAATTATACTCTAAATAATTTATTCATTCACAAGAAAAAATAAACATGGCAATATTAGATTTTCAAAGACCTGACAAGGTAATAATGATTGAATCTAACGATTTCGAAGGTCAATTTGAGTTTCGTCCATTAGAACCAGGTTATGGAATTACTGTTGGTAATGCTATTCGCCGAATATTACTTTCTTCTTTAGAAGGATTTGCGATTACTTCTTTAAAAATTGAAGGAGTAGATCACGAATTTGCGACCATAAAAGGTGTTGTAGAAGATGTAACTTCAATAATTTTGAATTTGAAGCAAGTTCGTTTCAAACAACAAATTGAAGGTACTGATAGCGAAAAGGTAGTAGTTACTGTTAGTAACCAAGATAATTTTTCTGCAGGTGACATCGGTAAATTTACATCAGCGTTTCAAGTTTTAAATCCAGATTTAGTTATCTGCAGTATGGAAACATCTGTTAAGTTAACGATGGAAATTACGATTAATAAAGGTAGAGGATATGTTCCTTCTGAAGAGAATGCACTTCCTGAATCAGTAGTTGGAGTTATTCCAATAGATTCAATCTATACCCCTATTAAGAATGTAAAATATAATATAGAGAATTATAGAGTTGAACAAAAAACTGATTATGAAAAATTAGTTTTAACTATCGAAACCGATGGTTCAATTCATCCTAAGGAAGCTTTAAAAGAGTCTGCAAAGATTTTGATTCAGCACTTTATGTTGTTCTCAGACGAGAAAATTACTATTGATAGTGAAGAGAAGTCTGCAGTTGAAGAATTTGATGAGGATTCATTACATATGAGACAATTGTTGAAAAACAAATTAGTGGATATGGATCTTTCAGTTCGAGCTTTAAATTGTTTAAAGGCTGCTGATGTTGAAACTTTAGGGGAACTTGTTACTTTTAACAAGAGTGATCTATTGAAATTCAGAAATTTTGGAAAGAAATCATTAACCGAACTAGACGAATTAGTTGAAAAGAAGGGTCTTCATTTCGGTATGAATGTAGCGAAGTATAAATTAGATAAGGACTAAGGAAAATGAGACACGGTAAAAAGGTTAACCACTTAAGTAGAAAAAGTGGTCATAGAAAAGCAATGCTTTCGAATATGGCTTGTTCTTTAATTGAGCACAAGAGAATTAATACTACATTGGCAAAAGCAAAAGCCTTGAGAGGTTATGTTGAACCTTTGATTACTAAATCTAAGGATGATACAACTCACATGCGTAGAACTGTTTTCAGCTACCTTAGAAGTAAGGATGCTGTTTCTGAACTATTCAGAGACGTTGCACCAAAAGTTGCTGACAGACCAGGAGGATATACGCGTATCATTAAAACGGGTAATCGTTTAGGTGATAATGCTGAAATGTGTATGATGGAGTTAGTAGACTTCAATGAAATATATGTAGGAGGAGCTGAAAAAGCTGCTGCTAAACCAAAAAGAAGCCGAAGAGGTGGAGCTAAAAAGACTGCTGATAAAGAAGTTGAAGCAACCACAAACGAAGCTGAAGAGTCTGACAATACTAAGAATGACTAATTGGTTTTCATAAATAATATAAAAAAGATAAAACAGCCGTTTTATCTTTTTTTTTGAGTAATTTTTTAAACAGTTTAATTTATTATGAAATACTTAAATACTTCACCGGGAGTTATTATTTTAGAAGATGGAACAACTTTCTATGGTAAATCAGCTGGACTGAAAGGTACAGCAACTGGAGAAATCTGTTTCAATACTGGTATGACCGGTTATCAAGAAATCTATACAGATCCTTCTTATTTAGGTCAAATAATTGTGTGTACCACTGCTCATATAGGTAATTATGGTGTAAATGATGATGAAGTTGAGTCTGACGCTGTTAAGATTAATGGGTTAATTTGTAAAAAGTTTGCCAGTGTATATAGTCGAACAATGGCTAATGATTCATTGCAGCATTATTTTGAAAGAAATAATATCGTTGCTATATCTGATATAGATACTCGTGCATTAGTAAGATATATTCGAAATAAAGGTGCTATGAATGTGATCATTTCTTCAGAAGTTGAAGATTTAGATAAATTGAAAAATTTAT
The DNA here is from genome assembly GCF_055129545.1 of Acidiluteibacter sp. NCBI lineage: Bacteria > Pseudomonadati > Bacteroidota > Flavobacteriia > Flavobacteriales > Cryomorphaceae > Acidiluteibacter > Acidiluteibacter sp. The sequence continues at coordinate 69,373 of NZ_JBSRUB010000034.1, read as the reverse complement.
TAAAGAAAACCCCTTCAATGCAAGGTTTGGAGTTGTCATCTAAGGTTTCTACTAAAGTTGCTTATGATTTGGGCGATCACTCTTCTCCTTATAAAGTGGCCGTTCTAGATTATGGAACAAAGAAAAATATTCTTAGCTGCCTTACCGAACGGAACTGTTCTGTTCGTGTATTTCCAATGAATACTGAATTGGATGAAATTAAAAAATGGGGTGCTGATGGAATTATGTTAAGTAACGGTCCTGGAGATCCATCTTCAATGATGTCTAATGTAGAAATAGTTAAGTCTTTTGTTGGTTCTGGAATTCCGATTTTTGGGATATGTTTAGGCCATCAATTATTGGGATTGTCTTATGGTTTGAAAACCTTAAAAATGCATACTGGCCACAGAGGAATCAATCATCCGGTTAAGAATTTATTAACCACGAAAGGTGAAATTACTTCTCAAAATCATGGTTTTGTTGTTGATGTAGATTCTTTGAGTGTGAATAATGAAGTTGAAATGACTCATGTTCATTTGAATGATAATTCATTAGCAGGAATGAAGTTAAAAAACAAACCGGTTTTTTCTGTCCAGTATCACCCTGAATCTTCACCTGGACCTCATGATTCAAGGTATTTATTTGATGATTTTATAGATTTAATTAAAAAACATAAAAACTAGGTATATGAGTTACATAGCTAAAGTTCATGCTCGACAAATTTTAGACTCAAGAGGAAACCCTACAATTGAGGTAGAAGTTACCGCACAAAATGGTGCCGTTGGAAGAGCGGCAGTGCCTTCGGGTGCTTCAACAGGAATTCATGAGGCTGTGGAGTTACGTGATGGAGATAAAGGGATTTACATGGGGAAGGGCGTATTAAAGGCCGTTCAAAATGTAAATACTACAATTGCTAAGGAGTTAACTGGGGTCTCAGTATTTGAACAAAGTGCTATAGACCATCATCTGATTAAATTAGACGGTACCGAGAATAAATCAAATCTCGGTGCAAATGCTATGCTAGGTGTTTCTTTAGCTATTGCTAGAGCAGGAGCATTGTCTTCTGGTCAATCATTACATAAATACATTGGAGGAGTTAACGCAAGAACACTTCCAATTCCTATGATGAATATATTAAATGGGGGTTCTCACGCTGACAATAGTATCGACTTTCAAGAGTTTATGGTAATGCCTGTTGGTGCAGACTCTTTTAGTACTTCTCTAAGAATGGGAACGGAGATATTTCATCATTTGAAAACCGTACTAAAAAAAGAAAATTATAGTACAAATGTTGGAGATGAAGGCGGGTTCGCTCCTAATTTAAAGTCAAATGAACAGGCCATTGAATATGTTTTAAAAGCAATTGAAGCGGCTGGCTATAGACCGGGAGAAGATGTTTACATTGCTATGGATGCTGCAGCTTCCGAATTTTATAAAGCCGAAGAGAATGTCTATCACTTTCATAAATCCACAGGAGATAAATTAACTCCATCTGAAATGGCTACTTATTGGAAAGATTGGACAAAAAAATATCCCATTATTTCTATTGAAGACGGTCTTGCTGAAGATGATTGGAATGGATGGAAACAATTGACCGATTATATTGGGAAAGATGTACAATTAGTAGGAGATGATTTATTCGTTACTAATGTAAAACGACTAAAAAGAGGAATTGATGAGAACATTGCAAATGCTATTCTTGTTAAAGTGAATCAAATTGGTACATTATCTGAAACGATAGATGCAGTGGATATGGCAAAAACAAATTCATATTTAGCGGTAATGAGCCATCGATCTGGAGAAACTGAAGATAGTATAATTGCTGATTTAGCAGTTGCTCTAAACACCGGTCAGATTAAAACAGGTTCTGCTTCGAGATCTGATAGAATGGCTAAATACAACCAATTGTTGCGAATAGAGGAAGAATTAGGAAATGGTGCAATTTTTCCTGGAAAAAGCTTCAAATTTGCAAGATAAGTATTTGTGATTTGCTTGTTTGTTGACTAAATTAGCAAACAGAATCACACATGAATTTCGAGCTTTGTGTGGATTGAAAATAAAAAAATAACACTTTAAACATAAATATATATATGTCTGAATTTGTAGAAGTTAAAGTTGGTGATAAAGTATACCAACTGCCTATTATTGAAGGAACCGAGGGCGAGCGTGCTATTGATATTGCAAAGCTAAGAGCAGAATCTGGTTTGGTAACGATAGATCCTGGTTTTAAAAATACTGGATCAACCGAAAGTGCAATCACTTTCTTGGATGGGGAAAAGGGTATTTTAAGGTATAGAGGTTATTCTATTGAGGAATTAGCAGAAAAATCTACATTTTTAGAAGTATCTTATTTATTAATTAATGGTGAACTTCCAACAGAAGCTCAGTTGAAAAAGTTTAGGTCAGACATTACGCACCATACTTTAATTCATGAGGATATTAAGAGTATTTTAGATGGTTTCCCATCAAATGCTCATCCAATGGGAGTGTTGTCTTCGTTGGTGTCTTCATTAACAGCTTTTTATCCGGAATCTTTAGATCCAAACAGATCAGCGGAAGGTGTTAATTTGAGTATTCTAAGAATTCTAGCTAAGCTGCCAACAATGGCTGCTTGGGCATACAAGAATGAAATTGGACATCCTGTAAATTATCCTGATAATCGATTGGACTATTGTTCAAACTTTTTGAAAATGATGTTTTCATTGCCAACTGATGATTACAAAGTCGATCCAGTTGTAGCTAGTGCACTAGATAAATTATTGATTTTACATGCTGATCATGAACAAAACTGTTCTACTTCAACTGTAAGGTTGGTAGGTTCTTCACATGCTAGTCTTTATGCATCACTTTCTGGTGGAATCAATGCACTTTGGGGACCACTTCATGGTGGAGCAAACCAAGCTGTAATTGAAATGTTAGAAGCTATTCAAGCTGATGGTGGTGATGTTAAAAAATACATGGCAAAAGCGAAGGATAAAGATGATCCATTTAGATTGATGGGCTTTGGTCATAGAGTTTATAAGAACTTTGATCCTAGAGCGAAGATTATCAAGAAAGCCGCAGATGATGTTTTAGAAAAATTAGGAATCAACGATCCAATTTTGGAAATCGCAAAAGGATTGGAAGAAGTTGCATTAAGTGATCCATATTTCATTGAAAGAAAATTATATCCTAACGTAGATTTCTACTCAGGAATTATCTACAGAGCAATCGGAATCCCAACTTCAATGTTTACAGTAATGTTTGCAATTGGTAGATTACCTGGATGGATTGCACAATGGAAAGAAATGAGAGAGAACGGTGAGCCAATTGGACGACCTAGACAAATATATACTGGGGCCAACTTGAGACCTTTCGTTCCGATGGAAAAAAGATAAACTTAGAAAGTTATAGTAAAAGACCTATCGTGACCATTCACTTTAGGTCTTTTTTTATTTTAGAAAACTCTTATATAGGTTGGTTGTTTTATTGGTAAATGGAATAGGGTATGGGTTACAAAAGCATGCAGGAATGCATTTCTGATTTAGAAAAAAATGGACATCTTATTCGCATTAAAGAAGAGGTCGATCCTTATCTTGAAATGGCGGCTATTCATTTAAGGGTATTTGAAAATAATGGGCCAGCGATACTATTTGAAAATGTAAAAGGTTGTGAATTTCAAACTGTGTCCAATCTATTTGGGTCAATAGAGCGATCCAAATTTATGTTTCGAGATACGATTGAGAAAGTTGAGCAATTGATACATTTAAAAGGCGATCCACTTTCTGCATTAAAACACCCTTTAAAGAATATTTCTGTTCCTTTTACTGCCTTGACAGCATTACCCAAAAAATCGAGGCAGAATCCAGTGATGGAATGTGAAACTAAAATTTCATCACTGCCACAAATTCAATGTTGGCCAATGGATGGAGGTCCTTTTGTTACTTTGCCAATTGTGTACAGTGAAGATATTGATAAACCTGGGGTGATGAACTCAAATTTGGGAATGTATCGAATTCAATTGGGTGGGAATGAATACATCCAAGATAAAGAAATCGGCTTGCACTATCAATTACATCGAGGTATTGGTGTTCACCAAACTAAAGCAAACTCAATTGGAGAGCCATTAAAGGTTAGTATTTTTGTCGGAGGACCACCTTCGCATACTTTTGCTGCAGTGATGCCTTTGCCTGAGGGAATTTCAGAATTAACTTTTGCCGGCGCCTTAGGAGCCCGACGATTCAGATACTGTTACGATAAGGATGGTTTTGCTGTTTCTTCTGAGGCCGATTTTGTAATTACAGGAGAAGTATACCCGAATGAGAACAAACCGGAAGGGCCGTTCGGTGATCACTTAGGCTATTATAGTTTAAAGCACGACTTTCCTTTAATGAAAGTACGCAAGGTGTATCATCGAAAAGGTGCTATTTGGCCTTTTACTGTGGTAGGTCGGCCACCACAAGAGGACACCAGTTTTGGCGCTTTAATTCATGAACTGACCGGTGCTGCTATTCCTCAAGAAATACCTGGATTGCACGCTGTTCATGCTGTAGATGCTGCAGGTGTACACCCATTACTTTTTGCTATTGGTAGTGAAAGATATACTCCATACTTAAAGGATAAAGCTCCCAAAGAATTGCTTACAATAGCCAATCATATATTAGGTACAGGTCAACTGAGTCTTGCTAAGTATTTATTTATTGCGAATAAGGCTGACAATCCCTCTATGGATATTCATGAAGAAGCAGAATTTCTAAAAGGAATATTAGAAAGAATTGATTTGCAAAGAGACCTTCATTTTTATACTAAAACAAGTATTGATACTTTAGATTATAGCGGAGATGGTTTAAATACAGGCTCTAAATTAGTTGTTGCTGCTTCAGGGGATAAAATTAGAACATTAGGAAACCAATGTCCAAATTTTGAAAACATACCTGAAGGGTTTTGTGATCCTGTTGTCGTATTACCTGGAATTATTGCATTTTCTGGAATTTCTTTTAAATCCTATATAAATGAAAAAAGTAGGATTGAGGTTTTATCAAAATACCTAGAAAGCTATCGAGAAGAAATAAATAGTTTTCCACTTATTTTAGTTTCAGATAATAGTGAGTTTACTGCAGCTACCTTAAATAATTTTCTTTGGGAAACATTTACGAAGAGCAATCCTTCGCACGATATTTATGGAGTTGATGAATCTTTTATAAATAAGCATTGGGGAGCCCAAACAGCAGTAATAATAGATTCTAGAACCAAGCCACATCATGCTCCTCCATTAGTAAAGGATCCTAACATTGAAAAAAGAGTTGATCGTTTGGGAGAAAAAGGAGCTTCTTTGTACGGAATTATTTAACTTCATTGTCAAAATAATTCACATTTGAAGAAACTTATAATTTTCATTTGCTTCACTTTCTTAACCCTTTCAGGATTTAGTCAAGAGAATAAGGTGGATAAAGAAGCAGATAGTGTTAAGAGATTTCATTTTACACCACTGCCAGTTGTTTATTATACCCCAGAAACTAGATGGGCATATGGTGCTGTAGGATTTTTCTCATTTCGATTTAAAAATCAATCCAAATCCTCTCGTAATTCTCAGTTTCAGTTAGGAGGCGCTTATACTCAAGAAAAACAATCCTTGTTTTATCTGCCGTTTCAGTTATATTGGAAAAATGATCAGTATTATGCCTTTGGAGAAGTAGGTTATTACGATTACACCTATAATTTCTGGGGTGTTGGATCCAATTCAAAAGCTTCCTCAGAAGAAAATTATGAAGTTAATTTCCCAAGGGTTCGATTAAATTATACGAAACTATTTGGTAAGAATGTGTATGCTGGGATTCGATATTGGTTTGATAACTATGAATTAGGTGACGTGCTGGCTGGAGGAATCTTAGATAGAGAAATAGTTAAGGGGGCAAAAGGTGGAATTGTTTCTAGTTTGGGAGCTATTGGTATCTATGATACAAGAGACAATTACAATTTCCCTTTAAAAGGGACTTACCTTGAACTTGTGGTTACTCAAAATGGTAAATATTTTGGAAGTCCTTTTGAGTTTACACGAATTTCAATTGATTATGTAAAATACATTGAAACAGTTAAAAAGCAAGTGCTCGCAATGAATTTTTATGCTGTAAACATGTATGGAGCTCCACCTTTTAATGAAATGGCTTTATTAGGAGGTAGAAGGAAAATGAGAGGGTATTATGAAGGAAGGTATCGAGAACGCAATTTATTGGTACTTCAAGGAGAATATCGAGTGCCACTCTTATGGAAATTTGGTGTTGTTGCATTTGGGGGAATTGCAAGTGTTGCAAATCAATTGGATGAATTTAAAGCTAAAACTATTAAGCCTTCTTATGGAGCAGGAATTCGCTTTGCATTAGATGAAGATGACAAAGTTAATATCCGATTGGATATGGGGTTTGGCCAAAATACAAGCGGATTTTATTTAACAATTGGGGAAGCATTTTAAAAAGAAAACGCCTTCTTGATTTTTCAAGAAGGCGTTTTGAATAGTTTTAATTTGGATACTAACCCTCTGGTTGTTCACCTGCATTAACATTTGCTTTAATTCTCAAAACAGTTGTTGAAGGCTCAGTGTTTGCTGTAATACTTACAGTTTTTGTTTGCTGATTAACCTGTTTCCCTGGACTATAGACTACTTCAATCTCACCTGTTTCCCCTGGAGCGATTGGATTTCTTGGGTAGTTTGGTACGGTACAACCACAAGATCCAGTTGCATTTGAAATAATCAAAGGATTCTCACCGGTATTTGTAAATGTGAATATTTTTGTGTTTTTGGTATCTTGATCGATCGCACCAAAATCATGTTCCATTTCTTTGAAAGCAATAGATGTAGCAGGACCTGCTGGCACTTCTGGAGCACTTTGCATATCCATATCGGTGTTTGCTGGTGTAGCTGCTAAGTTATTAGTCGGTGTAACCACTTCTGTTTGTTGATAATCTACACCGCTGTCTGTAAAAATCATGTAAGAGTTAATCACTGTAAGTAGACCGATTCCGGCTACAATTCCTATAAGTGTGTTGTTTTTCATTTTAAATAAAATTTATTGGTTGTTGTAAAATTATGAACTATTTTTTATTCTCTTCTAGTAATCCCATAAAATCATCTTTCTGCAAAACTTTTAAAGCTTCTTGATAAGCTTCATTCAATTCATTGATGACTTCAAAGTATTCAGAAACATCAAATAAATTTCTTGCTAAAAGGGCCTTTAATTGAATCTTAATTAGTTTTTCTGACGTTGCAATATCTGTTTGGTTGCGTTCAATTTCTTTCTTTTTCTCCGCATAAGTATAAAAATCTTCCAAAAGTTCTGCATTTACTTCAAAGTTAGAATTGTAAGATTTAAATGTTGGATATTCTTTAGCTAACTTCTTTCTATTTTTATCCAAATAAACTAAAGTAAATTGATTGTAAGCACCAGTACGTATCAATTTTGAATTGTAATCAGATGATAAAGAAGTATCAATTGGGACGAACATATCTGGCATGATTCCACCACCTCCATAAACAGTTCGTTTATTGGGGGTGTAATATTTTAATGAATCAGGGAAGTTGATGCTATCCGATGAAAATAACTCACCATGCTTGTATCTATTCACTATGTCTTTATAATAGGCGTCTTTACCTTCTTCATATGACTTCTGAATAGACCTTCCTGTGGGAGTATAATACTTTGCTGTTGTCAACCTCACAGCTGAACCATCAGGCAGTGGAAATGGCTTTTGCACTAAACCTTTCCCAAAAGATCGTCGACCAATAATTAAGCCTCGATCCCAGTCTTGTATTGCTCCAGAAACGATTTCACTGGCCGAAGCAGAACCTTCATCAATCAATACTACTAACTTTCCCTTTTCAAAGTTTCCTCTTGAGGTAGCTTTATAATCCTCTTTTTTTTGTTTGTCACCCTCAGTGTAAACAATCATCTTATTGTCGCCCAAGAATTCATCTGCCAGGGTAAATGCGGTGTTTAAGTATCCACCACCATTTCCTCTTAGGTCTAAAATCAAATCTTGTAAACCCTGTTTTTTGAGTTTTAATAATGCTTCATCAAACTCCTCTGTAGTGTTTCTAGCAAAACGATTAATCTTAATATACCCAATCTCTGGAGTGGCCATATAGGCTGCGTCTAGACTAAATATTGGAATCTTGTCTCTTTCTATGGCATAAGGAATCAATTCTTTTTCGCCAAACCTCTTGATCTCAACATTTACAGTTGTTCCTTTTTTGCCTCTCAATCGATCAGCAACTCCACTGTTTGAAATTTTAACTCCTGCCACTAATTCTCCTTCAATATTGACTATTTTATCTCCTGATTGAATTCCTAATTTTTCAGAAGGACCGCCAGATATTGGAGAAACAACAGTAATAGTGTCATTTAATATGTTAAATTGAATTCCTACACCTTCAAAGTTACCTTCTAAAGGCTCATTCATTTTTTGCAATTCATCTTTTGGAATATATACCGAATGTGGATCTAATTCTTTCAATACAGCAACAATTGCATTGTCTACCATTTGAGAATTATTCACTGTATCCACATAAGCGTAATTTACTATGCTCAATAAAGTATTGAATTTTTGGATTCCTTTTTCTTGCTCTGCGCTCATTGTTTGAGCAGTTGAAGCAGTAATTGACATTCCTGCTAAAATGAGCGAACAGAAACTTATTTTTAGAACTTTTGTCATAATTTATAATTCAAAGAGATCAAATTTAATTAAAAATGAGTGCTATTACAGTTAAGAAAAGTTAAGCTATAGTTGGTTAGCTATTTTGTTACAATGAGTCTAAAATAAGTGGCTAAGTGATCGGAGTAGCCTCCAAAGTATTTATTACCTCCATATGTTCGACCGGGTGATGTTTCCCCAGCATCATTAGTATACATTACGATTTCATCTCTATAAATTAAAGCCTTATTGTCCTCAACATGCATTGAATTAGTAGTCTGTGTTAGGTTTTTTGAGACTATTATTTGATCCAACATGTTCCACTCTCCTCTATAATTATAAGTACCTCGTTTTTCCATTGCTTCAGCGTACGAAAGGTTATTTAAAAAGCAGGCTTCTTCCAAAGGACACGCATTTAAAACTTCTCTTATGCTCGAATTATCAGGCATGTCGTTAAAGTCACCCATTAAAATTATTGTTGGATCTTTTTCCTTCCCTACTATTAAGTCGATTTGATTTTTTAGAATTCTTGCTACTTCCTTTCGTTTTGGTTCAGATATTTCCTGACCACCACTTCTTGAGGGGAAATGATTAATAAAAAAATGAACCGAAGTTTTTGTATTCTTTATTGTAGCTTCTATATGTAAAATGTCTCTTGTATGATCGGATTTAAATTTTTCTAAATCAATCTCTATTGGAGTTGCGTTAACTATAGATAGATAATCTTTTCTATAAATGAATGCATTATCGATGCCTCTTTCATCCGGGCTATCAAAATGAATAATCCCATATTCTCCTTCTTTCAGCAGGTCTGAATTGACTAAATCAGTTACGACACTCTTATTTTCAACTTCACATAAACCAAAGGCCAATGGAAAATCTCCTTGACCAGCGTTAAGGATAACACTACTTATTTTTTGAATCTTGTCTAAATATTTTATTTCATCCCATTGTTTTTCAGAGCCAGGTACAAATTCATCATCATTAATCTGTGGGTCATCATCTATGTCAAATAGATTTTCTACATTATAAAAACCAATTGTATATATTTTTGAATTAGAATCTTTTGATGAATCTTTTGTGGTACTGCAAGCTAAAAATAGTAATACAGGAATAAAAAATAACTTTTTCATTTGTTAATGTTTTCTAGTGTTAATAACGCAGCTTCTTCTCCAATTAGACTTCCGAGTGCAATTCCCATTCCTCCTAATTTAACCGCTACGATTAATTGATTATTAATTCTTTTTATTATTGGGTACTTATCCTCACCAAATGCCATTATACCAGCCCATTGTTGATCTATTTCAAAAGTGGCAGAAGGTAGTATAATGGACTTTAAATCTTCTACTAATTTAGATTGAATTTTTGGATTCAGTAATAATTCAGTGGTTTCTTCTGATCGAGAATCTATATTTCTTCCTCCACCAAATAAAACCCTATTTCCAACATTTCTAAAGTAGAAATACCCATCATCATAGTGAAATACACCTTTGAATTTAAGGTTTTTTAGTGGTTTAGTAATCAATACTTGTCCTCTCCCGGGCACCAAATCGATAGTGGGTATTATTTTTTGAGTAAATGCATTGGTACAAACAACAATTTGTTTGCATTGAAAGTTAGTGTCTTTTGTTTTAATTCCTTTGTTCAGAATCTCTAAAACTGGGGTGTTTGTGTAAAGCCGGATATCAAGCTTTCCTGCAATCTTTAGCAGGGAGTTCATCATTTTTCCAGTATTTATTTGACCTTCAAAAGGATTTTTGATTAGCTGTTTTATCTGATTTGAATCAAACCCAAACTTTTCGATTAATCCATTGTCAATTGAAAATACATCCTCTGCGAAAATAGGGAAGAGCAAGCGATTAATTCTGTCGATCTCAGGTTGAGGAATTGGTTTGAAAAGCAATTCATAACCCCCATTATTTTCGAAATCTAAATTGGATTCGCCAATACGAGAAATTAATAATTTAAGCCCATTCCATCTTTTTCGAACAAGTTCAACCATTTTTGAAGAACCCATCTTTTTTTCATCTTCAAGAAGTTCTGTAATACTCCCAAAACATGCGAATCCTGCATTTTTTGTTGATGCACCTGAATGGAATACTCCTGATTCGAAAATAGCGATAGTAGCATTGGGACTTTTTTCTTTAATTGAAATAGCTGTTGATAATCCTGTTATTCCACCTCCAATTATTCCTACATCATATGATAGGAGTGACTCATTTTCCCAGAAACTATTCATGAAATTAATTTCCAATCAAAGGCGATTGTTGAATAGGATTAACGCCGACGGATTTTAATGGAACCTTTTTACCACCTTTGAAAGCAGCCACAAATGCACCTTTAAATCCTGAAAGAGACATTTTAACTTTATGCTTTGCAGCTTCTTCAAAAGTATCAAATGCACCTGAATAATATCTATAAATATTATCGGTCTCAATCACTATTAAATTATCGATATCCTTAAAGTAAGAATCCTCTGGTTTTGTTTTAAATGCTCCCAATTGAATTCTAAAAACTACTTTGTTAGGGTCTATCGCAGATGAGGAGTTGTTGTCAACTGGTTTCAACTCATTTACTCTTTGACCTGCGTCATTATAACTGTTGTCTTTAGCACGCTCTTCAATAGTTGGATTTAACCCCAATTTAGAAATTTCGGTTTTACGAGTTACAACATCCTGTAAATTATTAGAACTTCCTACAGAATACACTACAGTAGAGTCTTTTACTTCGGTTTTTAAATCAGGAAGGTTCAATAACTGTTCTATTCCTTCCGGCTCCATTCCCCTTGCATATTCACCAACATTTATTCTAAACCTACTTTGTGATTTTGATTTGCCTGTGAAATTTGTAGAAACAACATCTGCAAATTCTCCTGTAGTGTCTGAATATCTCAAGTATGATTCATAAATCATTTCGTCAGTTAAATAAACTCCCTCAGCATTTACAGTAGTGCCCGGTGAGTTAATTTCTTTATCAAGGTAATCCGCCAATCCGTCGCCATCACTATCAACTGGGCAACCTAAAGTATCTACTTCTGTTCCAAGGGGAGTATTTGGACATTTATCATAAAAATCAATGATACCATCTTCATCGTAATCATTATTGTCGTAGGCTGCAAAGTCAATCACTTCATCTTTATCAAACCCATCTTTGTAGGAGTCCACTTTTCTAAAGTTATAAGTAATAGAAACGGTCGATGCTAAAAAATAATCATTGTTCGCATTTGCTCTATCTCCTGCAAGTCTGCTTGGAGGTGAGTGCACATCAATTCCATCTATGTCATCAGTAAAGGTTAAATGGATGGTAGATGCTAATCTAAAATTAATTTGATCCGTAATTTTCAAACCAAATCCAACTCCCAAAGGAATTGCCACTCCTCTTTCAGGATATAAACTTTTTCCACCAAATTGGGCTTGGCGAATATCAGTTTCATAAGAATAATCACGAGTTACTTCCACAGCAAACTCTGCACCTGGGTCATCCTGAGCGATATTTCTGATTGTTCCATCGTTCCAGTAATAATAAGGATTCCCTTTACTGTCGAGAAGATCAGTTTTGGAATTAAACTCAAAAATCTCAACACCTGCTGTGATAAATGGACTGAAATTTCTATCTGGATTTAAGAAATTCCCAAAATTGTATTCAAAGTTTAATCCACTTGCTCGAATAGTCGTTTCAAAGTTTAGGTTTCTCTCCACACGTCTTTCTTCAACACGCATTTTTCCAAACATGAAATAGACATTTAAACTCAAATAGTCTAAAATGGGTTGATGAACATATAATTCATAAACTGGATTGCTCACAAATGGATTACCGTATTTATAATCCCTAAGATCTCCGTAAAACGAAATGAGACCAACTCCTAAACCAATTGTAGGGGGAGTGAAGGTTGATGGAGATTTTTCTGTTGCTTCTGTAGTATCAGACTCATATTGAGCAGATAAATTAATCGAAAACAACAAGCATAGTATGGTTATAAAAAGGGATGAGGTTTTCATTGGCTTGCACTCTAGTTATCAGGATTTAAATATACGTGCTTTTTTGTAATTTATGAAGAAAGCAAGCCCAGAATGTTACTTAAACCACTGTTGGTTGCTAATCATTAATGCCTCCTGAACTGTAATTCGGTTACCTTGATTGTATGCAGTTACAAATGCATCAGAAATTTTATTGTTTGCTGCCCATACTTGATTTCTTTTATCCCTAGCTTCTTTATAAACTGGAAATTTACCTATGGTATATTTTCTCCATCCTTCATGAAATTCTGTAGCAACTTGTTCTGATATGGAATGTACTTTCGAAAAGTAGTTATTCGCCACTTCTTTATGTCCCGCTGCAATTTGAACTTTATAGGATATTCCTGTTTCCGGGGATGGGATGTTTGTAATGTTTTCTACTAGTTTATCTTCTTTAATTTCAGGTTGTTTAGTTTGAATAGGAGTCTCTACAATTTCTTCATTTTTTACTTGTGTGACTTCCTCTTTTGCTTCTTTGATCACTTCAGGTTTCACTTCTTCTTCAATCTTTTCCGGCGCAACGTCAGCTAATTGTTCAGTTTTATCAACTTCGGTTATATTGTCAGTGTTTATGATTGAAGCGGATAAATTAGTAGCATAGGTCTCTTCATTTTTTAAGTAGGAAAATTTTCCAGTTATTTCTGGTTCACCCGTAATTTCAGCAGTAGCTTCGATGATGTAGGTTGAAGTTACTGACTCGCCAAATGGCAATGCCATCCAAAGTAATTTTACTTGATTTCCTTTGAATGAAAAGAAACCTTCATTGGAATTTTCTTCTGAAGCAACAAATCCATTTGGAATTGTTTCTTCAATTTTTCCAAAACTGTTAATTTCATTTTTTTCAAGAATAAGTGTCACTCTAAACTGATTTGTTTTGTTTGGGATTTGAGCAATTTCCCTATAAATTAAATAATCATCTCCCTCTGCAACCAGTTGGTTTTTAGGTTTGCCTTGTTTTGTCGCTTTTTTCTCTTCTTTTTGACTTGGTTTCTCCATTTTTGTTTCAGATGCAATAGCATTCTCTTTACCTATTGTTACTGATGATGGGCCAAAATCAATATTTTGTCTTTCATTTTCCTCAATGTATGAAAACTTTCCTGAAAATGAGGCAGGACTTTGAACATCACTATTCGGTGTTAAAGCATATTTAACTAGAATTTCATTTTCTGATGGAAGAGCAATCCAAATAATCTTTAAAATATTGTCTTTAAATGAAAATGTTCCTCCTTTTGAGTCAATTATTTCAACATTAAATCCTCTTGGTATGTCTTGTTGAAGTTTAGCGAATCCATTTAATTCATTTTTTGTAATGGTTACCTCAATCGTATCTGTTACATTGATTTCCATATTGGTTGGGAAGTCTTGTTTTACTGTAACTACTTCGCCATAAAATAGTTCAAAAATAACAACCCCAATAAGGTTTAATAATAGAATAATCGACTTTACCATCTCTATAGTATTTTGTATTTGTTAATAAGGTGTTAGTTAACTGTTGAAGGTAGAATTTCGCTTTTGTAAGTTATTTTCTACTTGATGTTTGAGCTAAGTGATAATTCAAACAGAGTTTTCAACAATTGTTAATAACAGCTAAAACAAAGCTATAGATTAACATCCTAGAGAAAATGATGGTTGTGGTTAAGTTATTAACGCTTTTTTGTTCAAAAGGCTAATTGAGCTTAGAAGTTCGGTTTAAGTAGGTACTTTTTATAAAAAGAATCAATGTATTCAACAGCTTCCTCTTCTGTATCAGCTAAAAAGAAAAGATCTAAGTCGTCTTTATGAATGTTGTTATTGGTTTCTAGAAGTACCGTTTTCATCCATTCAATCAGTCCTCCCCAAAAGGATTTGCTCATTAATACGATTGGAAATTTTGCAATTTTATTGGTTTGTATTAAGGTTATAGCTTCAAAGAGTTCATCTAAGGTTCCGAAACCTCCCGGAAGAACTATAAATCCTTGAGCATATTTCACAAACATCACTTTTCTAACAAAAAAATAATCAAAATTCAATCGTTTATCATCATCAACATATGGATTAAAGTGCTGCTCAAAGGGCAACTCAATATTCAATCCTACGGATTTTCCACCAGCTTCATGTGCTCCTTTGTTAGCTGCTTCCATAATGCCTGGGCCACCACCAGTAATAACTCCGTAACCTTTTTTACATAATTTATAAGCCAGATTTTCAGCAATCTTATAATATTTATGATCTTCTTTTGTACGTGCAGATCCAAAAATGGAAACACAAGGTCCAATTTTAGATAACTTCTCATAGCCTTCTACGAATTCAGACATGATTTTAAATATTGCCCAAGAGTCGTTGGATTTAATCTCATTCCAATCTTTATCTTCAAACTTGTCTGCTATTCTAAAATCTTTTTCGTCTTCTTTCATGATTTGCTTTTTAATTCTTCCAAAAGAAATGGTGCTGTATGGCTTGTTTTAGATCGACTTACTTGTTCAGGTGTTCCTTCTACTATTATTTTTCCGCCTTTTTCTCCACCTTCTGGGCCTATGTCAATTATATAATCAGCTACTTTAATAATGTCTAAATTGTGTTCAATCACTAAAACGGTATTGCCAGCATCCACTATTTTATTCAATACCTCTAGTAAAATACGAATATCTTCAAAATGCAATCCTGTAGAGGGTTCATCTAAAATGTAAAAAGTATTGCCTGTGTTCTTTTTAGACAACTCAGTCGCAAGTTTTACCCGTTGAGCTTCTCCACCTGACAAAGTAGTGGAAGCTTGACCCAATCTAATGTAGCCTAAGCCAACATCCTTTAGTGTTTGAATTTTATTTAGAATTGAAGGAATATGACTAAAATACTCCACCGCTTCATTAATTGTTAAATTTAGGACATCGGAAATAGATTTTCCCTTGTAACGTATTTCAAGCGTTTCTCTATTGTATCGTTTTCCATGACATTCTGAGCACTCAACATAAACGTCTGGCAAGAAATTCATTTCAACAGTTTGGAGGCCTGCTCCTTTACAAGTGTTACAACGACCTCCTGATACATTAAAAGAAAAACGGCCTTGTTTGTAACCCCTTATCTTAGCTTCTGGCAATTCACTGAATAATGCTCTGATATCTGTAAAAACACCCGTATAAGTTGCCGGATTTGACCGTGGTGTTCTTCCAATTGGAGATTGATCGATGTCAATGACTTTGTCAATGTGCTCTAATCCTGTTATTTTTTGATAAGGTAAAGGCGATTTTCTACTTTTATAAAAATGTTGACTGAGTATAGGAAATAAGGTTTCATTGATTAAAGTAGATTTGCCACTTCCCGAAACGCCACTCACACAGATAAACTGACCCAATGGTAAGCTGATGTCTACCGATTTAAGATTATTTCCTGTGGCTCCTTTCAATACTAACTTTTTTCCATTTCCTTTTCTTCTATCTTTTGAAAACGGGATTTGCAAATCACCATTTAAATATTTGGCAGTCGTGGTATTGTTTTTAAGAAAATTCACAGGGGAATCTTCCCCAATTATTTGACCACCATTTACACCAGCCATTGGACCAATATCGATTAGATGGTCAGCAGCCAACATTATTTCTTTGTCATGTTCCACTACAATAATGGAATTGCCTAAATCTCTTAAGTCTTTTAAGGAGTTGATTAATCTGATATTATCTCGCTGATGCAATCCGATACTTGGTTCATCTAAAATATAGAGTACTCCAACTAATTGAGATCCAATTTGTGTGGCAAGACGAATCCGCTGAGCTTCTCCTCCTGATAATGATTTTGATGGTCGATTTAAACTCAAATAATTAAGGCCTACATCAAGTAGAAATTGAAGTCGGGTGTTAATTTCTTTAAGAATATCCTTAGCAATGACTTGATTTTTTTTAGTGAGCTTTTTATCGATAGAAAGCATCCATGCACTTAAGTCTTCAATACTCATGTTGGAAACATCGGCAATGTTGAATTCATTTATCTTGAAGTAATAAGCTTCTTTTTTTAATCGATTGCCGTTGCATTCAGGGCAATCTATTTTATTCATAAACTTGACTGCCCAGTTGGTAATTAAACTTGATGGATTGTCATCAAATTGGCGACTTATAAAATTAACTATTCCTTCAAATTCAAATGAATAGGAGTTGTTGACCCCTGCGATTGAATCCTCCATTTTTAGCGGAGATGATGTGCCATAAAGTATAATTCGCATGGCTTCATCACTTATTTCATTGACTGGTGTAGTTATTTTAAAGTCATATTTTCGGCCAATTGCCTCTAACTGTTTAAAAATACATTTATCTGTATATTTTCCAAGAGGTTCAAAAGCACCTTGTTTGATCGATTTTTTATCGGATGGAATTATCTTATCTAGATCTACTTCAGATACTTTTCCTAAGCCACTACAATTTTCGCAAGCACCATATGGCGAATTAAATGAGAAAAAATTTGGCGCAGGTTCGTCATAACTAATACCAGTTGACGGACACATTAAGTTTTTACTAAAGTGTCTTGGATCATCTTCTCCTTTCGGTAAAATCAGGATGGAATTTTTACCATGCTTCATTGCTGTAGCAATTGATTCGTCTAATCTTTTTCTAGTCTCTTTTTTTATTTCTAAACGATCAATAACAATTTCGATATCATGCACTTTGTAACGATCCAATTGCATGGTGTTGGTTATTTCTTTTACTTCTCCATCCACTCTAACACGGAGAAATCCCATTTTTACGATTTGCCTAAACAATTCTCTGTAATGGCCTTTTCTACCTTTAATGATGGGCGCAAGAATTGAGATGGCTTGGTTGTTATAGTCAGTTGAAATTAAATCTACTATTTCATTCTGGCTATATTTGACCATTTTTTCTCCTGTGTTGTAGGAGTATGCGTCAGAGACTTTAGAAAATAACAATCGAAGAAAATCGTAAACTTCAGTGATAGTTCCAACTGTAGATCTTGGATTCTTACTCACTGTTTTCTGCTCGATAGATATAACGGGACTTAAACCTGTGATTTGTTCTACATCTGGTCGTTCTAGGTTTCCTAGGAATTGTCGAGCATAAGATGCAAAACTCTCTATATATCTCCGTTGACCTTCTGCATAAATAGTATCAAATGCTAAAGAAGATTTTCCACTTCCACTTAATCCGGTTATGACCACAAATTTTTCGCGTGGTATCGTGACATCTATATTTTTGAGGTTATGAACTCGAGCACCTGAGACAACAAGTGGTTCTACTTGCTTGGTTTCAATTGTTGATTTCGGCATAAATTATTAGAAATAGGGTCTCTAACTATAAAATGAAAGTTATTTTAACTCTCCTTCATTAGGTAATTTTATAACATACGTATTGCCATTTTTGTTTTTTAGATAATTTTCACGTAACCATGGATTGAAAAATTTCAATATTTTATAATTGATTTTTTTCTCTTTCGCATAGGTGGCGAAATTTTCAACACTTCCTGTTATTGTATCGGTATAAAAACTAAAATTTTTGTACAGATCTTTCTTTCGAATGTTAAACCCGAAGTTCTCTGGATTTTCAAATATTAACTTTAGGGCAGCAATTCTAAAAACATATCTTTCGGTCTCAGAATTCAATAATAAATCCCAATAATTAGTGGCCAATTGACGACTCATTTGAGATTCAATTCTGCCCATGCCCGCATTATAAGAAGCTGCTACAAGGCTCCAACTGCCAAATTTAGCATATGATTTTTTTAAATATTGACAAGCTGCGAGAGTCGACTTTTCAACGTTATAACGCTCATCAACTTCATCATTAATTTCTAAACCATATTCTAAAGCTGTGGGCTTCATAAATTGCCAGAACCCTGTAGCTCCTGCTGGCGAAATTACATTATCGAACCCACTTTCTATTAAAGCGAGGTACTTAAAATCTTCAGGAATGTTCTGCTCTTTTAAAATCGGCTCAATGACAGGAAACCACCTATTGGCTTTTTTAAAAAATAATATTGTTTGGGAATGAAAATAAGTATTTACATGCAGCTCACGATCCAACCTTTCTCTAATTTCAAAATCAGTTAAAGGGATTTTTTCATCAGCAAAAGAAACTTGATCAGGAATTGAAAGAGAATAGATATTATAATTTAGGTCTATTCGCTCTTGATATGTTTTTTCTTCTTTTGAAGTATCAAAAGCGTAACTGAAAAGACTAACTATTCCTATTCCGGCTAAAAATGTTAGAAGGTAAGATCCTATTTTTGAGAATGTATCTTTCATATTTTGACTGCTTTTGGTTTCGTTCTTTTAGTTATTAAAAAT
This sequence comes from Acidiluteibacter sp., assembly GCF_055129545.1. Classification (NCBI taxonomy): domain Bacteria; kingdom Pseudomonadati; phylum Bacteroidota; class Flavobacteriia; order Flavobacteriales; family Cryomorphaceae; genus Acidiluteibacter; species Acidiluteibacter sp. Next base: position 50,455 of record NZ_JBSRUB010000034.1, on the reverse strand, counting down.
AACGATAAGAAAACCAAAAAAGCGTATCCACCGAATAAAAATGTGAACATTCCAGACCAATCTTCAATAGAGAGTATATAAATTATTAACAATGTATTTACAGACCCTACTAAGCCTATGATTAGCGCGACTTGTCGGTCTGAGAAACCTAGGTAAGACAAATGATGTGTTGTGTGATCTTTTCCACCGATGAATGGAGAGTTGCCTTTTGCAAGTCTGTTGATGACCACCGTTGTGGTATCGCTTAATGGAATTAAAAAGGCTAAAATAACAAATACAAATTGTTTTGAAATTGCAACTTCTTCAGTAAAACCAATAGGATTCCATAAAAAATGAATGGACATCGCACTTAAAATAATTCCAAGAAATTGACTTCCAGTATCGCCCATGTACATTTTTGATGGGTTCCAGTTAAAATACAAGAAACCAACTAAGCCAGAGATCATGCAAGAGGTGAGCAGAAAATAAATGGATTGCGTATCTGTTGAATAGGCTCCAACTATTAACATGGAGGTAAATGCAAAAATAGAGGCTAGTGTGCTGATTGCATCCATATTGTCTAGCATATTTATGGAATTCATCATACCAACTACCCATAATATAGTGATTACGTAATTTGCAACAGTGGAGTCAAAAAGCTGAATGTAAGTGCCACTAATAATTAATACAATGGCACTCGCAAATTGTACAATAAACTTGAGTGAAGGGTTGGTGTCATATGCATCATCAGCAAGCCCCATTAAAAATGCTAAAGTAGATGCTATTAGGATGCCTAATGTTTCTGGTTTTGCAAAAATTAAACCATGGTCAAAAAATAAGGGGTAGGCTGAATAGGAGAGTAAAAAAACAATGAAAAAAGAAATTCCTCCAAATGCGGGTTTTGTCACACTAGCCCATCTAACAGTATTTTCATTTTTTGCTCGTCCACCTAAATTTTTTGAAAAGCTTAGAAACAACTTATTAATCAAAAATGAAAAACAAAAGGCAATGAATAAAAAAATAAGGTATTTACTAGCGTATATGTTTTCCATTAAAAAGGACTTGTAAAACTTTTGAAATCAATATAATTAATATCTTTTTCTGATAAGATGGGAGATTGAAGCCCCCAGTCGATAGCGATACTACTGTCGTTCCACATTAAGCCATCTTCTGATTCCTTGTTATAGACGTTTGTGCATTTATAAGAAAATATAGTGTCATCTTCTAAAGTTAAAAATCCATGAGCGAACCCTGGTGGAATATAGAATAGTTTCTTATTTTTTTCTGAAAGCTCAATCTTGAAATGTTGACCATAAGTTTTAGAATCTTTTCTAAGATCAACCGCCACATCAAGAACTGCTCCTTTCAATACTTGTACCAATTTACCTTGAGAGTATGGTGGTCGTTGAAAATGTAACCCTCTTAGTACATTTTTTGTCGAACGAGAGATGTTATCCTGTTTAAACTGTACGGTGAAACCTAAATCAATAAATTTAGATTCATTGTAAGATTCATAAAAGTATCCTCTATCATCATGAAATACTTTTGGTTCTATAACTAGTAAGTCAGGAATTGGGGTAGTAGTTATTTTCATTTTTCTTTTCGTTTAAATACTCTTTGAAATAAATTGTCTTTTTGGTTATTACTTTCTTCATAATATCCATAGCCATAACCATAACCATAACCATAACCGTATCCATAGCCATATTTGCCTCCGTATCCATAACCTGCAGAGTTTGCATTGAAACCATTTAAAATTACTGACAATTTTGTAATCTTATTATCAGTGATTAATTTATCAATATTCTGAATAAAGTTCTTTTTCGAATATTCAGATCGAACGATGTAAAGCGGGTAATCTGCTTTTTGGATAATACTGATACCATCTGTTACTAGACCTACAGGAGGGTTGTCAATAATTACTAGATCGTATGATTTTTTGAGAGTTTCAATAAGTTCATCTAACTTCCCACTAATAATTAGTTCAGAGGGGTTTGGAGGTGTAGGTCCGGCAGTAATAAAGTCTAAGTTTTCCTGCTTACTGTGTTGAATACAACTTTCTAAGTTATCTTTTTCAATAAGGAGCGTACTCATACCTTTAATGTTTTCTGCTCCAAAACCCAAGTGTATCTTAGGTTTTCTCATATCTAAATCAAGTAAGATTACCTTTTTTCCAGAGTAAGCTATAATTCCAGCAATATTAATAGCTACAAACGTTTTGCCTTCTCTTGAAATAGTAGAGGTAACGGCCATCAATTTTGGTCCTTCTTTGGCAGAAATAAATTGGAGGTTACTTCGAATTGTTCTAAAAGCTTCAGCGATTAATGATTTAGGGTTTTCGTTTACGACAAGTTGCGATACGGGGATGTCTTTTTTGTATTTTGGTATGATTCCGAGTATACTAAAGTTAACTTTTGAATACTTTTTTATATCAGCAATGGTAGTAATCTGATTATGTAAAGTATACCTGATTACTAATAACACAATACTTAAGAAAAGGCCTCCAAGTATAAATCCAATTACAATAAACTCTTTATTCGGTGTTATTGGTGTTCTTGGAGTTGAAGGTTCTTCTAGAATAATCATTTGTGAAACAAAACCAGCTTCGGAGATAGAATACTCTGTCCTTTTTTCAAGCAACATTGTATAGAATTTTTCATCTATTTCAAATGTCCGTTGAAGTCGATTTAATTCTATTTCCTTTTCTGGAACACCAAAAAAATCTTTTTCTGCAATTTCTAGCGTTTTTTCAAGTTCGCTAACTCTATTGTTCATTTTTGAAGAAATTGCCTGTACGGTAGTGATCAACAGCTTTTTTTGAATATCAATCCGAAAATTAATGTTCTTAACTTGATCACTTGAAACTGTATTGGAGTACAATTGATTTTGTTTCTCGATTAATAAGCTGTTTAAATCTTGAATTAGGCCTTCTAAAGAACCCTGGAAATCAGATCCCATTAAAACAGGAATGATTTGATAAACATCTATTTCTTCAGGATTTACATTTATTTGGTTGTGGATTTCCTCGAGAATGTTTTTTTGAATAGTAGCATCAATAATTGCATTGTCTAATTGATTTAGCTTTTCAATATATAAAGAAGAAAATTCTTTAACACCTGAAACTTTATTATCTCTTTTAAACTCCTGTATTGTCTTCTCAGATTTTTGTTGACGTTGATATACGCTGCTTAGCTGTTCATTAATAAAGTCTAGAATTCTGGAAGAGCTTTTTTTCCTTCTATTGATATCATATACTTGAAATTCCTTAATTAATGCTTCAACAAAATCTTGAATTTTAAAAGGATTTTCATCAATGAAAGAAATTTGAATTGTTTTTGCAGCAGGATTTAGAATCGAAACAGATAGTTTATTTACAAAATCACTTGCTAGAACTTCTTTATTATTCAGTTTAAAAAATAATTGATTTTGCTTTATCTGATTATTGAAATTCTTGATGAAGGCAAAGTTTATTATTTTAATCTTTAAACGTCCTTCAGGAATTTCAATCCATTTATCAAATGATATATCCTTGTTGATATTTTCTTGATTTGAAGCAATGTATTGAATTGTTCCTTTTCGTTCATTTTTAAAATCAATATAAATTTCCCTACCTACTAAGCTAGAGTCAGTTAGGTCGAATTCGACGGAAAATGGGGATTCAATGTATAATTCTTTTTCTAAAAATTTCCCTTGAGAATAATAACTAACCTCCATTGGGAGATTTTCAATTGTTTTTAGGATGAGGTATTTTGATTTTAAAAGTTCTATTTCTCCAGAAATATCACTTGTTTCATTAAATCCTTCAACTTCTAATAATTGATTGGCTCTGTCATTTTTTTCAATTTGAATAACTGCATTTACTCGATAGGTAGGAACAGAATACCTTAATGTTAAGAAGGTTGCTACTAATGCAATCAACAGAATTAACGCTATCCAGATTAAGTTCTTTCGTAAAATGAACAATAAAAGCCCAAGGTCGAACTCATTCGCAGCGCTAGTATTGTTTTGATTGGATAGGTTAGAATTTTCATCCATAAAAAGTACTCAGCTTGAATTATTATTGTCGATTTATAACAAGTAACAATGTAATTGTAGAAACTAATAAACTTATTATTGGGGCAATTTCAGCAATGACTTGTCTTCTTGTTACACCAACTGGTTCTACATAAATAATGTCATTTGCTTGAAGAATAATATCCGCATATTTCAATCCTTCAATTTTAGATAAGTCGATTAAATAAATATCTGGATCTTTTAAGTTTCCTCGAATTAGTTTTATTCTATAAGCTTTTCCTTCTTGGGAAATTCCGCCTGCTAATGCAAGAGCTTCTATTAAAGTTGTATTATTATTCATTAATGTGATGACCTTACCACTTCCGTCACTGCCAGGAAAAATAGTTACTCTTCGATTTGTAATGTTTAGTAATACAAAAGGGTCAATATATAATTCTGCGTATTTTTCTTCTAAAAGTAATTCAGCTTCTCTCAAAGTTAGTCCTGATATCTGAGTCCTTCCAAGAATTGGCAAATTGCAATATCCGTCAAATTCCACTAAATATTCCAGTGAAACATTTCTTAAATTTGTGTTGGTAGCTGTTGTGTTTGAAGTTGTAAAATCGATTAATTTAAATCCATCATTTGTATATAAACGAAAATCTATTAGATCATTCGGGGCAATCTTATACTCTAAATCGCTTTCTTTTGGAGGTTCGTCAAATTTAAATTTTTTTGAAGTCTTGAGCATGATGCTAGGATTTAGTGGATTACAAGAGTATAAACCTAGGAATGCTATACATCCTAATAAATAAAGAATTTTTTTCATGAATGTTTTGACTATTGATGAATGAGTTGCAAAGCTATTAAAATATATCAACTTGGAGTAACAAAAGCTTATCGACCCTTGGTTAATAATTCATTGTACAACCTACTCATATCTGATGCTAATCGTTCATAATGAAATTTGCTTTTAACATGTTCCCATCCGTTTGCTCCTAGACGATCTCTTAAGGCTTTGTCTTCAATTAGTTTGATTAGATTTCTAATGTAATCTTCTTTGTCATTTTGATTGACCAATAATGCTGTCTCATTTTGAAGGACAGTGTTTTTAATTCCACCAACTTTAGTGCTTATGATCGGCTTATTGGCTGCTTGAGCTTCTATCAAACTAACCGGTGTTCCTTCATTAAAACTAGTTAGTGCTATTATATCTAACCCTGAATTGGCCCAATCAATATTTTTAATCCAAGAGGTGAAATGAAGAGGAGCAGGGTTGTTTCCTGTGAATTCTCCGTTAACATGTGGCAGACCAATTTGTGTGGCGTATGCTTTTAGGTTTTCTCTTTCTTCACCATCACCAATAATAAATCCTCTCACTTTAAGATTAGTTCGATTTCTAACTTCATTAATAGCATCAATAAATAGGGGATGATTTTTTATGGGAACTAATCGTCCAATTATTCCAACTGCGACCTCATCATCTTTAATGCAATACTGCTTTCTAAAGGAAGCACGTTTCTCAATGTTGTTAATTTGAAACTTATTTAAATCGAATCCTAAAGGAATGACTTCAACTTTATCTGCACTACAGATATTATATCTTTTTGTTAGTTCTAACTTTTGACGATCACTAATGGCCACTATTTTATCAGTTTTAAGTGCCAAGCCACGTTCTATGTTTTTGTAGATGTTTGTTTTAATACTTCCAAAATAGGAATGAAAAACATGGCCATGAAAGGTGTGAACGATTTTAGCTTTTCCGTAATTAATTGCGGCTAATCGACCAAGTGCGCCGGCTTTGGAGGCGTGAGTATGAATGATGTCTGGTTGAAAGTCTTTGATTATTTTTTTTATTCTTTTGTAGGCTTCTCTGTCTGAAGACATGCTAACCTCTCGTTTCATCTCTTCAATTATAGTTGGCTTTATTCCTAAATTAGTTAGAATATGTTGTGAGCTTTCTTCCGTCTCATCCCACTGCCCACCTAATAAAAGTGTTTCAAATTCGGGTTCAAGGTATTTTGTCAAATAGGCTGCATTAAAGGTTGGTCCACCTAAATTGAATCGATTAATAATACGAAGTACCTTTTTAGCCATGAATTAAAACTTTGAAACAAATGTAAATTGCTTTGGTCGGATATATATCATTATTCGTCGAACTGTCAAGATAAGTATTTTTTCCACCAATTGTTGAAGATAAGAAGCGCAAAAATAGTTGCTGGACTATCTCCGGGATAAGTTGATTGTAATTTATTCTTCAGTTCAGTTACGGATTTTAAGTTAAAAAGGTTTTGGCTTTTGATGAATTCATCCGAAAGTAAATCATCATGAATAAGGGATTTAAGTTCTTTGTTGAACCATTTGACTAATGGAACCTCAAAGCCATGTTTAGGTCGATTATAAATTTCATCAGGTAATAGATGTCTACCTGCATCTTGAAGAATTTTTTTCTTCATTTTTCCATCAATTTTATAATGAGAAGGCAACGAAAATGCAAACTCCACTAAACGATGATCTAGAAATGGCACCCTTACTTCTAAACCATTTCTCATACTCATGCTGTCCACTTTTTTAAGCATATCTCCTTTAAGAACTATTCTTACATCAGTTAATAAAACTTCATTAAAGTCAGAACTATTAACGGTGGATAGTAGTTTTTCTTTTCTTGAGAAATAGGTGTTTTTTGGTGTTTCTTTTAACAACATATTTGTTACAGATGCTTCATCCATTAAGGATGCCCAAGCCCAATATCTATCTTTATTACTAAGTTGAAGACCTTCACTAAATTTTGATAGTTTTCGAAAGAGATTCCCAGTTTTAGAGTTTCTAGATTGTGGCATATACTGCCAAACTGGGCCAAGATTAGAAACCATCTTATTGACTAGATTTCCTTTTCTTGCTTGAAATTCTGCCATATGCTTATGATAGCCCGAAAATATTTCATCTGCACCATCACCCGATAAAGCTACTGTAACGTGCTTCTTAGTTTCTCTACTTAATATGTTGACTGCAAGAGCTGAAGAGTCAGCAAAAGGCTCGTCTATGTTCTCCATAAAGTCATAAAAACTAGCTAACAAATCAGTGTTGGATAGCTTGAATGCATGGTGATTGGTTTGGTATTTATTAGCTACTAATTCGGCATATTTTGTTTCATCGTAAAGTGGCTCATCTTTAAATCCAATTGAAAATGTTTCAATTGCCTTTTTTGAAGATCTCGAAGCAATTGCAGTTATTAATGAAGAATCAATACCTCCACTTAAAAAAGTGCCTAACGGTACATCTGCTACCATTCGTTGCTGAACCGATTCTTCTAAAATTGAGATCAATCTTTTTTGAGCAGACTCGTAATCAAGTATTTTGTTTGATGGCAGTTCACTTGTAATCTCAAGTTGATAATAAGTGTCCATTTGGATTTTGCCATTTGATTGAATAATTGCAAAACTTCCACTATCAAGTTTCTTTACATTCTGAATAAAGCTGTGTGGCTCGGGTAGGTAGTTTAATTGCAAATAGATATTTAAGGAAGTATGGTCTAATTCTCTTTTTATTGGAAATGCAAGTAAACTATCCATATTGGAAGAAAAGATGAATTGATTTTCATCCTTATAATAGATCAATGGTTTAATTCCAAATCGATCTCTTGCTAAAAATAACTCTTGAGTTTGTTTGTCATAAATAGAGAATGCAAAGAATCCGTTTAAAAAGGTGAGGCATTTTTCTTTATAATGAATGTACATTTGAAGAAGTACTTCTGTATCGCTCGAAGTTTTGAAGTGGCAGCCAAAGTTAATTAGCTTCTCTTTTAACGTCAGGTAATTGAATATCTCACCATTGAAAACGATAATATATCTGCCAGTTTCATCAGTAAATGGTTGATTGGATTGATCAGTTGTATCAATAATCGATAATCTTCTATGTCCTAATCCAACAGTATTGTCAAGGTGAACTCCTTCTGCATCAGGCCCTCTTTTCTCTAATTTTTTTGTGGCGTTAGCAACATGGTCAATGTTTAATTGTCCACTTTCGTTAAAAGCTAATATTCCGCAAATTCCACACATTTAAGAAATCATTAAAGTCTATTCTATTGAGAAAGAAAGGTAGTTATGCTAATTTGTATGGACAACTATTTATTATATTTTTTTTCGAATTGATGCAATCAATAAAATTATCCAACCTGAGATTAATAGTAATCCACCGATAGGAGTTATAGGACCCAATAAGGATAATCCATCAATACCTAAAAGTGATTTTGTACTTAATAAATAAATAGAGAATGAAAATAGTATGGTCCCGATTATAAATAAATTAGTGACAATACTTAGTGGTTTGGAAGTAGAATTAATTCTACTTCCAATGAAAAAAAGCATGATGGCGTGAAATAATTGATAACGAACACCCGTTTGAAAACTTTCTAATTGCTCTATTGAAAGGTGACTTTTGAGTGCATGCGCTCCCATGGCACCTAAAGCAACAGCCAGTAGGCCGAACGTTGATCCAAAAATAAATGCTTTGTTTTTCATTAGAGAATATATTTTAACTGTAATATAATTTGATATTGACAAAGGTAAACCATTAATTTAGCCTACTCACAAAAGAGAATAAATTTCACATGAAAAAGATATTGTTGATAGGAGCAGGGCGATCCACTATTTCGTTGATTGATTACTTGCTAGAGAATTTGGAAAAGGAAGATTGGACGTTATTAGTTGGGGATCAAAATATCGATTTCGCTGAATCAAAAATTGGAAATAATAAACGGGCTACTGCTATTGCATTTGATGTAACTGACGATGATCAGCGGACAAAGGAAATTGAGGCAGCGGATATTGTAATCTCAATGTTGCCTGCTCATATGCATGTTTCTGTTGCTAAAGATTGTATCCGATTTAAGAAAAATATGGTTACTGCTTCCTATGTTTCAAAAGAAATGCGAGCATTAGAGCAAGAAGCCATCGCGAATGGAGTGACGATTATCAATGAAATTGGTGTAGATCCAGGCATTGATCATTTATCTGCCATGAAGGTGATAGATGAAATTAGAGGAAAAGGAGGAAAAGTGATAGAATTTGAAACTTTCACTGGTGGACTAATTGCACCTGAAAGTGACAATAATCCTTGGAATTATAAATTTACATGGAATCCAAGAAATGTGGTGCTGGCAGGACAGGGAGGAGCGGTAAAGTTTATCCAAAGCGGAACCTATAAATACATCCCTTATCATAAATTATTCAGAAGAACTGAGATTATAGATGTGGAAGGGTATGGCAAATTTGAAGGATACGCCAATAGAGATTCTTTAACGTATCGTTCTGTTTACCATCTAGAGGATGTTAAAACAATGTATAGAGGGACTTTGAGAAGGCCTGGATTTTCTAAAGCATGGAATGTGTTCGTTCAATTAGGCGCAACGGATGATTCTTATCAAATTGAGCATTCTGATCAGATGACATTTAGAGATTTTATAAATCTTTTTTTGGCCTACAACCCAAATGATTCTGTGGAATTAAAATTGAAATACTATCTAAATATGCATCAGGATGACGTGGATTTATTTAGCAAGTTAGAATGGTTGGATATTTTTAAACCAATAAAAATTCCTTTAAAGAATGCTACGCCAGCTCAAATCTTACAATATATTTTAGAGCGCAAATGGTCATTGAATAAAGAAGACAAAGACATGATTGTGATGTGGCATAAGTTTGTATACGAATTGGATGGAGAGCAACATGAATTGCATTCATCAATGGTAGTGAAAGGAGAGGATAGCTTAAGAACTGCGATGGCAAAAACAGTAGGTTATCCAGTTGCTATTGCTGCAAAAATGTTATTAAAGGGAATAATTGATATGCCGGGTGTCCAAATTCCAATTGCAAAAGAGATCTATGAACCTGTTTTGGAAGAATTAAAAAAATACGGAGTCAATTTCAAGGAGAAAATGATCCACTAAAATAAAAGGCTCGGCGATTTCGCCGAGCCTTTTATTTTATCTTCAAATCCAATACTTTTTGATTGGCCAAGAATCCTTCGAGGTGGTCGTTGATACTCACTTTTCCGACCCCTTCAGGAGTTCCTGTAAAAATTAAGTCGCCGATTTTGAGCGTAACAAATTGTGAGATGTAAGCAATAATTTGATCGATTGAAAAAATCATATCTACACTGTTTCCAATTTGCCTTTGCTCCCCATTGATAGTTAAATAAAAGTCGATGTCTTTAATGCTTTTAAATTTATTAATCGGAATGAATTGATTTCCAACTGGTGCAGACCCATCAAATGCTTTCGCTTTTTCCCATGGCAACCCTTTTTCTTTACATTCATTTTGTATGTCTCTTGCTGTAAAGTCAATTCCTAAACTAATTTCATTGTAATATTTGTGGGCAAATCGCTCTTCAATATTTTTTCCCAATCGATCTATTCGAACTACAATTTCTGTTTCATAATTGATCTCGTTTGAGAATTCAGGAATGAAAAATGGCATTTTTTTTGGCAACAGAGCAGTGTCAGGTTTAAAAAAGAAAACGGGCTCGGCTGGTAATGGATTATTTAGCTCTTTAGCGTGTTTGGCGTAATTTCTGCCGATGCAAATTATCTTCATACATTCTTATTTACCAAAACTTCTCATCTTAATCGCGGTCAATACTTTTTTTGTGTAAAGCGGGAAATCGCCTTTCATCATCCAATCGTAGTAGGAGGATTCACTTTTAAGAATTGATTCTACTGATTTTCCTTTGTGCTTGCCAAAATTGAACACTTCAATATTATTATCATCAAATACAATTCGACCCATCAAGTCCGCATTGTTTCCTCTTTTTGAAAATTCAGACAAAAAGTTAACATCATTTTCTAGTTCAGGGTATTTTTTGATTTGTGCTTCTAATACCTCATAAGTTGCCAAGTTATCTGCTTCAGCTCCGTGAGCTCCAACTAGTTCTTTATCACAATAAAATCGATAAGCAGCGACTAAGGTTCTTTGTTCCATTCGGTGAAAAATATTTTGAACATCCACTAATTTTCTAGTAGAAAGATCAAAGTCAACTTCTGCTCTTAGAAATTCTTCCATTAGCATTGGCACATCAAACTTATTGCTGTTGTATCCTGCTAAATCTGAATTGCCAATGAATTGTGCTATCCCCTTTGCCAATGCTCTAAAGGTTGGTTCATCTTTTACATCTTCATTAGAAATCCCATGAATACTAGTGGACTCTGCTGAGATAGGAATAGTCGGATTGACTCTTCTTGTTTTAATTTCTCTTTTTCCATCTTTATGCAGTTTTAAGATAGAAATCTCTACAATTCTATCAGAAGCTACGTTTACTCCTGTAGTCTCTAAATCAAAGAATACAATTGGCTTGTTTAATTCTAAATTCATTGGTTTGATTTTTTACAAACTTAATGGATTATTAAAAAAAAAGAGGGAAACTTTTAAAGTTTCCCTCTTTTCAACTTATATGTGCTGTTATTTCACGAATACTCTTACGTATTGGAATTTTTCGTAAACCTTCTTATTGGTTAAATAATCTCCTTTGTATTCAGGTCCTGTAATTAGCGTGTTAATGTCTACAAAGTTGTATTGACTAGGTTTTAATCCTCTCTTCAACATCACTCTTTCTAGTAATGCTTTCGTGTCATAAGCTCGCTTAGAAGAAACGATTGTATTGTTTTTCCAAGTTCTTGTTGGCACTTTAGATGCACTGGAAGTAATAATGATATCAGCATAACCTCTTTGTTTAACCAATTCTGCAATATCATTTGCAAACATTAAGAACTGTTGATTATTCTCACTAATGTCTTTTACGTTGTAAGTAAAGAATTTCTGGAAATATACAATTACACCTTCTAGTTCAGCAGGAGTAGGGTATGACTCATCATACTTAATCCCTTCTCTTGCTTCCAGGCTGTATGCTTTTGTATTGTATACTCTTTCTCCATTAGGCCCAATAGAATAAGTTAAACCAATATTTTTCTTCACAGTAGGAGTGAAAACATATAACCCATCTTTAACTTTATTCAATACCATTGGTTCTCCATCCGAATTTGTCAATAAAATTTGACTAGCTAGAGGATACTCCCCATCTATTGCATCAAACTCTACAAAATATTGTTTGTCAGTAGAAAGGTTGTAGAAGTTGAACGAACCTACTTGGTCGGTTGTGGCAGAGGCTAATAATGATTGCACATCATTTAATAACCTGACGTTAGCACCACTTACTGGTTTATTATTTATGGTTAGTAATCCACCAACGTTAGTGACATAAACAGGAGACTTGTCTGCTTCAGGAACAAATTCATACAGCCCTTTACCCACTTTTTTGAAGTTTAGTGGCTTGCCATCTTTGTTCATGATTACAATGTTATCATCCGTTGGTAATTGCTCATCTGGTGCATTGATTCGAATTAAATACTTTTTAGTCGGATCTAATTTGTAGAAATTGAATACTCCAGCATCATCGGTAGTAGATGAAGACAGTAAGGATTGTTTATCGTCTAACAAATCAATACTAACACCTCTCAATGGTTCTCCATTGCTTGCGATTGCTCCTTGAACTGTCGCTTCTTTGGAGACGGTTGTTTTTATGTTATCCGGAATGAACTCAAATTCCCCCTCACGTATTTTTCTAAATATAAGTACCTCGCCTTTTTCATTCACGATTGAAATATCATTCTCGTCAGGCAACTGTTCTTTTTCTACATCAAAAACAATGAGATAACGTTCATTAGAATTTAACTTACTAAAATTAAAAACACCGGCATTATCAGTTTCTGTATAGGCAATGAGGTCATCATCTTTATCAAACAGTTTCACATTAACTTTCTTTAAAGGCATTCCATTTTTTGTAGCTAATCCTGCAATATCAGTTGTGTAAGTTGCTTTTTCAGCTGCCTTCCTTGGGTTAAATTGATAAAGTCCTTCACCGATCTTTTTGAATAGAAGTTCTTCACCTTTTTCGTTCATAATGACTATCTGATTACGACGCAAAACTTCAGGGTCTTCTGTATTAATTCTTATAAAGTAAATACTGTCAGGATCTAAGCTAGCGAAATTAAAAACTCCTGCATCGTCTGTCGTAGAGCTATTTAATAAGTTTTTGTCCATGCTTAGAAGGTCTATTGAAACACCACTTTTCTTAGCACCTTCAACAGTTAGGACACCATTTATATCTTCTTTCTCTCCTGCAATAAGTTCACCGTTTTTCCCGACACGAACCGGCTTCAAACGAATTGCTTTATAGATTTCTTGATACATAGAACCATCAGGAACGAATATATCTTCTTCATAAGACTGGTATTCGTCAGCCTCATAAACTAAATGATAGCTCGTGTTTGGACGAAGTATAGCACTAAATTTTCCATCTCGTTGTCTTGGCGTGTAGTACCCAACTAAAGTTCCTGTAGAATTGTCCACAATAGTAACTTGTGCTCCTTCAGGGGGAGTCATTCGATCTATAAAAGTAAATTCTCCTGTGTATAAAGTAAGTCCAGTTTCTTTTGCATCGAAAAGTTGAATCATATAAATATCTTTGTCTCCGTAGCCTTTTTCTTTAAACGAAGAAAAATAACCTCTTTTACCATCTGGCGTGGTTACAAAAAATACATCATCATCCACTGAGTTTATTGGATAACCTAAATTTACTGGTTTTGCCCATTTGTTACTATCTTCTAAATAAACCACACTAAAAATATCATACCCTCCGATACTTGAATGTCCATTAGAACTGAAGTACATCGTAACTCCATCGGGGTGAATAAATACACCATCTTCATCACCTGAAGTGTTAATTTGTGGACCAGCATTTTGAGGTGCAGCCCAATTTCCTGTAGGTAAAAGATTACAGAAGTATACATCTTTACCGCCAAAACCACCTTCACGGTCACTTACATAGAATAATTTTTTTCCGTCAGGGGAAATGGCTACGTGAGTTTCATAAGCATCTGAATTAATATTTGATCCAAACTTTGTAGGGGTAGACCACACTTCAATGCCTGCAGAGTCAGATTCTAGTTTAGAATAATACAAATTTCCATCGCCATTATCATCTTTATAGATATAGAGTGTTCTGCCATCAATTGAAAGATTTATTGTGGCTTCGTGTCCTGTAGTATTTATATTTAATCGCTCTGGTTTACCCCATGAGCCATCGTCATTATAGGAAACATAAAGGTCTTCGTAATACAATGCATCATTGTAATCCTTTAAATATAAATTGGAGCTATCATCTAACAATCTTCTTGAAGTAAAGTAAATCGCTGACTCATCAATTCTGACAACTGGACTGTAATCCGGGTATTCAGAGTTTAATTCTCCACCCAAGTTTGTTACCTCAATATTTACAGGGTGAGCTACAGAATATTTAGCATATTTAGCTTGTTCAATTCTTCGCTTATTATTGTCGTATAAATAGTTTTTAGAAGTAATCGCTTTCTCAAATTTTTCAAAACTTACTATTGCTTCATCAAATTTGTAATTTAAATGCTGCGCTATTCCTAAATAATAATGGGCATAAATAGGAGCACTTTTTTCACTTGTTGAATAGGGATCATAATTTGTAGCCACATCGTTTGCTGCTACTTTTAAATAACTTATTGACTCTGCTTTCTCCTTATTGCTGGTAGAGTTCAACATACAAACACCAACGTTATAGTTGATGTTGGCGTTGTCCTTATTCCCGTCGTACAAATCCATCCAGATTGGAAGCGCTACTTTATAATTATTTTCTTCCATTAAATAGTTGGCTTCAACAAACTTATCGCGGAAGGATTTTTGTGCAAAAGCAGTTATAGTTAATAAACTAATGCACAATAAAAAAAGCGTCTTTTTCATAAAAAGATATAATAAGGGATTATTAATATCCTACAAATATATTCTAAATGAGGAATATTAAAAGAATCAAAAGTAAATAATCTACGAAGTGTAGGGTTTCGTCGATTAAAAACCTCGATTCAAGTCAAAATTTTCTAAATAATCAGCTACTTTTCTTACGAAGCTTCCACCCAAAGATCCATCAACCACTCTATGGTCATATGATAATGATAAGTACATCATATGTCTAATTCCAATTGTATCCCCAAAAGGAGTTTCGATTACGGCCGGCTTTTTCTTGATGGTTCCAATCGCCATAATTGCAGCTTGTGGCTGATTGATGATTGGAGTGCCCATTACGTTTCCAAATGATCCAACATTGGTCACTGTAAAGGTTCCACCTGAGATTTCGTCTGATTGTAATTTGTTGTTTCTAGCTCTATTTGCTAAATCATTCACGGCTTTAGTTAAGCCAATTAAATTTTTCTGATCTGCGTCTTTAATAACAGGAACAATAAGGTTTCCAGAAGGCAAAGCTGTAGCCATTCCAATGTTAATATGTCCTCTTTTTATAATGTTGTTTCCATCAATAGAAACATTAATCATCGGAAGATCTTTAATCGCGCTAGCAACTGCTTCAATAATTATTGGAGTGAAAGTAATTTTTTCACCTTCCCTCTTTAAAAATTGATCTTTTATTTTGTTTCTCCAAAGCACGATGTTTGTTACATCTGCTTCTACAAAAGAAGTAACGTGAGGAGAAGTGTGCTTAGAACGAACCATGTGTTCAGCTATCAGCTTTCTCATTCGATCCATTTCAATAATCTCATCTTCACCGCCAATACTTATCGCTGGTGCAGATGGAGTAGGAGTGCTAGATTTTGCAGGAGCCGGAGCCGCAGCAGGCTTTGATTCAACTGGAGCTGTATTATTTCCTCTATTTTTTAAATAACCCAATAGGTCATCTTTTGTAATCCGATCATCCTTACCTGTACCACTAATTTGATCAAGTTCGGCTGAAGTAATGCCTTCGGTATCTGCGATACTTCTCACTAATGGAGAAAGGAATTTACCTGAGGTAGTGTTTTTTTCTAATTTTTCAGATGACGCTGTTGCAGCCGGAGTTTCTGCTTTTACTGGGCTAGCTGCAGTTGAAGAAGCAGCAGCAACTGGAGCGGCTGAAGTAGCTGAATTAGATCCTTCAGTTTCTATTATTGCGATTACTTGTCCTACTTGAACTACATCATCTTCTTTGAATAATAGCTTTTTTATGATTCCATCTTCAGGCGAAGGAATCTCTGAATCAACTTTATCAGTGGCTATTTCAATAATAGCTTCTTCGGCTTCTACTCTGTCACCTTCGCTTTTTAACCATTTAATAATAGTTGCTTCTGCAACACTTTCGCCCATTTTAGGCATAACTAATTCTACTTCTGCCATCTGTTTCTTTTAAATAATAACGTTGCAAAATTAGCCAAAATAATAGTTTTCACAGAGACGGAATCATTAAAAATCACTTCGGCCAAAATATGGTCAATTATTTTTCGTTTACTTAACTTTAGAAATCAGTATGAAAAAATATATCCTTGTCATTTATTTCGCTTTGTATTTAATTAATAGTGCTTTCTCTCAAGTTGATCGCATTGTGAAATTTTCTGCAGAATTGTCTGGTCAAAGTGTAATCGTTACATGGGTTGTTGGGGCAGGCTCTACTTGTCAAGAAGTCGTGGTTCAGCGAAGCGTTGATTCTATAGAATTCAGAGATGTTTATTTATATCCATCCATTTGTGGAGATTCTGACGAACCGGTGGTTTACAATTGGATTGATCGTTCGCCAACAAATTATAGTTTAAATTATTACCGAATGAAAATTGAAGGAGTTGACTATACTGAAGCTGTAAAAGTTGATTATAATTCTAAGGTATTATTTGGAGAAATTAATCTTTTTCCCAATCCTGTTGAGCAACAATTGGAGTTTTGGTTTGAAAACAATCTGCGGCAACAATTTCAATATCGGATTATAGATTTTTCAGGCAATGTACTTGTTTCAAGTTTGAAAACTTCTGGACAACACGTTAAATGGGATGCAACTATATTGAACGCTGGCGTTTATATTTTGGAACTCAAAAATATTGATAATGGAACCGTAAAGACCAAAAAGTTTGTCAAACTTTAATGGGGATAGTTCCCTAACTTCACCATGTTTTTAATAATAATTTCGATATCCTTAGCTGTGGAATAATTTCTAGAATATTGATAATTTGTTTTGTTTATTAAATCTGGATCAATTAACTCTCTTTCAAAATTATCTGCAGGCGTAAGCACTCCTTTTTTATGCAATGGCAATTGGTCACCAATTTTGTCAGACCAATGGTAACCGACCCATGAAACTTGACCTTTCAATACACTGAAAATATTGGATATAAATTGTGCCTTTGTTTTAACAATTAAAAGCAGAATTGGGCTAATTAGCATTGACACTATAGAAATGCTGATATCTAAGGCTCGCTTTTTTCTGCGATTACTTGGCTTGCTTATGGCATTTGTATCCATAATATAGAACTCTCCACTATTCTGGATGGAGTTGCTTCCAATGATGTATAAACTTTCTGGAGGTGCAATTTTAAACTCAACGTTTTTGTCTTTTATCTCAGACATTTGAGATAAAATTTCATTGGCATCAATATCTTTGCTGCAAAAAATCACCTCATTTATCTTGTAGATTTCTACTACATCGTTTAGCTGATACAATCGGCTGAGGTAATAATTGTCTGCTTCTATATTGCTTTCTTTACTTGGATTAATTCTTGCCAAGAAATCTGCTTCAACTAATGTTTCTTTTAAAAACTGCTCTATTCGCTTAATTTCTTTTTTGGTACCTACAATTGCTATGCGTTTTGATTGTTTTCCTCTTAGTTTATTAATGCCTAAAAAATGCAAAATTAATCGAACCAATGGCAGCGCTATTAATCCCCAAAGAATACTGAAAACAATAATGGCTCTTGAAAATCGAAATTCTTCATCGAGTAATGAGTAGGAGGAAAGAATAATGATTCCACCTAAGGAAATGCCCTTAAAAAGGTTTGCTATTTTATGTTTTCTACTGTAAACGCTACTGAAAATATTGGACACAATAAAGATGGCGATCATTACTATAAACCCAATGTTAATGAGTTCATCTGGGTATGCTCCACCATCGACAAATCGCACATTCTCTTCATAATAATCTGTAATGAAGTACATTCCAATTAAAAGGATCAATGCGTCTAAAATAGGCAAAGCAATTTGGCGCACGAATCGCATCATTAGTGCAATTGCAGCTCTGAGGTAAATCGCTAAATTGATAAAGAATGAAAACAGCTTCGCATTCTTCTGAGAGAAGTGTTTCTTGGCAAAAATGACCATTGCTTTATAAAACACAAACACATAATTGATGCTGCTCTTTTTAGTGCTTTCTCCTTTGTAGTGGATTATCCTAGCGGTTGGGAAATAATAATTTTTATATCCTCCTAGTGTAATTCGATAACTTAAATCAATGTCTTCTCCATACATGAAAAAGCTTTCATCCAACAACCCTACTTTATCTAGTGTTTCTTTTCGGAGCCACATATAAGCACCTGAAAGTACATCGACTTCATTTGTTTCATTATTGTCTAAATAGCCCAAATGGTATTTCCCAAATTTCTTAGATTTTGGAAAGAGTGAAGACAATCCAAAGATTTTATAAAAGGCAACTGAAGGAGTCGGTAATCCTCTTTTAGATTCGGGCAGGAAAATTCCTTTCCCGTCGATCATACTAATTCCTAAGCCACCTGCATCTGGCGTGGCTTTCATAAAATTATAACAGTCAAGGAATGTATTTTCTTCTACTACTGTATCAGGATTTAATAACAAAACAAACTCACCCTTAGATAATAGAATTGCCTGATTGTTCGCCTTGGAAAAACCTACATTTACTTTGTTCTCAATTCGAATAACATCCGGATACTTGTCTTTTACCATTTTCATGGAGCCATCTACCGAATTGTTATCGACCACAAAAACCTCACATTCTCCGAGCTTGTTTGCAGCGATTTGCACTGTTCGCAAACAATTCTCTAAAAAATATTGAACATTGTAATTGACTATAATTACGGATAACTTCATGCGATAAATTAAGAAGAGAAGGTTTGTTCAAACGGAATTCTATTTTGAATGGAGCGTCCTAGTGTGATTTCATCGGCATATTCTAATTCGTCTCCAATTGCCACTCCTCTTGCAATAGTAGAGAGATTAACGTCAAAATGTTTTAATTTCTTATAAATGTAAAAATTGGTGGTGTCACCTTCCATCGTTGCACTTAAGGCCATGATCACCTCTCTTACTTCCCCTTTGCCCACGTTTTTAATGAGAGAGTCTATATTCAAATCGTTTGGACCAATACCATCCATAGGGGAGATGATTCCACCTAAAACATGGTATTTGCCTTTAAATAATTGGGTATTCTCAATGGCCATTACATCCCTAACATCTTCGACTACACAAACAATAGATCCGTCTCTGTTCATGTTGCTACAAATGTCACACATTGGCGTATCCGAAATGTTATGACAATTTTGACAATAGGAAATGTTATTTCTTAAATCGATAAAGCTTTGACCGAATAGATTGACATCTTCCTTTTCTTTTTTAAGTAAATGAAGTACTAGTCTCAATGCAGTTCTTCTACCAATTCCAGGTAAGGTGCTAAATTGCTCTACGGCATTTGATAAAAGTTTGGAAGGATAATTTCCCACAGAAAGGCTAAAATTTTAGATTGATTCAAAATTACCATCTTTATTGGAATATCGGTTTTAAGTATTCATAATTTCCGTTTGTTCCTTCGGTCAATTACAGAAAAAAAGCTTTATTTCGTGACTCAAAATCGAACTATGAGTCCTATTGTTATTCTATCCATCATTATTGCTTATTTTCTATTACTTATAGGAATTAGCTATTTCACCTCAAGAGGAGCAGATAATGATTCCTTTTTTGTAGGGAACAAAAATTCCAAATGGTATTTAGTTGCTTTTGGAATGGTGGGTGCATCATTGTCGGGAGTAACTTTTGTCTCTGTTCCAGGATGGGTCAATACGAGTCAATTCTCCTATATGCAAATGGTTTTTGGGTATTTGTTTGGTTACTTTATTGTAGCCAATGTGTTGATGCCGATGTATTATCGATTAAATCTAACATCAATTTATACCTACTTGGAACAGCGTTTTGGTTTTTGGTCGTATAAAACTGGAGCGTTTTATTTTTTAATATCAAGAATTATTGGCGCTTCATTTAGACTGTTTCTAGTAGCTAGTGTGCTTCAATTGTCCATTTTTGAAAGTTGGGGAGTTCCTTTTTGGGTCACCGTTGCCATAACTATTCTCTTGATCTGGGTTTACACTTTTAAAGGCGGAATTAAAACAATTGTATGGACAGATACGCTTCAAACTTTTTTCATGTTAACTGCAGTCGGAGTAACCATATTTGTTATCGCGAATCAATTGGATTGGAGTTTTGGAGAAATGGTAAGCCAAGTAAAGGAAAGTGATTATTCTCAGATTTTCTTTTTCGATAATTGGAACTCTAAACAGTATTTTTTAAAATCATTTTTAAGTGGTATTTTTATTACTGTAGTAATGACTGGACTGGATCAGGATATGATGCAGAAAAATTTGAGTTGTAAAAATATTCAAGAAGCCAAATGGAACATGTATTCCATGAGCATAGTGATGGTATTTGTTACGTTTGTCTTTCTATTTTTAGGAGCATTGTTGTATTTATATGCAGCCCAAAAAGGAATCGTTTTGCCAGAGAAAGCGGATCAATTGTTTCCAATGTTAGCAACTGGGGGATATTTAGGTTACACTGTTGCTGTTTGTTTTATATTGGGGTTAATTGCCGCAGCTTATTCTAGTGCGGATAGTGCATTAACCGCTTTGACCACTTCGTTTTGTGTTGACATTATTGACATTAATAAGAAACCGGCTCACAAAAAGGAAGCATTGCGAAAAATGACCCACATCGGAATGTCATTTGTGCTATTCTTAGTGATTCTGTTGTTTGAGTTAATCAATGATGACAGTGTTATCGACTCCTTATTTAAAGCTGCAGGATATACTTATGGGCCACTATTGGGGCTTTATGCGTTTGGATTGTTCACCAAATTGAATGTAAAAGACAAATGGGTTCCATTAATTTGCTTGGCATCTCCGATCATATGTTATGTAATTAATGCAAATTCTGTTCAATTGTTTAATGGATATCAATTTGGATATGATTTATTGATTCTTAATGGAGGGCTTACTTTTGTTGGGCTGTACCTCATAAAAAGTAGAGAAGTTGAAAAGTAATGACATTATTTTTACTTAACAATTTTGAATCCCATTACTTATTTCTAAATTAGTTGACTCAAAACTTTATTTGTTTTCAAAATGAACATATTAAAAATCGCATCAACTAGTTTTGCCGTTTTAACAATTAGTACAATTGTAGCTTGTGCAGAACCTCAATCTTCCCAATCGGAAAATAAAACTGAAAACGCAGACTCTCTAGAGATGGCTGCAACTTCAGCAATCAAACCGGATGAAAATTATTATCCCATTCCTTCACCTGAAGAAATGTTTGCATTTATCAAGGCAAATCAATTAAAGTATGACCCGTCAAAAGTGATGGAAAATGATATTTCATCATTTTTATCCGAGCAACAAAAAGCCATTGCGTTTGGAATGTTTTCGACAAATTTAGCCTACGTAGCTTCATTTGAAGATTTTCAAAAGTCTATTGCCTATTATAAAACAATTCGACAACTAGGAATTGATTTGGGGATTGAAGGAGCTGTTTCGGACAATACGATGAATAAAATTCAGGCGAATTTGGATCAGCCAGACTCATTAATGAAAATTGTAAATAACTCTTACAGAGAGTCTGTTGAGTTTTTAGAGAATAATCGACGTGGTAATATAATGGCAATTATTGCCGCAAGTGGTTGGATTGAAAGTATGCACATCGTTCTTTCTTCTCTTCCGAAATATGATGAGTCAAATCCTGTGATGCAACGAATTGCCGATCAGAAACTAATTTTTGGAAACTTATTGGCCTATTTAAAAATGCACAGCGATGATGAAATGGTTTTAGAAACAATGGAAACCATAAGTCCGGTGAGGGATGTGTTTTTAGGCTTTGAAGAAAGAAAAGTTGGTAAGGTTACCAATGAAAAGAAAGGAAAGAAGTTGATATTAGGTGGGGGAACAAAAATTTACATGTCTGCAGATCAATTCAAAGAGTTGAAAGCAAGTGTTGAGCAGGTTAGAAAATCAATGTTAAATGAATCAATTTAAGAAAATGAAAAACAATATACTTTCAATTGCTCTTTTCGGAATTGCAACAATCCTGATTGGTGGGGCTCAAGCTCAATCTTGCAATTATTTTCACAAGAGGAACTGTGTTTCTGAAAGCGAAATTCCTATGCAGGAGGACACTCAATCTAAAAGTGCTTTATTTTCTAAAGGACAGCAATCAGATTTTAACATGGTAGCCTACAAAGGTCAAGATTATAGAATTGTATTGTGTACGGATGAAATTTTTTCGGAGCCATTGGAGTTTAGAATCTACGAAAAGGTGAGAGTAAGAATTGACCCTGCAGCAGAAGCCGCTGCAGCTCTAAAAGAAGAGCCTGCACCAGCTAAGCAGGAGGAAGCAGCTGCCGATGACGATGGTTGGGGAAGCACTGCATCTTACGATTCATATAGTGATGACAGTTGGGGTGATTCTGGCGGCGATAATAATAACTCTGGCGGTGGAGAATATAAGGAGACCAAGTTTAAATTGGTTAAAGAATTATTGTACGATAATAAAGAAGATGGAATGGTTCAAGAAATTGAATTTACCGCAGAGAATACAAAAAGTTTAACTATTGAAGTGAAAGTTCCTGGAGAAGCCGTTCAGAAAAAATTAAAAATTAAAGAAGTTGGTTGTGTTGGTGTAATGGTAGAGCATACGAAGTCGGGTGGACTAGGGTTTTAATTCTTAGAATGGATACCCAATACCAATATTGAAATTAGTATTCTTTATACGAACATCATATGTTAGATTTTTTGGAGCACCTGGATCTTTAAATGGAGTAGCGGCATCAAAACGTAGAATAAAAAAGGTAAAATCTAAACGAATTCCTGCACCAATACCAATAGCTAAATCATCCCATAGCTTATTGAATTTAAATTCGGTAGAAGGGCGATTGTCGCCTTGTTTGTATTCCCAAATATTTCCTGCATCCACAAATGCTGCACCTTCAATGATTTTTGTAATGTCAAATCGATATTCAACATTGGCTTCAAGGCTAACATTACCTATTTGATCCACTTGATTTTCTTCATCATTTGGTAGGGAGCCTGGACCTAATTCCCTTGCTTGCCACGCTCGAATTCCATTTGCTCCTCCTGCAAAAAAGCTTTTCTCAAAAGGCATTACATTAATATTGCCATAAGGCATTCCTAAACCTGCAGCAAAGCGGTAAACTAATGAAGTAAACCTATAATTACGGTAAATTCTTAAATCGATATCTGACTTAATGTATTGCGCATATCGGATTCCTGCAATATCATATGTTTCGCTTTCATTCTTTGGTGTTCCGGATAATTTATTTACGGCGGTTAACGTATTTCCGGCAAACTCTATGTTCCCTCTAAAAAAATGAGCATTTCTCTTTTTGGTATAGTCTTGATTATTGAAAATGAAACTGTATTTAGTAGCTGATATAAAGTGATCTCTATAGCTGTTTTGAATAAACGGGTTGTTGATTGATTCCAATCGTTTATTAAAACTCTCGCTTTTGTCTAGTTTAATATAACTAATGTCAATAGGTTGAATAATATGTGTTTTTTCGGGTGTTTCATTCCATGAATAGGCCAAATATACTTTTGAAACTCTACGCGTATAATCTGGGCGTTGCTGAAAATTATAGGACAAGTTAATGGTAGTTTTAGGGTTGGTCCTTGCCGAAAATTTATCTGCAGAAAAGGGCAATAAAAAACGTGGAATATCTAGGTTGATTTCTGGTCCAAATTCAATGGTGTTAAATGGGAGGCCATTGGTAATGCTTGAATTGGATTCATTATCTAAAACCTGTTGTGCTTCCAAACCTCCTTTTAGCCTTACACTAAAAGTTTCAGCTCCTTTGAATGCATTGGCATTTTGAAACCCAACATTTCCTGAAATACCCAAGTTTCCACCACTGTTTGTTCCTTCAGCTTCAATGGAAAAACTTTTTGCTTTTCGAGGGGATAAACTAATGAAACAATTTAGCGTGTTTGGGTTTTCAAAATCTTTTTCAAATCGAATACTGATGAAGTTAAAGGCCCGAAGTGCTGATAAATTTCGGTAGGTTAAGTCTTGATTTTTTAATAGGTACAGTTCTCCTTTTCTTAAAAAAATAGACCGTGCTATTGCTTTGGGCTTAAACTTAAATCTTCCCTCATCAATAAAGTAGATGTCTTTTTCAAAAAGCGTATCACTGGCAATTTGATAGGTTAATTGATTGTCGTAATTAAATCGAACAAATACATTATTAATGGTGTATTTTTCGTGAGGCTCGAAGTAAACTTCACCTTCATAAGTTTTCTTTTCTACATCTTTTATCCCCAATTGAATCGACGCCAATTTATTGGATGTGTCAGCTTCAAAAAAAATGTATTCTTTAGTGAAGTAATAATAACCTTCATTTTTCAGTAAGCGTGTCAATCTATTTCGTTCTTCTTGCAATAAATCTACATCGAAGCGTTTTTTCGGTTTTATCAATAAATTGGAGCTATCTCTTTCTACGTGATAATAAATAGTCTTGTCGGTAATCGAGTATTCTAAGTCAGAAATTCGATATGGTTCACCCTCGTCAATATGATAATCTACTTTTATCTTTTGTTTATTGATTGATGTAGTGTAGCTTACTTTCGCATCATAGAAGCCTCGATTGTTGAGGTACAACTTAAGTTGACTCGCCGTTTTTCTGGTCAATAAGGAATCATAAATGACAGGAGGTTCTCCAATGGCATCCTTAATTCTACTTTCAGCCTTGTCGTAGTATAAGTTGTATATCCCTAAATATAATGGGAATACGCCAAGAAGTCTTCGGTTAGGTTTCTGTTTTACTAAACCGTAGATGGTTTCTTTGTCAAGTTCATCATTCGTAACTTTTACTTTAACTTTGCTCACCAACAACTCATTCTCGTTGAGGTGTCGAGTAGATTTACACGCATTCATTAACAGCGCAGTAACGATTGCGAAAAAAATTAATAAATGACGATTGAAATTCAACTGACTGAGAAAAGTTTAGATGTTCATTTTCTGCGAAATTAATAATAAGCATGCTTTCAAATCGTCAAATTAAACTAATCCAATCGCTCAAGCAAAAGAAATTTCGAATCGAGCATCAATTATTTGTTGCCGAAGGTGAGAAAATAGCTGCTGAAATAATAGAAAATCAATCGTTTGAAATAGAAACTGTTTTTGCAACTAAAGGTTGGATTCAAGAGAATCAATCTTCTATAAAATCAACAATGGAGATTTGTGAAGTGTCAGAAAAGGAGTTGGATAAAATCTCTTTTTTGACCACGCCCAATCAAGTCCTTCTTTTGCTTAAAATGTCAACTGTTAAAAATCAACAACCAGATTGGACGATAGCCATAGAAAAATTACAAGATCCCGGGAACTTAGGAACCATTATTCGCATTGCGGATTGGTTTGGAATTTCTCAAATTATATTAAGTGATGACTCGGTTGATGTTTATAACCCTAAAGTGGTGCAAGCTACAATGGGATCTATTGCCAGAGTTTCTATAGAGTACCAAGATCTAGAAAAATGGCTTTCAACTCAAAAAAGACCAATTTATGCGGCAGCTTTGGGTGGAGAAAGTCTTTACCGGACTACTTTTGAATCAACAGGAGTTTTATTGTTAGGTAATGAAAGTAAAGGCTTGTCAACTGAAATATTGAGTAAAGTGACTCATTCAGTTGAAATTCCGAAAAGGGGAGGGGCTGAGTCACTAAATGTGTCAGTAGCTTGCTCAGTTTTCGCAAGTGAAATTATGCGTCAAATTTCGTTGCGATAGCCGAAGCACATTTCATTCCATCTATAGCAGCAGAAACTATTCCTCCCGCATATCCTGCACCTTCTGCACAAGGATACAATCCTTTTAAAGTGGTGTGCTCTAGGGTGATTTTATCTCTAGGAATTCTTACAGGAGATGAGGTTCTACTTTCGACACCTACAATAATTGCATCGTCGCTGAGGTAGTTTCGCATACTTTGTCCAAACAATTCAAAGCCTTTGATTAATCTGGTTGCGATTGGTTTTGGTAGTTCTAAATCTAGTCGGGTTTCTTTCGTTCCTGCTTTGTAAGAGTTGATTGGAAGAGAAGAGGAATTTCGTTGTTTTACAAAATCTTTCAGTCGTTGTGCGGGCGCTATCTGACCAATCTGGGTGGTCAAATCATTTCCTGCAACTTTAAATGCCAATTTCTCTACATATTGTTGGTATTGCATGCCCCCTAATGGACCGCTAAATCCAAATTGATGAATGTCTTTTTCTTCTACAGGCACCACAATTCCAGAGTTGGCAAATGGATTGTTCCGTCTAGATGGAGACCATCCATTGGTAACAATTTCTCCGGCATTGGTAGCACATGGAGCTATAATTCCACCTGGACACATGCAGAATGAATAAACACCTCTGCCATTTACTTGCTTCACTATTCGGTATGCCGCTGGTGGTAAAACATCGTCACTGCTTTTACCGTGATACTGCATGCGGTCTATTAATTCTTGAGGATGTTCTACACGAACGCCCATTGCAAAAGACTTTGCTTCAACTTCTATTTTACGATCATGTAGTAAGGTAAAAATGTCACGGGCGGAATGTCCTGTTGCTAAAATTAAGTTACTGCAAGTGATTTTTTTATCATTATTGATTTCAATTCCTTCCAACTGATTGTTAGAATAGAAAATATCGGTCATTTTTGAATTGAAATGTACTTCGCCACCTGCTTCTATAATTCGGTCACGCATCGCAACAATAATTTGAGGTAATTTATTGGTTCCAATATGCGGGTGCGCATCCACTAAGATCTCTGAACTAGCGCCATGTTCTACAAATAAGTTCAGGATTTCATCGACGTCACCACGCTTAGTGCTTCTGGTGTATAATTTCCCATCAGAATATGTGCCGGCGCCACCTTCTCCAAAACAGTAGTTAGATTCAGGGTTCACTGTTTGCGCCTTTATAATCGCTGCCAAGTCTCTTCTTCTCGCACGAACGTCTTTTCCTCGTTCAAAAATAATCGGTTTGATTCCTTGCTTTAATAGCTCTATCGCTGCAAAAATTCCAGCAGGACCAAACCCAATAATGACAACTTCTTTGGAAGGTTTTAATTTTTTGAAGTTGGTTTTATAGGGAGCCTTAGTTTCTGGAACAGCAGTGTAAATATCGACTCTTAAATTTATTTTTATATCCCTTTTTCTAGCGTCAATCGATCGCTTAATAATTTCAAAAGTCAGAATAGCCTTTTCAGGTATTCCTGATGCTATCGACAATTGTTTTTTTAATTCATCGTCATTTCTATATTGATCTAAAAAAAGGGTGGTGTCGATTGTTTTTTTCAAAAGTTGGTTGGCACATAGCGCCGAATTAGGATTGATAATAAATTGTTCAAAAATACTTGTTAAATTATTTCGGTATTCAGCGGAATAGAAGTTTTTTTGCATAAAATTATAACTATTATAATGGGGAAGTTCTTCTCGATTGCGTTCATTTTTATATCAGCTATAAATAGTGTTAGTTCTCAGCAACTTGACACTGTAAAGATCATGTCTTACAACTTGCTGAATTATAGAAATTCCACTACTTACTGCACCAATTCTAACAACAACACCGCCGATAAAGAGGGGTATTTAGCAACTATTGTTGGGCATGTGAATCCAGATGTCATTGTTTGCAATGAAATTGGAGCCAATTTTGCCAATGGGTTTTACTTAATGCAGAACTCACTAAATGTGAATGGAGTGAGTCATTGGGCGCAAGCCAATTACTTTGCTTCCTCAGGCTCTGACCTCAGTAATATGTTGTATTTCAATACGACAAAAGTAGGCTTGGCTTCGCAAGATCAAATTGAACGTGATACGAACAACTCTCCAATCGTCCGATTGATTGATGTGTATCGGTTGTATTACGAACAACCCAATATGACGGCTCAAACGGATACAGTATTTTTTACTGTTTTAGCGGCTCATTTAAAAGCAAGCAATAATGCAGCAGATCGATTAGAACGTGAAAAAACGACCGCCGCAGTAATGAAATACTTGGATGATAATAATTTGCAAGGAAATGTATTCATCTGTGGCGACTTTAACGTTTATTCCGGTTCTGAGGGCGCTTTTCAAAACCTAATCAATTATTCTGCAAATCCATCCGTACGCTTTTTTGATCCAATTAATGCCATTGGAAGTTGGAACAACAACAGTAGCTTTAGTTATGCACATACCCAATCTGTTCGTTCATCGAGTAATGGTTGTGCTGCAGGTGGTGGTATGGATGATCGATTTGATTTTACGTTAGTTTCTGATGAAGTCTTGAACAATGTAGATCGGATGAAATACATTGCTAATTCATATTCTGCCTTAGGTCAAGATGGGAATCGATTTAATGGAAATATTAATTCTCCCTTGAATACGTTGGTTCCAGTAAATGTTGCGAATGCGCTATATAATATGAGTGATCATTTGCCTGTGGTTTCGTCTTATGAGATAGATTATTCTATTCCAACTGGGGTTGCTTCTTTTCAGAACAATGAACAGATTCGAGTGGTAAATCCCATCAATGCTATTTTAGCCATCATTAAAGAGGGAGCTAACTTTAATCAAGCAAGTATTCAATTGTTTGATATGAATGGCAGATTATTAATTGATGAAACCAGTAACCAGTCGTCTTTTATTAGAATTAATACGTCTTTCTTACAAAGAGGGGCTTATATCCTAAAAGTATATGAAGGAAAGGAATTGGTGAAAATTCAAAAGTTAATAAAGATTTAACACAACAATCAAATTGCCGATTTTATAATAAGGAACTTTGCAACGCTTATGAAAAAAGGATTATCTATATTATTTCTCTTTAGTAGTATTTTGGTTATTGGCCAAACGGCTTCTTTTCAGGAACGAGTAACATCAGTTTCTAACACCCGTTTGACAGTGACCAATGTTGGTACATTCGGAAATGCTTTTAGAGGGTATCGAGATGGAAGCGGAAATGAATCTTGCGAGTATCCTGCTGGTTCAGGAATAGAGCACCTTTTTGAAGGTGGAGTTTGGTTTGGTGGATTATTGAATCAAAAGGAATTGGTTTCTACTTCAGCTTTTGATCAGCCACAAGGGTATGCTACTGGTAGAGGAGGGTACGAATTTACGGGAGCCATTGGGAGTCGTCTGAATGTTCGTTCTTCATTGTACGACAGTCCAAATTTTAATCCGCAAGCTGTTTCTCATGAAGATTTTGTAGCTACTTTTACTGATACCAATTTGTTTGTACCTGGAACTAATGTTCCTATCGCAAGTCATACAGAACCCTTAAATATTAAGATTATACAGAAAACCTATAACTGGAACTTTACGTTCAGTGATTTTTTGGTGTTTTTAGATTTTGAGATTATTAATTTGGGTCGTCCAGGTTCAGTAAATAATGCAATTGATAGTGCCTTTTTTGCTTTTTACGCCAATTCAGTAGTCCGAAATATTAACATTACCCCTGCAGGTTCAGGTGGAGTTTCTTTTTATGATAAAGGTGGAAATGGATTCGAAGATTCTTTAGACTTGGCTTATACTTATGATAAAACTGGTGATGTAGGTTTTACAGACAGTTATATCGGTCAGAAATTTTTAGGAGCTGAAGATAAGTTTGGCTTTCACCATCCGACATTGGATCTAACGTTTAACTCACATTACAGTGCATGGACGTTTAACAGTTCATCTGATCCAATATTCTTTCAACCAGCAAATGATAAAGCTCGCTACGATAAAATGGCGAAAGGGTTGAATGATAGTCCTTGTTGGGAAGATGGATCTGCACAAGGATGTACTGGTCGAAAGTATCAAGACATAATAAATGATGCCGGGAATCGCTCTGACTTGGTTTCCATAGGGCCGTTTAGGGATTTTAAAAAGGGAGATACCATTCGAGTTTCCTACGCCATTATTATGGCGAAAAAGTTTGACGATGGAAAACCAACCGCAGACAATTCATTCGAACAAAAAAAGAACTTATTTGCCAATGCCGATCGAGCACAATTGGCTTATTATGGAGAAGACATCAACTTTAATGGGGTCTTGGATCCAGGTGAAGACAACAATAACGATGGAAAGATAACTCGATTTATTTTACCTGAACCACCTGCAATTCCAAGAACGAAAGTAGTTGCTCAAGATAAAAAAATAGAATTGTATTGGACGGAAAACTCAGAAGAATCCATTGATCCAATTACCAATAAAAAAGATTTTGAAGGGTATAGAATTTACCTATCAAAACTAGGGTTTGATGTCACTGGTGTTCAAAATCTATCAGAAGATTTAGTGGCGTTGGATGAATATGACTTGCCCAACAATGGAAAGTTTAAGGACATTGGGTTGGATGACATTCGTTTAACAACTCCGGCATTATTTACTGGTGACACCAACGTCTATCATTACAAATATGTCATTGACAATTTATTGGACGGATGGCAATATGCAGTGGCCGTTTCAGCCTTTGATACTGGTGACGAAGAAAGTAATTTGGAATCATTAGAATCAAGTATTTTAGGGAATAACTTTAGAGTATTTCCTGGGAAAAAGCCTTCAGAATCATTTGATGAAAACGAACCTTATGCTTATCCAAATCCTTATTATTTAGGAGCATCTTGGGAAGGAAGAAGTAATTTTCAAGAACAAAGTAGAAAGTTGATTTTTAGCAATCTTCCTGAAAGATGTGTGATTCGAGTATTCGCGCCTGCAGGAGATTTAATCGATGAGATTTATCACAACCCTGAATACGATGGTAGCGATATCAAATGGTTTGATACGTTTGGAGCAGAAAACAAAAAGAACAATAAGTTCTCAGGTGGTGAGCACGCTTGGGACTTACTTTCAAAATCCACTCAGATTATTAGCAGAGGAATTTATTTGTTCTCAGTAGAGAATTTAGACAACAACGAAACATATAGAGGAAAATTCACAATAATTAAATAGTAATAGAAATTCAAAAATTAAAATGATGAAAAAAATTTTACTTTCTTTAGTCGCAATGGCAGCAGGAACTTGGGCAATGGCTCAAACATCCGCTTCTATATACGACATCAGTTATGTTAGCCCAACAGATTTGGCTGCTTGTAATGATTCAAGCCAATATTTAGGGGATACAGTAAGAACAAGAGGTTACGTAGTTACTCCAGGTAACTTATCTGAAGTGGCTTCTGGTTCAGTTACAGGTGGTTCAAGACCATTTATTTATTTGATGGACACAGCTTCTGCCAATGGTGCTGCTGGATCTTTCAGAGGTATTGAGATTATGGGTGCAGCGGGAAGTCCGTTAACTCCAGTTACTGCAATTGAGAATGCACAAGCAGGAGATATCTTAGAAATTGTTGGAGTGCTTTCACAGTATCAAGGTGGATTACAAATGGCTCCTTTAAATAGTAGTTCTGTAACATTAATTTCTCCATCTTCAGTTACTCCAACCCCAGCATTGATCTCTATTGGAGATTTAAATGACCAGAGTAGAGTAAACAAATTGGCTACAGGTGAGCAGTGGGAAGGTTCTTTCGTAGAATTTCAAAATGTAACTGTTACAGCGGTTAGTTTCTTTAGTGGAAACAGAGTAAGTTTTGATATCGCTGATGCCAATGGGAATCAGATCAACGTATCAGATGAGTTTTTAGCTCAACGTTTACCATCTCATACGGTGGTTAACCCAAACTCTCCAAATTCAGTGGCGAATGGTGGCCCAGGTACAGGTACATTCGTTCCTCCAGTTGTTGGAACTTTATTTAGTTCAATTAAAGGAATGATTAGACATTCTGAAAATGGTTGTACAGGTGGTACAGGAAGAGGTTATGAATTGAATCCTTTTGACTCAACGCATTATGTAAAAGGAGCTACTCCTCCTGCACTTACTAATGTAGTTAGAACACCTTTAGTACCGAATGCTACACAAAATGTAACCATTACTGCAAATATAGTCGATAATGATGGTGTTGTAGTTTCTGCAAGCTTGTTTTATTCTGCAGATCAATCTGCGACTCGTTCAACATTTACTTCTGTAGCAATGACTGCAACAGGAAATTCATACACTGCAACTATTCCAGCATTTCCATTGGATACTATGGTAAGGTATTTCATCGAAGCAACTGATGATAGTGCTAATGTATCAACATTTCCAAGTGCCAATAGTGTAGGTTTTTATACTGTTAGCGCAGCAGGATTCTCTATAGTTGATGTTCAAAACCCTGGTCCAAATTCAAATACTGATTCTCCATATAATGGACAATCTGTTACTTTCACAGGAGCAGTAACTTCTACTTTGAATCAATTCAATTTAGGATATGTTTATATGCAAGATACTACTGCTACTGAATATGCAGGTGTTTATGTAACAGGTAACGCAGCCTTAGCAGGATTGGCAATTGGAGATGTTGCAACGATTACAGGAGACGTTTCTGAAGTATTTGGTGTGACAACTGTAACTGTTACAAATGTGACTAAATTAAATACCACTTTCAATATTGCTCCAATTTCAGTAACTCCTGATGCTAACTTTACTTCAAAAGGAGAAATGTATGAAGGTATGTTAATCAGCTTAGATGACCCGAACAATGGAAAAATCGATGTGATTGAAGCAGACTTAAATAATGGTGAATTTGGTATTGGTTTAACCGGTTCTACTGATTTTGTTCGAGTATTAAATGGAAGAGTAAGTGGTACATCTGCTCAATCTTCTTTAAATGTATCGTTGATTACAGATTCATTCTATATTCAAAATCAAGGTGTAATGAATGTGCCAGCTATCATCACTGATACAACTCAAGACATGGACGCAATGGTTGGAATCTTATGGTATTCTTTTGGCAGCTTTAAATTGACTCCAAGAAACAATGCAGATATCATCAATTTCTCTTTACCATTGGTAATTGTTGGTGTTGATGAAGTAGTGAATAATACAATCGAAATGAAGTATTATCCAAATCCTGCTTCAAACAATGTGACTATTGAAGTGAAAAATGCAGAAGGCGTAAACTATGAAGCGTTTTTCTATGATTTAAAAGGACAATTATTGAAGTCTGAATCATTGAGAAATACAACAACAAACGTAAACGTATCTAATTTTAACAACGGTGTTTATGTTGTTAGAATAATGAATGGCAATGAAGTAGTAGGAACTACTAAATTGGTTATTTCAAAATAATTTCTTTTATTGGGGAGTGGAACTTTATCCACTCCCCTTTATTTTTATCTATGAAGCATTTAGCAATCATTTTTTGTTTCTTATTTTTAGTCGCTTGCGACAAGGGAGAGAAAGAGTTTAATCAAGCTCCTGAAACACAATTTTCCGTTAAAGAAATCAACCTATCCGGTGAAAACAGATTGAACAGTGTTGTTCGATTAAGCTGGTATGGTAAAGATCCAGATGGGTATGTAAAAGGCTATGAATTGTCTTTTGACAACACCAATTGGAGTTACATCACCAACCAAGATTCTACTTTTCGATTTTCAATTTCTGCAGAATCTGATACAGTAGATATTAATATTTATGTAAGAGCAGTAGACAACGAAGATCTTGTTGATCCTACTCCGGCTTATTTAAGAATCCCTTTAAAAAATACACCACCTGAAGGAATGTTCAATGATCAATTGGAATTTCCGGATAGTGTAAATATTGTCGCAACAGGCGCATGGACTGCGACTGACGTTGACGGCAATGAATCTATCAAAGCTGCTTTCTTGAAAATTAATGATGGTCAGTGGTTTGAAATTAATAGAGATAGAAAAACATTTTCAATCATTCCACAGAATCCAACAGTGAGTGGCAGAGGGAATGCATTGATTTACTATGAAAATGACAAAAATCCGAGTTCTACTATTTTAGATGGAATTCGAGTGAATGATACCAATACGTTCTACTTAAAAGTAGTAGACGTCTCCAATGCAGAAAGTAAAGTTGATACTTCTAAAACCTTCTACTTGAGAGGAAAGAACAATGATGTCCTGTTGATTTCAGGATTGTCATCCATTCCTTCGGATATTTATAAAAATACCATGAACAACATTGGTGTTTCTTACGATTACATCGATTTCTTGGCAAATAATTCACAAAATTTGCCCCGTTTATGGAACCCTACTTTTACGTTGATGTTGTTGCAATACCAAAAGGTAGTTTTCTTTTCGGATGAATCAGCAGTTATAAATCCATACAACAATCAATCAGGAATGTTGCTGGAATTTGCAGCTCCTTCTTTTCAAGAATATGCGAACATAGGAGGGAAATTTTTTATCACCACTGATTTTAAAACGACTTCAAATATGCAACCCATTTATGGAGTAATGCCGATTGATACATTGGCAGAATCTTCTGATTTTGGGGTGCGAATTTTTAATGACAGTGCGATTGTCCCTACAGATAATAACTTCCCAATTTTACAGCCAACCAATTTCGTGGATGGGGTAAATACTTTTTATCCTACTTCTGATGCAGCTGTTTTTTATACCGCTCAGATTAAGAAACCAAATAACAATTGGAAAGGTCCAAAAACTGTGGCTTCAGTGCGGAGAAAAAATGGAAAAGCGTATCAAGTGTTCTTTTCAGTTCAGTTGTGGAAGTTCAAAAAAAATCAATCAGATTTAGACGCATTGTTTAATCAAGTATTGAATGTAGAATTCAATTAATAGATGAAGAAATTTAAATTAATAATAGCGCTTCTTTTAGCGAGTTTTAATCCTCTTTTTGCTCAAGAGGATAAAGGAGATGCCGCTAATACAGGAACGATAAAAGGGGTGATACTAGACGAACAGACAGGTGAACCTTTAATTGGAGCGACTGTTCTGATTGTTGGAACATACCGTGGAGCATCAGCTGATTTGGATGGGAATTTCGAATTTCTAAAAATGAAGCCTGGTGATTATTCCTTAAAGTTTACATTTATTGGTTTCGGAGAAAAGCAATACAATGGAGTAACCGTAAAAGCGGGAGAAACAGCGACTCTAAATGTTAAAATGCTACCAGCATCTCAAACCCTAGAAGGGGTTACAATTGTCGGAAATAAAAGCATTGTCAATTTAGAATCTGCGAGTACTGAGGTTACCATTTCTCGAGAAGAGATTAAAGAAATGAACGTGAGAGACGTTCAAGAATTGGCCGCCATGCAATCGGGAGTTTCCAAAACACCAGATGGATTGCAGATCAGAGGAGCAAGAGTATATGAAACCCGATACATCGTTGATGGGATTTCTGCACAAGATCCATTGGCCGGAACTGGTTTTGGTTTAGATGTTTCTTCAAGTTCTATTGAAAGCCTGAACATCATTACAGGTGGAGTGGGAGCTGAATATGGCGATGGTTCATCTGGAATTATTTCTACTACCATTCGAGAAGGTGGAGAAAAAGTGGAAGTTTCTGGAAGCTGGATGCGAGACAACTTTGGGTTTAATGAAAACCAAGGAACAGCTTGGAATACTGATATAGCAGAATTTTCAATTGGTGGCCCAATGCCTTTCACAAACAAAAGACTTTCCTTTTTTGTGAACGCTACTATGAATTTGTCCGACAATTATTTTGGACCAACTGCCAATCAGTTGCATTCATCTTTGTTCTCAAACAATGATTCTTTGTGGTCGCCACGACAAGACAATGCTTACACAAATACGGTAAAGTTAGCCTACAAGTTTAAAAAAGGAACCAAAATTACCATTACTAATCAGCACAGTTTACGTGTCAATCAAAACACAAGGACGCTGCAAATTGTTGGATTCGACGCAATACTTCAACCAGGTTTTCAGTGGGAAAGAAGTTTGAATTTAGACAATGCGACTACCTATACACACCAGTCTAATTTGACTGCTTTAAACTTAAAACACCTCATTAATGAACAATGGTGGGTTAATGTTTCAGTGGGTCGATTGTTTACCAACTTAAGAGCTGATGCCAATGGTCGACCATTTAGATATCCTACTGTTGATCAGATTTACGATGAAAATTCAATTGTTACTGATCCGGTTACGATATTCAACCCTGGAGAAGATGTTCAGTATGTGTTGCCTGGGCCTGGTTTGTACAACAACAATGGAATTTCTCCAGTGTGGCACGATCACTATGCTAGAGAATTGACTTTGAATACTTCACTTTCGAGATATTCTAAAAGCGGAGATAATAAATTATCGTTTGGTTTCGAGCATAAGTCTACTGCTTACCAATGGGTAGATGTAACCAAGCCATGGATTGGAGCACCCATTGTAATCAATGATTCATTAACAACGCCATCGACTAGTGTTGGATCGTCGAATGATATTTGGGCGGTAAAGCCTTTTAATGGTGGTTTTTTTGTTGCTGATGAAATACATTACAAAGGAATCATAGCCACAGTGGGTTTACGATTGAATTATTGGGCACCAGGAAAATTTGCTGATAATGCAGTGAACGATCCAAACTCTCCAGTGATTGATCAAGTAAGAGAAGATTATAAAGACAAAACAATTGATGTTGCAGGATATAGAGTTAAGACTCGATTACTGCCAAAGATTAATGTTTCCTTTCCTGTGACAGAAAACAATGTGCTGTATTTCAACTACGGGCATTCTATGAAACTGCCTCATCCACGCTTTTTATATGCAGGGTTGGATCCTGATTACCAAGATCAATCCTTCTTATCAAACTTAGGAAACCCGGACATCGATCCTGAAGTAAATATTTCTTACGAGATTGGGTATAAAGCTCAGATTACAAAGGATTTTGGGGTAAATGTAGCCGCGTTTAACAACAACCGATTTGATTACATCGTGCAGCGAAGTGTGATCGTAAACGATCAAACTGGACGACCAGTAACCAAAAGAATGTACATCAATCAAGATTATGCAAAAGTGATTGGAGTTGAAGTAGGTATTTCTAATCGTTTTGGAAAGTTTGTGAGAACCTTCTTGAATGTGACTTACCAAGTAGCTAGAGGAAAATCAAACTCTGCTAGAGAATCTGGGTTGCAGATTGAGCAAAATGGTTCGGTTCCTTTAACTTCTGAGCAGTATTTAGCTTTTGACCGACCTTGGGACATCACAGGGGGAATTATCCTAAAGGGAGATACTTCTCTTAGAATCTTAGGTGTTTCTACCAATGGCTTTAGAGCTTTCTTCTCTGCTAATTATCAATCTGGATTTAGATACACGCCTTATGCCTTTGATGGGTATAATGATTTGGGAAGACCTTTGTATCGATTGGAAGAAGATAAATATTTGTCTAAAAGTGCCAAAGCTTGGTTTAGTGGAGATTTAAAATTGAGCAAAGACATTTCATTAAAGGATAAGAACTCCGGTATTACCCTTTCAATTGAAATAAGAAATATATTCAATAATAAGAACGCACAAATTGTGAACCCGATCACTGGTAAAGGCTATGAAGTGGGAGATGATGTACCGAACGACTGGAGAGATCCAAGATACATTGGTCCTGAAGAAAGCGGAGTGCCTTCAGATAACCCTGCTAGATATTTAGCACCAAGACACATTTTATACGGAATCGCATTTAGATTTTAAGCATGAAAAGAACTTTATATATACTCCTTCTAGTTTTAGGTATTGTCGCATTCAATAATGCTTCAGCTCAACTGCTGCCTAACTTTGGAGGTCAACGAGCGGGATTGTCGTCATTGTCGTTTTTGAAAAATGACATGAGTCCAAGATCTGCAGGTTTATCCGGAACAAGTGTTGCGCTTTCTGGCGATGCTTTTTCGTTGTATTCTAATCCAGCTTCAGCCACAGATGCAAAAGGATTTACTTTGGCAACTTCTAATTTGAGTTTAGGAGCTGGTGTTCAACAGTCTTATGTTTCTGCTATTTTTCCAAGAAAAAATGAATCGGCATTTGGCGTAAGCATGAATATTTTAAATTCAGGTAAAATGGATGTTCGAACAGAATTTCAGCCTGAAGGAACCGGAGAGAAATTCTATGTGACCAATATGGCTTTGGGGTTGACCTATTCCAAAAAGTTGTCGGATATGTTTTCGGCAGGAGTGAGCTTTAAATACATCTATGAGCAAATTGCAGAGTATCGAAATTCCACTGTTGCAGTAGATGTTTCTTTCTTGTATTACACCGATTATAAAGATTTGAAATTTGCCGTAATGGTGCAAAATTTTGGAGGGAATTCAGCCCTAAGTGGTGATGAAGTGCAAGTAAGCTTTAATAGAGATTTAAATTCATTGGAGTTGCAAGATTATACGGTGCCTACTGTGTTTAAATTGGGCGCATCTATCGTTCCATTGAAAAAGGATCGATACTCATTAACAACTGCAATACAGTTGAATCACCCGAATGACAATGCGGAGAATTACAGAGTAGGATTGGAGTTTGAGTACATGAAACTGCTATTTGTAAGAACCGGAATTAAATTGAACATTGATGGACAAGGTTATCCAACCTTTGGTTTAGGTGTTCGGGCTAATGTAGCTGGGTTTCCAATTCACATTGATTACGCTGCCAATCCAACAGAATATTTTGGATTTCAACACATGATTGGATTGTCTATGGCATTTAATAAAATGGAGGAACGGTAATGATAAAAAATAGAATTATTCAATTATTAATGTTGACGTCCATTTTGCTTTTCACTTCATGTGAAAAATATTTTGGAGATAAAACAGACTTGGACTTTATCGAAGTACCAACCCAAAACTATAGAGAAGTGGCGTATGTTCCTGTGCAGCCTGCTTTGGTAAATTTTGCTCGACCTACTTTTGTATTGGCAGGATTTGACGAATTGATTTATGTTGTAGATCAAGGCACACAAGAAATTATAGCATTTGATGAGTCGGGTAGAGAATTGGGTCGAAAGTTTGTACCAGGAGTGATTTCAATTGCTCAGGATAGAAGATTAGATATTTTGGCAATCGGAAGCAAGGACACTATTATCAGTGGAAAAACAAAAAAGTTAACTTGTATTTATCGACTAGATCTCTCAACTCCTTTTGGATATGGAATTAAAAATGCAAAAATAACGAAGCAAATCATTCATCCTTTTTACGATCGAGTAACGCTGCAAAATTCGGATTCATTGGTAGTTTTCAATGGGATTGCGACTTTAGCAGATAATAAATATTATGTTACACGTCAAGGAACAGTCAATAATCCCAATTCAGCGCGAACTCCAGATGATGCTGTTTTGTTATTTGATGCCAATGATAAATATGTTACTCCTATAGCAGTAACTGTTAGTGGTGCGAATGTGCGTGATTATTTTAAGAAACCTTACGCTATTTCTTCATTGGTAAAACCACCACAGATTAACGCTTCTTCAAGTCAAAATTTTATTGTGACTTCTTTAAGTGATGAAACGGTGCTAAAGGTGCAACGAATTGAATATACAGAGTCTGATTTTGGAAGTCAGTATAATTCTGCTGTATCAGTCCCCGGAGACGATTCAGAAGCTGATGGTTTCTTGTTTACGCCTTATAAATTTGAACAACCTTATGGAGTAACAATTACAGGAGATGGAACGAACTACATCTTTGTTGCAGACCGCGAAAAAGATTCTATCTACCAGTTTTCTGGAAGTGGCTTTGAAGGCGTAACGCCACCACCTGCTTCTGGAGAAACCAAGTTTGTAAAGACTTCTTTTGGAGGAACAGGTAGAGAATTGACTCAATTTAATGAACCTACTTCTGTTGCCTACAACAATAAGATTCTCTACGTAGCCGATGCTGGTAATGGCAGAGTGCTCAGATTTAAATTGACATTGGATATTAGATAATAACCGATTTCTTTATATAAGTTAACGGCTCTTTCAAAATTCTGAAAGAGCCGTTTTTATTTCTTTACAAATTTCGTCGTCTTTGTATTAGTACTCTCCCTTATTCTCAAAAAATAAATCCCCGGCTCTAGATCAGCAACCGAAACTCTCCCATTGATTGTAGAAGTGGTTCTTAAAATACGCCCATTAAGATCAATAATTTCAACTCTATTATCTTGACCGCTATAATGAGAAAGAATGATTTCATCATCAACAGGATTGGGGAATACACTGAATGGTTTCTTTTCCAATTCAGCAATAGATGTTGTGTTTCTAACATGAATTTGAATGGTGTCAGAGCCATATCTTCTATATTCAGTTGGAGGGTTACTATTATTATTTATCCAACTCCAGTGACATTGCAGGTTGTAATCTCCTGGTTGTGATAAAATAAATTGAAGAGTATCTTTTCTGCCTCCACAATACATGGAGGATGCACCAGAAAAGTCAAATGTTAAATCAAAAATAATATCTTGACCTTTTAATGAATCGGTTAGACTGTAAAGTGGACTACAAAAAGTTGGGGGCGGACCATTATCTTTTAAACCTGAAAAAGTTTCAAAAATTAAAGTATCTCCTAGAGTGATGGTATCTGGATAGGTATTGGAGATGTAGTAGGCAGAGGATTGGGCCTTTATACCAATCCAAGAACTAAGAACGAATATTAATGAGATTAAATACTTCATGTTTTCAGGTATCAGTATGGAAAGGGATTGTAAAAATCTAACTATTTGTAATTACGCTCTCTAAAAATAATAATTAATTCATTGAAACCACAATTATAACTGAAATAAAAAATCCCCATCAAAGTATTTTTAACTCTGATGAGGATTTATTCGTTTTCTATTGAATATTCATTTCAAATTCTACGTCTGCATGACGCCTACATTAAATGGCTTTTCGATAGGAGCGTGGTTTGCTGCTTCTATACCCATAGAGATCCAATCTCTGGTATCTTTAGGGTCAATGATAGCATCAACCCATAAACGCGATGCTGCGTAGTAAGGAGACGTCTGAGTGTCATAACTGGACTCAATTTCGGCCAACATTTTTTGTTGAGCTTCTTCAGTAATCACTTCTCCCTTTGATTTTAGAGACGCCACTTTGATTTGCAACAATACTTTTGCTGCTTGAGCACCGCCCATTACCGCTAATCTTGCTGTTGGCCAAGCCACAATTAATCGAGGATCGTATGCTTTTCCACACATGGCATAGTTTCCTGCTCCATATGAATTTCCCATTAAAATGGTAAATTTAGGAACCACTGAATTGGCCATGGTGTTTACCATTTTAGCACCGTCTTTTATGATTCCTGCATGTTCAGATTTAGAACCCACCATAAATCCAGTCACATCTTGTAGAAACACCAATGGTATTTTCTTTTGGTTGCAATTCATAATGAATCGAGCTGCCTTGTCTGCCGAGTCAGAATAAATCACTCCACCAAACTGCATTTCTCCTTTCTTGGTTTTTACTAATGTCCGCTGATTTGCAACAATTCCAACTGCCCAACCATCAATTCGAGCGTAGCCACACACCAATGTTTGACCGTATAATTCCTTAAATTCTTCAAAACTGCCATCATCTATTAAATTTGAAATGACATCTTTCACATTGTATTGTTTCGATCGATCTTCTGGAATTTGACTGTAAATATCTTTTAAAGGAGCTTTTGGCAAAATTGCTTTTTTACGGTTAAATCCGGCTTTATCAAAGTCCCCAATCTTATCCATAATGTTTCGGATAGAAGTCAAACAAGCCGAATCATCTTCACATTTATGGTCGATCACTCCTGAAATTTCACTTTGAGTAGTGGCTCCACCCAACGTTTCATTGTCGATGTTTTCACCAATTGCAGCTTTCACCAAATAGCTTCCTGCTAAAAAGATAGTTCCTGTTTTGTTGACGATCAAAGACTCGTCGCTCATGATTGGAAGATATGCTCCACCAGCCACACAGCTACCCATTACGGCCGCTATTTGGGTAATTCCCATTGCCGACATCTTCGCATTGTTTCTAAATATTCGACCAAAGTGTTCTTTATCAGGAAATACTTCGTCTTGTAAAGGCAAGAAAACACCTGCACTGTCTACCAAATAAATTATCGGAATTCGGTTTTCCATGGCAATTTCTTGTGCTCTTAAATTTTTCTTTGCAGCAATTGGAAACCATGCGCCAGCTTTTACCGTTGCATCATTGGCTACCACTAAACATTGCTTGCCAGAAACGTAACCCATTTTTATAACCACACCTGCCGAAGGACAGCCGCCGTATTCTTCATACATGTCATTGGCGACAAAGGCACCAATCTCAATGCTTTTAGTTTTTTTGTCCAATAAAAAATCGATTCGTTCTCTTGCAGTGAGTTTGCCTTCTGCATGCTGTTTGGCTATTCGCTTTTCTCCACCACCTTTATAGATTTCTTCCAATTTTTTATTCATCTGAGAGATTAACAAACGCATACTGTCGTCATTCTTACTTTTCTCTAAATCTATTTTCTTCGCCATAATTGTTTTTTATCCTTTGAAGTTCAAATATAATTAAACAATCAGGTTTGTATTTGAGTTCATCGAATTAAAAAGCCCCCAAGATGAAAATCTTGAGGGCTTCATATGTTTAGTTTTGAATCAATGTTTAGTTCACCACTAATTTTTTAGTGATGATGGAAGATCCATTCACTACTTTAACGAAGTAAACTCCGCTTTCAAATTGCGATACATCGATCACTTTTGAGGAGTTTCCATCGCTCACATTGATCAAATCATTCATTACTTGTTGACCTTTTAGATCTTCTATAGTCATTTCATAACTTCCTGAAGCTACATTGTTAAATGAAACACTCACATTGTTTTTAGCAGGGTTAGGGTAAAGAATTAAGTTATTAGAGATAGAATTGGTTTCATCTAATCCTATAATCATTTGATAAGGCCAGAGAATGAAATCATCAATCGCAAATCCATCTTTTTGGATGGTGCCATTGGAATGGAAAACAAACCTAAATTTTACTTTTGAATAGCTGCCAGTATTTAAGATATCATTAAGTACAGGAATATAGTTTCCAGCTCCTGCATTCGAACTTCCAGTCCAAACCATTTTTGAAGTATCAGTATAGAAGTTAATTGAACGCAGAGTTGGAAGAGCTTTTGTCCAAGTTTGCCCGCCATTTATGGATTTCTCCATCCAAACATAATCTGAATCTGATTCAAGGTTAAAAAGTATTTTAAATCCCACTTCTATTATATCTCCAATAGACAAAAAGGAATAATCGAAACAAGGAGATTCTAAATAGGAAATTTCATTAGGATTATAATTTCCATTTGCATTGGTAATAGATGCATAAATCCCCGATGCTGCGTTACTAATAAATGGTGTATTTGGGGTTCCTTTTTCCCAAGAATTATTTTTGCCATAA
Source organism: Acidiluteibacter sp. (assembly GCF_055129545.1). Classification (NCBI taxonomy): domain Bacteria; kingdom Pseudomonadati; phylum Bacteroidota; class Flavobacteriia; order Flavobacteriales; family Cryomorphaceae; genus Acidiluteibacter; species Acidiluteibacter sp. The sequence continues at coordinate 7,209 of NZ_JBSRUB010000034.1, read as the reverse complement.
GTATGCCAATAAGCTGTGGGTCCTTCAAAGTTACCTATTATCTGTATGGATTGATTCCACGGTATTATACCATTCACTACCGTTTTATTTAATGTATCATTCATTTGGATGGAATCTCCATTCAAAGCGACATACACTTGGATTTCATACACTCCATTGGTTTGCAAATTTGCAGTAGAGGTGAAGGTATAGTTGAAGCTATTTCCGCCTAAAATAGATGATATGATTGTCTCTGTTACTGGCGCTCCTCCATTGATACGATAGGAAATCGGAAAGTTAGAAATGGCCACCGAATCATGGTTGTGAATTTTTACTTCAACAAATGACAAGGTTGAAATTCCACAGTCTGAAACCGGCGAAAGAATAGAATCCACAGACAAATCAACAGAAGCGGAACTATGAAAAGGAAAGAGCAGAAGAACTATGGATGTGATCCAAAATTTAAAGGGATCGGTTTGTTGTATTTTCATGGGTAACGATTTGAAATTTAGATAGCTTAAAGAACGTGATTATTTCAATTAAAAACAAATCAATTGATTACAAAAAAAGCCCCCAAGAGAATATCTTGAGGGCTTTAAATGTTTAGTGTTGAATCAATGTTTAGTTCACCACTAATTTTTTAGTGATGATAGAAGATCCATTCACCACTTTAACGAAGTAAACTCCGCTTTCAAATTGCGATATATCGATCACTTTATTAGTGTTTCCATTACTCACAGAAATCAAATCATTTACTACTTTCTGACCTTTTACATCTTCAATGGTCATTTCATAATTTCCTGAAGCTACATTGTTAAATGAAACAGTCACATTGTTTTTAGCAGGGTTAGGGTGTAAGCCGAAACTATTCTGATTAAATGTATTTTCATTTACTCCAATAAGCGTATTGATTCTAAAATTGTCAATTGCAAATCCATCATTTTGGTTTGTGCCATTTGATTTGAATGCAAATCTAAATTTCACTTGTGAAAGTCCTCCAATTCCGGTTATCGAATTCAATACAGGAATATAGTTTCCAGCACCAGCATTAGAGAAATTATCCCAAGTATTATCAGTCAGATTGTTGTAAAAATTAACAGATCCAAGGTTAGGTAAAACTTTCGTCCAAATTCCTCCATTGTTGGTTGTCATTTCCATCCACACTTGGTCTGAATCTTGTTCGGTCTTGAATAACACGTCAAAACCAATATCAAAAGGATCTGCTGATTGGAAATATGATAAATCAAAACACGGAGTTTCTATGTATGATAGTTCATTGGCATTGTGGTTTCCTGCAGCTGAGGTTACATAAGCTTTAGTTCCACCTGCAGCTCCACTAATATAAAAGGTGCTAGGAGTTCCAATTTCCCATGAGTTATTGGTTCCGTAGGTTATCCAATTATTGCTAGTGCCTTCAAAGTCATTGAAATAATTCGGGAATGTTTGATTTATCGGTTGAGCAAATCCACTGTTAATGATTGAGCTAACCGTATCATTCAACACATCACCATCACCTGGTACTGCGATATATGATTTAAGAGAATAGCTACCCACTGTTTGAATATTTACAGTTGAGGTAAATGTGTAATTCAAGCTATTTCCAGGTAAAATGGTTGAAGTTACCGTTTCTGTTACAGGCGTACCATTGTTTAAAACATAAGTAACAGGGAAGTTTGACATTCCAGTTAAACCCACGTTACTGATACTCACTGTCACATTTGAGGTAGCCGACAATCCGCAATTTGACACTGGCGAAACAATAGAGTCAATTGCTAAATCTACTCCTACAGTATCAATTAAACTTATTTGATCAATGGCAATATCACCTGTACAACAAGCTACATTTACCCCTCTGAAAATAATTTGAATCGATTTTCCTTGGTAACCTTGAAGAACCACAGAGGTGTCAATCCAACTGTCACTTTGAGATGTCTGTTGCTGACCAACAAAGCTTGCCACTACATTAGAAACTCCATTGGTATCGATTAATACATCCATTCTGTCTACTAATGTACCATAGTTGAATAATGAGTACTCCAAGAATAACGTTGTTTTTGCAGGATCAACGAAAATAGGAGGTGAAGATAAATAGGCTGTATCTCCAGCAGTACCGCCAGAAGTTTCCATGTACATATAGATTCCACTGGACGTTCCAAAATTGGTTCTATCCCACAATGGACCTGTACTAGTAGAATTTGCATTTGATCCAGAACCAGTTTCAGATTCCCATCCCCAACCAGAGTTGCCTGAACTTGTCCATCCATTTGAATATGAAGGTCCTGTTTGAGCTGGTGCAAATGATTCAAAATCCTCAGTGTATGGAATACCATAAGCAGTTCCAAAACTATATGGGCCTACTTGAGGTGAAGAATCTGTAGGACTACAAATCTCACGAATATATAGGTCATAAGCTGTTCCAGAAGTTAAACCACCAATTGTCGAAGTAGAAGTGGCAGCAGTTCCAAAGTTTCCAGTTCCAGGTGTAAATCCAACACTACCAATCTCATAACTCCAAGTAGATGTTGCACCTCCTGTTATTACGATATCAGCAGAAGTGAAAGCAACATTTTGGAAAACTACAGAAGTTGGGGGAGGGCAAGAAGGAGGGTTGAATTCATCAGCTCCCATATCTACAATTGTAGAACCTGAGAGTGGACGACTATCTCCATCAATGTCTATTGCCACACCTACAGAATTGTCACCTTGACCATTTACCAAAGTACCTAATAAGTGAAGGTCAGAATTAACATTCATAAAAATTGGGTCCCCTTCAATACTATTTGTATTTAAAGTCGGTTGAGCAATTACGTAAGTTGCTAAATCGGTATATGAAATGCTATTCATAGATAACAAACTAGAACCTGATGTATAGTAATTGTTATAGTTTAAGTTGGTAAACATCGTTAGGTCTGAAACATTAGTGCTTAATGCTTCTGAGCCATTTGAGTAAAAAATATTATTCCGAACATCAAAATCTTGACTATTGGAACCTGTTCCATACAAACGAACTGCTGGAGAAGCGCCGCTATTTGAAACCACAGTATTGTGATACATATTAACACTATCTGCATAATACACATACAATCCATAGTCTGTGTCTGAGTAAATCATGTTGTTAATAAACTCTGTTTTAATCGTCTTTGGCCAGTAATAAGTGAATATGTAATAATACAAGCCGTAGTCTGGAGCAAATATTTTGTTTTCATTAATCTTTGCATTAGAGGTATAATAGATATACGCTCCATCTGCATTGACATTAGCACGCTCCATTAAGTTGATATCATTGCCAATCAAATCTAACGTATCGCAGTAATAAGTATATAACCCATAATAGTAGGTCTGACTGAAGATATTGTTTACAATTTGAATGTTTTGAATAGCTTCTCCTGTCGATCCATAGGCATATAGTCCATAATAACCGCCTTTTATTGTATTACTTTCAAATCGAATATTTCTTCCAGACCCACCTGATGAATTACCGCCTATACTTGAAGAAAGTAATAATCCGTTCAAAGTAGAGGAAGTTCTTGTAGTATCAACTTCTAAATAACAGTTTGAAACCACTATGTTTGAAGAATTTGCAATAATCGCTCCTGCTGCATTTGTTGTTGCAGTAGCTTTTAAGCTAAAGTTCTTGATGGTTACATTGTCTGTATTATTGATAGATATAGCGCCAATGCCATTTCCATTTCCTGTATAGGTGACAATTGTTAATGATGAGTCAATACCATCAATTAAAATTGGACTTCCAACACCTGAACCTTCTACATTGTCTAATGAAATGTTGTCAGCATAGCTTCCCGCAGAAACTGTAATGTTTACAGGACCACAAACACCAAAAGTGCTAAGATCTGTTGACATTGATGTTAAATCTATAAAATTAGTTGCACTTGCAGGTAAACTTGGGTTAACTGTGTAATTCCCAACTAGGGCTGCTCCAACATATCTAGAAGCAGTATCATTTGGAGTATACGAGTCAGGAGTAGTTCCATTTGGAGCACTTAACCATGCCACAAAATCGGCTCCAACTCCAGTTGCAAATGCATAATTTGTTAATAATACGGTGTCTTTATTCCCAGTAACAGCCCCTGCAGTATCAATAATTGTTTTGTAGGCAATTGGGGTTTGTAATACACCATCAATCGACCAATTAATCATTACACTATCTACTTTTACTGCGCCATTGTTAGAAATTACAATAGATACAGGTTGAGTGCTTGCACAAAACGGTGTAGGAACCTCTATTTTAGTTGCTGCTACATCTAATGGTGGTGACTGGATATTGAATGAACCAATATCATTAGCCGTTGTAATTCTTGGAACACCATTAAAGTCTTCAGTTACTTGTGGTGCAGAGAATCCAGAAGCATTTAGTGCAATATTCGTCGGTTGAAAATCATTCCCAACTAAATTTACAAATTGAGGATCTGTATCCAAGTCATTTGCACCAACTCCCGACGCTTTCCAGTCAGCTAAGGTTGATTTTGCAGAACCGTTATAACCATAGTATTTACTTCCACTTCCTGTAGTATTTATAAAAACATTATTGTGGTTGGTGACAGCTACTGCTTGAGTGAAGTAAAGGCCATAAACAGTTCCATTACCACCTCGAGAGATAGAGACTATGTTGTTTTGAAACTCTGTCCCATTAGAAGCAGTTGGGTGGTACAATGCATATGAACTACCACCTGTTCCAGAGGTATTATCCAATGAAACGGTGTTATTGTAGTAATAGGTATTGTCACTACCTCCGTCATACATTGCATAAACACTACCGTTGTGATTGAAACCATAGATTAAGTTATTCATCACAATGTTTGGATTTGATGCAGGTGCATCACTACTATTATATATAGCGTAGCAAGTAGAAGTTGAGGTCAAAGCACCATCAAATAAATTGTGAATTCTATTTTTATTTATACTTTGATTGGTGTGTCCAAACATATAGAGTCCATAAGCTGTGGTAACGACTGTTCGATTTGGTCGACTTATGTCATTGCCTTCATATATCATATTATCAGAATAGTACAAGTAGTTCCCATAATAGTAGAATCCTCTAATCTTGTTATTCTTAATTATGATATTAGTAGATGGAGATGCTGAAATTCCATAGAATGAAAATCCATAATATCCACCTACAACTGTATTTCCTTCGAAGGTAAAGTTGCTAAAGTTAGACCCAGAAGATGCGCTAGTTTGTAAACCACTTATTCTAACAGCTGCGTAATTAGTAGAAGTGGATGAACTGTCTACCAGAAAGGTGCTATTTTTTATTGTTACAAAATCAATATCATCCAGATATAAAGCTACACCGTAAGTGCTTCCACTAGCTGTAATTGTTAAACTATCCATTATGATATAAGAAGAGTTGACAATTGAGAATGTTGCTCTTTCGCCTGAAATTGTTGCAGGAAAATCCAACACTTCACCATTCCCATTAATGTAAAGTTGAGCATTTGCATTACCTTGAATCCCTGAAACATTAACTTGCTCCAAATATGGACCAGATCCTGGAGCTACATCAACAATAACATCTCCACAAATATTGGACTGATTAATAAATGTAAAAAAGGAATTAAAGTCAACAAAGTTTGTGGCTGAAGGTGATGCCATTGAATTTATTGTAAAGTTCCCACTTACACCAGGACCACCGATTTCTACTTTATTGGTGTCATTAAATGCGACTGTATCAGCTACTCCGTTTACGTTTGCAATCCAAAACTTTACATTGTAAGGGGAAGTGCCTAAAAATTTGAACTTTCCTAGATTAATAGCCTCAATACTATCAGGCTGTAATGCTCCAACATATGAAATTGGAGATTGCAATGCACCGTTTACAGACCAGTTAATTGTTGCTGTAGTAATTGGATTAAATCCCCAGTTCTTTAAATCTATTTGAATTGGAATAGAATCTCCCAAGCAATAATTAGATGAATTGATTGCTAAAATTCCTCCATCATTTTGTTGATCTGGAAAATTCTTTAACTCAAAGTCATCAAAATAGGCCAACTCAGGACAGCTGTTACTACATGCAGCATACAAATCCATTCCGGCTAATCTATTAGTTCCTAAAACCGTAGTGTTAGATTGCACTGAGAATTTTTGAGAAGTAATCCAGATTCCGTCATAAAAGAAATCATGTCGATCACGATCTAAATCGAAAACATGAGTAATAGTTACCCACTCATCTAATCGCTCTGGAATTGGAAATTGTTGAGCAAACACAGAGATATATGACTCTCCATCTGGTCCTAAATAAACTTCAAAAGCATATTCCGTTCCTGTATTAGTGGCATCGATGGTATGTTGAATATTGTAATAGCCACCAGCACCTGCAGTTCCTAGGGTAGAAGGAATTAGAACTTTAAAACTAAAAGCATACCTTCCAGAAGTAGAATCCCCTAAATCCAGTAATACATCAGAAAGGGCAACGGCTGCACCTGGAGGTAGGCCATTCCAAATTTTTAAAGAGTTGACTCCATCGTATGCAGAGTCTCCTGATACAAGGGCGCTTGTAACAGCATTACCCCATCCATTCCAAAATGGACTTTGAGGTTCAATAATTGAATCTGTAACATAACTTTCAAAATCATCTTGCCAGATAACCTGAGCATTAAGTTGCTGGTTTGAGAATAATAGTGTAAACACTAATATTCCAAAAATGGTTTTCATTTTTTTCATAGTTAATTAGTTTAAATTAGAGATAAGGAATCTGCAATTTAATCAATTTTACACTTAGAATTTAGTTTTTTTTAACATTGGGAACTTTTTTTGATAAAAAGTTCATTTGAATAAATTGATGATAGACTTGTTTTTTTAGTTAATAAATATTGAATTACTGGTAGAGGAATTGTCTAATTCAATTTGGAATGTTTTACTAACAATGAATTAAAGATAGTTTAAGTTGAGTTGAACCAGTTGGTTGGATATAGGAATTGAGAAGTATTCAATAAATCAAAAAGGATAAACTGATTAAATCAAAAAGCCCCCAAGATTAAAATCTTGAGGGCTTTTGACTGTTATAGTTGAATGTACTTTCTTAGTTCACTACTAACTTTTTAGTTACGATTGTAGAACCGTTTACTAATCTTACAAAGTAAACGCCTTTCTCAAACTGAGAAGTATTCACCTTCTTAGTAGAATTGCTGTTGTTCACAGTGATCACTTCATTCACCACTTTCTGACCTTTTACGTCTTCAATAGTCAAGTTGTAATTTCCTGTTTCAACAT
>NZ_JBSRUB010000033.1:0-70955 GCF_055129545.1 Acidiluteibacter sp. | reverse complement strand
CACTCCGTTGCGAAAAAACTTGAATTTGGAATGGAAAGCTTTTCGACTAAGCCAATTTTCCTTTCACCAGACGACAGTGTCAAAGTCTTCATAAAATCGGATCATTATTTAGTCAAACGAGAAGGACATGAGAAAATTAAAGTGTATAAATCGTCAGACACAAAAGACGATATACAGACTTTAAGAAACAGAAATAAATTATTCGCATTTGCTCAAAAACTTCATAATATCAATAAGGTCAGAACGAATTTTGATAGCCAAAATTTTTGGGATGAATTTAATAGTTATAATCTTGATAACGAGACACATTTGACAAAAAATCAATTTGACGAGAAACTAAAAGAAGCTGAAATTAAAATAAAAACGAGCTACAACACACCCTAAGAAAACATGTTGAGAAACTTACTGAAAGCAAGCATAGCCCAATTGAACCCATTAATTTAACCATTGATAGGCGACAGAATGCTTGAATCAGAAGAATTATAAACGAGCACTACTCTACTGCCAAAACAGAATGATGCACTTGTTAAGGCAGTGATTAAACTTTTTAATCCATTACTTTTCAACAGACTGTGCATTTTATTCCTTTTTTAACTTATCTTCGGGTTTGGAAAAAATAAATTTAACGAATTGATGGTGAATAGTTATCTGTTTTTTCGTGTCCGCCGAGGAGGAAATGGATAAAAACGGATATAACTCTAATAGTCAAAATAGTAACAAACAAATTAAACAATTGAAGCTATAAGCGATAGATGTACAATAGCACTTATACAGTTGTTGTGGGTAATGTAAAAAACAGATGAAACCTGAATGAAAGAACAAGACGACATCCAAGAAAAGATTTTCAAGATTGTGCAAACATTTTTAAAAACCCCTCCACTAATTGTTTGGGGCTCTGGAGCAACAATTTCTTTTGGATTACCAAGTATGTGGGATTTAAATGAATCTTTAAAAAAAGAAATAAAAGACTTCGATACTTCAAATGATAATTTAGAAGATGAACTTGGCAAAGAAAAATATCAAGAAAAATTACCTCAAATCAAAAAGACCATTTGGGACGAAGTAAATGACGCAGATGTATTAGTATTAAAAAAAATCATCACCAATGATACAGATGTATTCAATGGCATCAAATTATTAATTGAAAAATGTATTGAAGCTCATCCAAAAGTACTTAACATAGTTACTACTAATTATGATAGAGTATTAGAGCACATACTAGCTTATAATTGTATTGATTTCACAGACGGCTTTGAAGGGAAAAATTTATCGATTTTTGATGAAACAAATTTTAAGGATACAAATATTGTCAATATTGTAAAGGTTCACGGTTCATTAAATTGGTTTAACGTAAATGGGGAAATCAGATACTTATCAAGTGAAATAATAAATAAAATACCTCAAATTGTTGTGCCAAGTAAAAACAAATTTGAAGATACTTACAACCCTCCGTACAGAGAATTAATCCAAAAATCTGATATCTTGATAAATAATACTTTAAGTTTTCTTGTGGTAGGTTTTGGCTTTAACGATAAGCATCTAACACCAAGAATTGAAGCGAATATAAAAAAAGGAGTACCTCTTGTTTTAATAACAAAAGAAATTTCTCCAAACACATTTAAAGAACTGAAAAATGCTTCAAAATACATCTTATTTGAAGAAGCTGGAGTAGGCAAAACAAGAGTGATTTACAAAGAAAATAACTCAACAGAACAAATGGAAGAAGTTATTAATGGTGATTTTTGGCAACTGAATGAATTTATGGAAATATTATAATAATGGAAGCAGAATTTTTAATTGGAAAAGTACAAAGTGTTGATACAGGTAATGTATCAATAAAAGTTGATAAAGAACAATTGCTGAATAATGTTCAGATAAATCAAATTGTTCAAATTCGTTCAACAAAAACAGGCGAAAAAATCATTGGCTTGATTTCTAAAATAATGCGAAAAGCTGTTGCCGATAAAATTGACGAAAGCTCTGAACCTGATTTTATAATAGAAAACCTTATCAAGATAAATCTAGTAGGAACTTTGATTGAAAAGCTAGGTGTAGAAAGAAATGTTTTTAAACGAACGTTGAATACTGTACCAAGCATAAATGCAGATTGTTTTTTACTTCAAGGAAATGACCTTTCTGCTTTTATGAATATCATTTCATCGAATAGCGAAAACCCACTTAAAATCGGGAAATATACTATTGCAGAGGAATCTGATGCAAACCTTGATGGCAATAAATTCTTTCAAAGACACGCTGTAATTGTGGGAGGTACAGGATCAGGAAAGTCTTGGACAGTTGCTAATATTTTAGAAAAAGCAACTAAATTGAAATCTATTAATAGTGTTATTTTCGATTTACATGGAGAATATAAGCCTTTAGCTAATTTAGAAAACACTACTCTATTAAAAATTGCTGGACCTTCTGATAAGCCAACAGATGAAAAGGTTATGTTTTTACCTTATTGGTTATTATCCTATGAAGAGATTGAATCTATGCTGTTGGACAGGAGTGATAGTAATGCCCCAAATCAATCTAGAGCCTTATTTGATTTAATAATAAAATTCAAAAAAGAAAAACTTGAAGCTGAAGACCAAGAAGAAATTTTAAACAATTTCACAGTGGAAAGCCCTATACCTTATAAAATTAGTGATGTATTAACAGCTCTTGAAGAATTAGACACTGAAAGAGATTTTTCTGCAAGTAAAGCAGGTCGTGATGGACCTTTGGCAAAAAAGCTTACTCGGTTTATTCAACGATTGCAGAGTAAACAAGCAGATAAAAGATTGAATTTCATTTTTAATTCGGAAGATGAATTACTAGAATATGACTGGTTCAATTCACTTATTAAAAATTTACTTGATTTTGGAAATGATAAAGGATTAAAGATTATTGATTTTTCAGAAGTTCCTTCAGATATTTTACCTCTAATAACTGGATTAATTGGTAGATTAATCTTTTCAATTCAACAATGGATGGAAGAAGATAAAAGACATCCAATTGCATTATTTTGTGATGAGGCTCATCTCTACATACCTGCAAATACTAGAGGAAGTATTGAAGAAAAAGGACTACAAAGTTTTGAGCGTATTGCCAAAGAAGGTCGAAAATATGGGATTTCTTTGGTTGTTATAAGCCAAAGACCTTCTGATGTGAATAAAACAATATTAAGTCAATGTGGGAATTTTGTTGCAATGAGATTAACCAATCCAGATGATCAAAATGTAATAAAAAGATTGTTCCCTGATAATTTAGGTGGCTTTTCAGATATGTTACCAATTTTAGATGTTGGTGAAGCTTTAATTGTTGGGGACGCTTGCTTACTTCCAAGTAGAGTAATAATCGATAAACCGACAATACAGCCAGATAGTGCAACAATTGATTTTTGGGATGAATGGACTAAAGAGAAAAAAGAATCAGGAATTGAACAAGCCGTTATATCTTTAAGAAAACAGCAGAAATAATAAAGCACATACCCACAACAATTGCTATAATTAATACGGGTTTTCGTGCTTACCCAAAGTTTAGAATTTTAAAGTAAGTCCGCCAAATCTTTTGATTTGGCTTTAAAACAAAAAAGATAAAACAAAATAAAAAGTTTTGGCTAAGTGCTTAATCGAAAAGTCAGTTCCATTTAATCCCTTTCTAACCATAGCCGAGACGTTACCATTGATTGCAAAATGACGAATACTGAAAAAGCAAAATATATAGACGAATTCCTTTTAGGTTTAATTGACGCTCGATTCCCAAGTTCATTTGCTTCAATTCTAGAAAAAAGTGAAAGACCCTCTGAATCTAATTTAAATAAATTTAGATTATTAGAATATGAAGTTGAGAAAAATGACTTGGTTATTTTTGTGAGAGGTCGTGACAATTCAACTTTGAGCGGGCAGTGCGAATATAGAATAAGTGGAAAAGGAATAGATTTCGTCCTAAATGGTAAATCAACTATAAAAATTTTTAACCCTAACATGGAAATAAATTGGCAAAGAGCTTTTAATCGTTTTTTTAAAGTTGTTAATGTAAGTGGAACAGATTCTTACATGACGGGCGTAGATTTTTTAAATTTAGCAAGAGAGATAGATGACTCAATTCCTCAATATTCAAGATTTATTGAACAATTGAACGAAAATGGAAATAGAATAAGTAGAAAGGATTATTATTTTGATGTTATAAATGCAATGAGTGATGATGAAAAATTAGATTTTTATACATCCGCAATTCAGGAATTAGAAACTAAAAATCCAATTTCTAATGATTTACCTGCATTAAAGAGCCTTTTTGAAAATGGTCCGACTATCATTAGAAAAGTTGAAGCCCCATCTTCTAAAATACCAATTGAAATATATAATGATGTTTTAAATACAATTCACAGTTGTTATATCAGTGCAGAACAAAAACCTTCAATCTATGTCGGAAAAGGTGAAGAAGATTTGAGAGATTATGCTTTAGCTTTTTTAGAATCACGTTACGAAACAGCTGTAGCATCAGGTGAATCGTTCAATAAATCTGGTAAAACCGATATAATATTAAAATCTACTGAAGGCAATAATTTGTTCATAGCAGAATGTAAAATTTGGCACGGTGCGGAACAGTTTCATCAAACAATTGAACAGTTATTTGGTTATTTAACTTGGAGAGACTCAAAGGCAGCTCTAATATTTTTTGTTCAGAATAAAAAATTCGGGGATATTATTCAAAAGATTAAAGAAGAGGCTACAAAATCTATCTATTTTAAAGAGCATGTTTCAGACAGAAATACATCAAGCTTTTCATATAAATTCAAACATAAAGACGATGAAAGAAGAGAGGTTTTAATTGAAATAATGGCATACTCTTTTCCTAATCTTTAATATTATATTGATAACTAATTATATGTTAACATAATTTATTTTATTAACCTTTAATAGATTATAAATAAAAGAATGACAAAAGACAAAATTTTCAAGATTTACAATGATATTGAATTAGGACAAAATAGTATTTGTAAAAAATGTATTGAAGCAAATTGTGATTCTTTTTTTTCAAAACCAATTTCCCTTTGGAAAATAGGCAAAGAATTTGAGAATGAAACTAACAAAATATTATTCGTCGGAAAAGTGCACAGAGGTAGCAACCTCGGTCCAATGGTAAATGGCCTATTTCAAAATGCTACCGAGTTAGGGAATACTCTTTTAACTCATAATTCTTGGGCTTATTGGAGCTATACAAGAGAAATTATAAAAGAGATTTATGGAGATATCAAAACAGGTAAAGAAAAAATTGCATTTACGAACCTTATAAAATGTAATAATTCGCATACTGTTGATGAAACAAAGAAGTTTACAAAGGATAGTTGTTTATCTAAATTAAAAGTAGTTTGGAAAGAAATTGAAATATTAAAACCAAATAAAATTATATTTTACACAAATACAGATTACGACAATTATATTGACAATTATAAACCATCAAACAATTTTGAAGATATTGAAAATAAATACAAAAAGGTAACCATTGGGGCAAAAGAAATGCCTTTATGGAACAGGGTTTTCTTTGACGATAAAGGAGAGGTCATCACTGAGTTTTTAAGAGTAGGTCATCCTGAAAGATTAAAAAAATCAGATTTTGTAAATAAAGTTTCATCTTGGGTAAAAAGTCGATATCAAAAATCATAACCAACATCATTAATGTAGATTTTAATCAAATAGAATCAGCCCATTTCTGCTTTTCAATTTAACAACATATAAAAGTCATACTAACATAACTGTTTGACTATTTGACTCGAGGTTAATAGATTGAGAGCCGAGTTTGAGAACAATAACGAATGGCAACATGCTGCATAACTCATTATTAATAAGGCAGTTTGGTTAGCTTTTCCCCTATCTACACCTCCACAAAATCCGCTTGGCGGATTTCATAAAAAAGAAAAAGGTACAAAACTGCAAAGCTGTTTTTTCTAATTAGTAAATTGAAAGTGTTAATTTTAGCTACTTTACAACAAACCATTGTGCTCAATTGATAAAAATGAATATCAAGACATTATTAGTTTTAATTCTCGCAATTGCATCATTACTATCCTGCAAAAATGAACCTGTACAAACCATAAGTGGGAATTGGGCGAGAATTACAGATGATGTTTATTATGAATTCTACTTTGGAGACAGTATTGTAGAGTCCTTTAATCGAAAATTTAAATTACAGTATGTTTCTTCATATGAGTTAATAAATGACAGCATCTTAATTGATGATGAAAGATTTTCAATTGAGGTTATAAACGATTCTATTCTAATAATTTCGGATTCGGTGAGTTCTATAGAATTTCAGAAGATCTTTGATAAAAGAGATGAGTTTCTCCTGAGTGATCTGATCAAGACGGGAGTGTATAAAAAAGAATTTGATGATGAAGAATTCCAAAGAATTTTAAGAAGGTTTCTTGATAGCAATTTTACTATTAGAGAGGCAGAATATAGAATAGCAAATGGACATCTCAATAAAGATACCTTACTTGCATTATGGGAAAGTAAGGCCAGTGCAGATAGTTCTGAAAACTCCTATTGGAAATACTTAATTAAAAGAATAAAAAACTGAGCAAAACATGCTCTAGAGTACATTGTGAGGGAAGCAGTTTTTTCTTTCCGATTGCTATCGGAATAGTAAATTGCAAACATTATCTTTACCTACCGCCTAACTAATCTTTTACGAATGTTAGCCATAATAAAAAAATGAGCGATAATAAATCATCAATAAGAAATATAATTTGTGCAAATGATGATATTTATATTCTTGACTTCTACAAGAATTATTTTGAGACGGTTTATATAATATTACATCCATTTTGTAAAATAAAAGATGTAGATAAATTGAATTATAAAACAGAATATCCCAACAAAAAACAAATAACCACACTTTGTGAATTAATCACTTGGAAAGAATTTATCAAGTTATCAAATATTAAAGATTTAGAAACTTTGGATATTGCCCTTAGAAATTCTACTGGAGGGTTAATAAAGAAATATGAAAATAATATCGCTTTAAAAAAGCTAAATGACACTTCGGAAAAGCATAAAATATATCATCCAAATGAAGGTATGTTTGAAGATTCAATAATTGATTTAATATGTCAATCATTTATTACAATAGGGATTGAAAAAATTATTGCAGGAAATGAATTTGGAGATGAAAATAGAAGTTTAAATGTTCAGGATGTAATTGAGAATCGCTCCGAAATAAATTCAACAGAACGTAACCTCTATTCTGAAAATAACGAAATACTTTATACTGTTCATTGGGATAGTCATTTTACACTATTATGTTCGAGTAAAAAAAATGTTGAAAAAATTGTTTCAGAATATAATTTTGAGGGATTTTATTGTAGGCAAGACACTGACATCTTTTGGAGTATAAAAAAATAAAAACTACTTATAACAAAGAACTGAAGAAAAAAACAAACAATTTCCTCCTTAATTTGAGTCATAGTTCTCCTAGGCTCAAAGATTCGAAACCGCCTAATTTTCAACTACTAAATGTAGGCAATTAGACGAAACACCTTACCAACAGACAAAACAATGAAATTTGACAAACATTTTCCAACTGAAAGACTAAAACCCTACATCAAATATTTTGTAGTGTCGGAAAATGAATTGGAAAATGAATACAAGGTTTTTCCATCTTCGGGACTTGTTATTGGTTTTCAATACAAAGGACAACTTTCAACTATAAAAGACAACACTGAAAACAAACTGAATTCGGCAGGAATTACAGGAATTACTGATGGTTACAAGATCTTCAAAAATTCGGCAGACATAGGTACAATATTGGTTTACTTTACCGAAATTGGCTTTACGCATTTTGCTTCCAATCCTGCGGATGAACTTTTTAATTTAAGCCTTTCACTTGACGATATTTTCGACAAAAAAAATGTATCCGAAGTAGAAGAAAAATTGACAATCGCAACTTCAGACAAGCAAAGAATAAAAATCATTGAGCTGTTTTTAGTATCTCAATTCAAAGACATTCAAACCGACAAATTAATTGTGGAAGCAGTTAAACTCATCTATCAAACTAATGGCACAATACGTATAAAGGATTTGAACCAAAAATTATTTATCAGCCAAAGTCCATTAGAAAAGCGGTTTAGAAAAGTAGTAGGAACAACAGCCAAAAAATTTGCTTCTATTGTTCGGTTCAATTCAGTTCTTGACAATCTGAACGAAACCAAAACGCTGACAGAAATCTGTTACAAAAACAATTTTTACGACCAAGCTCATTTTATCAAAGATTTCAAACAATTTACGGGCGATACTCCTGAAAATTTTAAACGATTTTTGTAAAAAAACGATTTTTTACAATTACAGATTTTTTCATCTTTGCAACTTTGCATTGAAATTGAAACAAATCATTAATAACATTTGAACAAAGCAACTATGTTTACAGTAGAACAAATCAAAACGGCTCACAGCAAAGTGAAATCAGGTGCTGACTTTCCTTCTTACATCAAGGAAATTAAGGCATTAGGCGTAACACACTATGAAGCTTATGTAACCGATGGACATATCAACTATCACAGTGGGAAAGATTATACAGCAACAGTTCCAGCCAAATATGAAATGTTGGTAATTGCCAAAAGTCCAAAAACGGAAGAATTTAAAGCAGAATTATTAGCCCATCAACATGGAAAAACTGACTATCTTACATTTATAAAAATGTGTGCAGAAACAGGGATTGAAAAATGGGAGATTTGTATGGACAAAATGACTTGCATATACTTTGACAAAGCAGGAAATGAAATTTTGGTAGAACAGATACCACAATAAAAACTGCCAACTACAAAGCACTCAGCTAAAAAACAAACCATTTCCTCTTTAATTTGAGATAGAATCATCATAGGCTCAAAAATTCGAAATCGCCTACTTTTCAACTACTACCCCTTGACGAATTACTAAAAAATTTACAAAAAATAACATTTTACATTCATTTAAAACTTAAATTAATCGAATCAAACCATTCGTTTAAAATACGTTACACTTTAATTGCTTGAATCAGTAAAATAAATTGGTGTATTCCAAAATAGTGTACTTTCGCTCACTAATACACACACCAAATTCTACGAAAGATGAATCAAAGTAAATGCAAATTCGTTTTATTAATCAGCTTTTTAGCTCTTTTTGCTGGGTGTGCAGAAAGTAAAAACAATCAATCTGATTCTACTGAAATAGTAGACAATGAAAAATTATCGTTGCCATTGGACGATAGTTACTTTGTTCCATTAATGGAAACAAAAGATGATGCACTTCAAGCCGCTCTACAGCAAATTGTTAAGAAAAATCCCAAATGGGCCGAATTGGTCAAAAACAAAAAGATGTCGTTTGGAGTGGTTGATTTATATGACATTGAGAACATAAAGTACGCGGCTATTAATGGCAAAAACATGATGTATGCTGCCAGCTTACCAAAAATTGCGGTGCTATTGGCTGCCATGGATGCCTTGGAAAAAAATGAAATCGAAGACACGAAGGAATTAAGAGCTGATTTAAGAATTATGATTAGCAAAAGTAATAATGCGGCGACCACTCGTGTTATTGACCTATTGGGTTTTGAAAAGATTGCGGCGGTTATGCAAGATCCAGACTACAAATATTATGACAAATCTAACGGTGGTGGATTGTGGGTTGGAAAACGTTATGCTGCTTCTGGAAAAAGAGAACCCGAACCTTTAAAAGGAATTAGCCATGCGGCTACAGTGGATCAAGTATGTCGGTTTTACTATGATTTAGCTTTTGGAAGAATGGTCAATAAGGAGCGTTCAATCCAAATGTTGTCCTATATGGAAAAGCCTGAAATTCACCATAAATTTGTAAATTCAATCGAAAAAATTGCGCCTAAAGCGAAATTGTATCGCAAATCAGGTTCTTGGTCTACTTTTCATGCCGATTCTATTTTGGTGTGGGAAGATGGAAAAAGACGGTATATTTTAGTGGCATTGATTGACGATAAAAATGGAGAACAAATTATCAGACAGTTGGTCAATCCAATTGAAAAAGCATTAAAAATAGCGAGTCACACTGCAGCACAATAAGAAACAAAAAACGCATGAATTTAGGTGGTGCTATACGGAAACTGATTCAAAAGACATTCGATATTCGAAAAGGGGAGTTTAAAATTGCCATGCTCCTTCAGGCCTGTATCTTTTTGATCATTGCCACTTTACTGATTGTCAAACCGATTGTAAATGCCTTATTCATCAATCGGTTTGGAGTAGAAAGTCTACCGCAAGCTTATGTGCTGTTGGCTGTTGTCGCTATTTTAATCTCCACTGTTTACTCCAATACGTTAAATCGACTGAAATTAATTTCTGTCATTCTCAGAACGTTAATTATTTCTGCCATAGCGCTCATTTCATTTGGGTTCCTCTTGATTTACAAAGTGAATGTGGGTTGGGTCATTTACATTTTTTACATCTGGACTTCCATTTTTGCCGTGCTCAGCGGATCCCAATTTTGGATCTTGGCCAATGTGGTTTTTAACGTCCGTGAAGCCAAACGGATTTTTAGTTTCATTGGTGCCGGAGCTATTTTAGGTGGAATTTTGGGAGGTTACCTCACCTCTATTCTGGTTGAATTTACTGGAACAGAACCGTTGTTGTTTGTTGCTGCTTTCTTGCTCATTCTTTGTATCCCAATCAACTTAATGATTTGGAAAAATAGCGCCGGGAAATACAGTCAATTCAAGCGGAAAAAAAGGCAATCCTTTTTGAGTGATAATCCAGTCCGATCCATATTGAAGTCTAAACTTTTGACTTACCTCGCTGCTATTTTAGGAATGAGTGTACTGGTCGCGAAATTGGTAGAATATCAATTCAGTGACATCGCCTCTTCCATCATTTCCAACTCGGATGATTTGGCGCAGTTCTTTGCTTTTTGGTCGAGTAACTTCAACCTCATTTCTCTGCTCGTTCAAGTATTGGTTACCCGATGGATTGTGGGCAATTATGGCGTCGGAAAATCCTTGTTGATTCTACCTTTGGGAATCGCTTTTGGAGCACTCATTACCTTTACTTTCCCTGAATTATGGGCGGTCGTTATTCTAAAAGCCATCGACGGAAGTTTAAAACAAAGTGTGAATAAGTCGGCAGTTGAACTCCTAGGCTTGCCAGTTCCATTCGAAATTAAGAAACGCACCAAGACGTTTATCGACGTGGTAGTGGACAGTGTAGCCACAGGAATAGCAGGATTTATTCTAATCTTCATCATCAACGGATTGGAGTTGGGAACCGAAGTCGTAAGCGGGGTCATCTTTATATTAAGTGGCGTTTGGGTTTGGTTGGTTTTTAAGGTTCGAAAAGAGTATTTAAACTCCTTTCAACTCATAAACACTGGGAAAAAAGCTGAAAAGGCTGCTTTAAAATTGACCAAGGCCAATACGGTAATTGATAGCTTTCAAAAAATCATTGCCGACAATAAAGTACCACAGATCTTGTACTTATTGGATCAATTGAAACAAATTACCGATCCTCGTTTTCAAAAATATTTATTGCCCTTAATTCATCATGAGAATAAAGAAGTGGCTGCAAAGACGATTCAGTTGCTTCGTTTTTTTAAAGAACCCATCATCCCCGATCAGGAGATTAATTCGCTCTTAACCCATCAAGAAGAAGACATACGTGTAGAGTCCTTTTTGTACTTGCTTCGTTACACCAAAGAAGACAAGCAACACCTGATGGAGAAATACTTGAACTTGTCAGACCATTACATCAGTGCTACAGCGCTTTTGGCTTTGGTAGAAAACGCTAGAAGTAGTTTTACCTTGAGATACAAAGATTTTATCCTTAAAAAGTTAAATCAAACGGTTGAAATTATTGATTCCACTCCAGACCAAGATTTGAAGCAATTTCTTGAAATCATCACCATAAAAATTAGAGCACTTTTACAACAAGACGAAGACCTCGAATTACTCGAAAAATACTTGTCGCATGAGAATCCGGTGATCGTTAGTCAGGCCATAGCATCCACAGCTTTTACTCTTAATGATCGATTTATTGGTCATTATATTGAGTTATTGGGCAGTAAACTCCATAGAAATGAAGCGAAACATGCGCTCTTTCAATATGGATTTCAAATGATTGAGGAGCTGGGGAAAAGAGTGCGACAAAAAGAGGTGCCTCAAAATGCATTGCATTTCATCCCAAGTGTGTTGGAGCAATTTGAATCTCAAAAGGCTGTTGCAGAATTGTTCGTTTTATTGGATCATGAAGATTTAGCAGTGCGGTTGGAAAGCATTCGATCGTTGAATAAAATTCATGCTCACTTTCCATTGTTGAATATTCGAAAAAGGGATGTCATCGAAAAAATCAATAAAGAATGTAAAATTTACCTGCAAACACTGAATATGATTCATACGCAAGTGTTGGTCGTTTTTCACAACAAAGATAAAAGCAGTCAGCCAAGTATGGAACTCGTTGAAGCACGCCAAAGCTTAATGAAGTTATTGGAAAGCCGAATGGAAAGTCATTTGGAGCGCATCTTTGGTTTATTGGGACTCAACTACCCTTCAGCTGACATGAGCAAGGCGTATGAAGCCATTCAGAGTGAGCAAACCGATACGCGCATCAATGCCATCGAATACTTGGATAATCTACTGGAAGGTGACTTAAAACGGCTGTTGATTCCGATTATTGAGGTTTCCATTCTGGATTCTATTAGTGAAGAAATTTTACGGGAATTAGACTTGAAAGAAATGGGAGAATTTGAATGTTATAAGTTGATTTTAAGCCGAAACGATTCCAAGCTAAAGTTGGCAGTTATCTATCTCATCGGTCACCTAAAAGATGCTAGATATCAGCCCTTGCTCAAAGAATTATTAAAGGATAGTAACTCTAAAGTGAGGGATTATGCTCAGAATGCATTGGCTAAATTCACTTCATAATCCGGTCAATACTCGTCGCAATGTTCAAGTGATCTAGGTTGGAGTTTTTTCGCAATACATTACTCATCAAACACACCATATAAGTGGCTCCATTTGGTTGTTCTACTATTGCAATAGAATTCATGTAATTGTCAATATTTCCCATGTACTTGCCGCATTTAAACCCTTCTTCTGGTCGGCATTTATACAAACTCCCAGACTTGAAATACACGGCTGCCTCTTTTAAAGCTGGCGATGAAGCATATCGGATTCTTCGGTCTGTTTGATACAACAATCGCTTGATTTCTAAACTCGAATTTTGATCGACAATTAGTCCTCTTTCCATGGCTACTAAATACTTCATCAACCCTTGAGTGGTGCCGATACTGCCGCCTTTACTCGGAATTATTCCGCTTCCACCTTTTGTAAAAAAGCTTCCCAAACGCCATTCGTCTTCTCCAATATTCAATTCTCTTAATGGCTGATTCACCACTTCCATAGCTAGTGTACTCAATTCTTTTTTAGGGGTTTCTGCAAAATATTGATCGGCTTCTTCTTGTGTTAAATGAGGATACTTCTCACCAAAAGCACGCATCAACACCACTTCTCTCCACAATACACTGGCGGCTCCGTTATTACTCACACTCACCATATGGTCTGCCCATTCAAACAAAGTAAACATGTCTGAGGCTGCCACCGGTCGCTTTTTAAATTCTTTGGTTTCTGCATTGTAATGCGGAACAGTATGACTATCCGTCAATCCCCATGGTCCGGCTTTTACAATTCGATTGCACAAAAGGGTCGCTCGATCTTCATAAGAATCGGGATAAATCTTAGCCAATTCTACAAACATTCCAGTCAAAACAGCCAATTTCCCCACACTTCCGGGCTGATACCCTCTATTTTCTTTACGCTGCGCAAAACGAATCGGTCGACCAGGTGTAATGTCCAAAATGGTTACTGAATAACTTTCATTCAACCCAGGGAATAACCCATTAATCGACTTTTGCAATTGAGCATCAGGAGCAGGTAAACTATCCAAACTATCGCCTCTTTGTCCCAACAAATTCAACTGTATATCATTGATCGACTTCAACATTCCAGGTAAAGGTTTCGCTTCCTTAATTTTTCCATCCAGAATTAATTGAAGCCTCAATAAACGACGAATGTGACTGTGCTCAAAACCATCAATTGGGTAACCGCCTGAAAAGGTGAAAAACAAGCAAAAACTCAATGTCAATAGTACTTTTAGTTGATTCGTTTTCATGGTTACAGTTTGCTAGATATTGGAATTTGTAATTCGAGGTTTACTTTTGGCGTGATGGATTCAAGGTAAGCCGAAGCTTGGGCTTTCTTGTTCTCCACAAACGGCCGCACCTGAAACAGCCACAATTTATTGTCTTTAAATCCTAACTCCACATCGTAAGGTCCTTCTGAGCTTATCCCAGGAGTATTGGGCAATGTTTTCCGAAGTTCGGCTGAAAGAGTTCTTATTTCTGCCAAATTACCTTCGTTCAATATCGGACGATTAAAAGCTGCCATTGTTTTCTCAGAACCTCCAGTCACGGGCAATCTATTGTACGTCATATCTCTTGATGGAGAAAGCAATGTATTATTGGTAGCGGTAATCAATCTCGTTTCTGCTGCCTGACCATCAACTGCTCCACCTGCTCCTCTGCTAAAAGCTACCGTCAAGTCTTCTGCTTTTCTATTGGTGATACCTTTAGTGATCAATACGCCACTGTAGTCTACATCCACACTTGGGATAATCAGAATACTTGGAAACACATACGTTGGATTGCTCAAGTATTTCTGACGCCATTTGTAGCTTCGCTCACTATATGGTGATGCCCAAACTTCCCGAATTCCTTGCAGAATTCGGCCTTTATCAGCGGCATTGAAAATGGTTAGATTCAAACCGGCACCAGTAAAATCTTTCAAGTCTTCCATGTTAGTATCACTTCTCAAGAATACTGGAATCTTGCCCATCCGTTTTCCCAAAACCAACAAAAATCCTTGTTCCAAGTCCTGAATAAATTCAGGTAAAAAAGGCATTTTTAGAATCTCAGCGCGTAAAATCACCAACTGCTCCAATTCGTATTCGTCTGCTTTTTTCTCTTCTATTCCACTATTTCGCATTCGGTTGCCTTCCTCAAAAATAGCATTCAAAAATTGCCAATAGCTTTGAGTTTGATCAGGCATTAGTTGATCCATGTGCGCCTTAAATACACCAAACGGCATAACCAACCCTTCCACTACATTATCAGGGAACACCGCTTTCAATTGGCCTAAATTCGCCGCCTTTGGTCCGCAAATTTTTCCAGATTGCGATGCCCTCACATTTCGAAGGTTCAACAATTTGGTTTGATCCAATCGGATTAAATCTTCCTCCACTCCTATCTTTTCAGTATTTCGCTCTTTTTTCAAGAATAGATTTTTCTCGATTTCTGTCATGTCTTTTTCAAGCTTCATCGCTACAGATCCTGCAGGACTTACCGAATAAAAAATTACTTTCCCGGCCATTTTCTTCAATTGCACCATGTTTTCATCGGAAAGTACCGCATTTGGAATCCCAAGATTCCGCGCCAACAATTGCACATGCGACACTAAATTCCCTTCGCTCACCGTTGCTATTCCTGCAATAGGCTTTAAATCAGACGGCGGTCGCTGAAAGATGTAAATCTTATCTGATGAAATCTCCAAATCTTCAGACTCATTCTCAACCACGACTAATTCTCCTTTGGCATATCCAGGATTTAATCCTCTTATCTGTCCTTGGTTGGGCAAATTAAAAACAGCATTATTGATTCCTGATTTCTTGGCGATTAAATCATTCAACTGCCCCACACTTTCACCCAAGGCCAATCCGATGGTTGCTCGAATTCTATCGTCTACAAATCCTTGTGCTTGCAGCTCAAAAGGAGCGTACAAATCAATTACATTTTTATATACCGCTTTTGTCATTCCAACTCCCCATTCTACTGCACTTCTGGAGGCAAATAAATAGTCATTCAACTGAGCCAATGAAACAGATTCCGATGCAGGTAATTTCAAACGAGGTTCCAACGCTTTCCATTCCCAGATCTCTAAGGCACCTGTTGCTGCCATTGCTTTGGATAAATAGTTGATTTTTTGAATCAACTCTTTCAGCGTAACACTCTTTATTTTAGGTACTTCTTTAAAAGCTACTGCTTCCAACTGGATGGATAATTCCAACAGGTTTAATCGTTCTTTAGCAGTTTGTTTTTCGTTGGTTGTCAATCGAATCTCCCACATCAAATCAGCTGTTCGTTCCAATCGTTTCAAACTGCTTTCAGAAGTTTTATAAGCCGATAAATAGGCGGTAATGCTTTTGTATAACTCCGGATTAGACTTTAATCCATCTACGTAAACTTTTAGTTCCTCCGCTTTTACAGGTTGGTAAAAGGTTTCTAAATCAGCAATCAATTCATCAAACTTCTTCAATTGAGTGGCCGAAATCTTAGCTGCATTATTCGACTTAAATTGTTTCAATTTAGCGATATCGCCTTCTCCTGGCTGTCCGTGCAATTTGATTCTAAGGTTCATAAACGATGGCATTTCATCGGATAAAACTTTAGAGGTTCCTCGTATTCGCTGTGCTAAACTGTTGTCTCCTTTGTGCGGTATGTCCAACAAACTCTGACGAATCAGGTAAAAATTTTGAGCGACCTCTTTGTCTTGTGAAAGCAACCATTGGTAAAACTCAATTCCCCACGCTTCTTCATCTTCTACCTGCAATGCCCCTCGGTAGTATTGTGCCTTTCGGTAAATCCAACCGTTGTCTACCAACTTCAAGTATTTTTGCAGTTGATATTGCTTAATGCGGCTATTCAATTGTTTGTCGTTCCAAAAACTTTCATAATCGATTCCTGTAAGTACTTGATTAAAGTACAAACCATTGCTCTTTTCCAATTGAATCATGGAAGCTTTTAACCGCGCATGCTGCACTCCTCCAGGTTGCGGACACCTTTCTTGGGGATTTAAAATACTGCCATCAGTACAAAACCATTTGATGTCTTGATAAGGCCCTCTTGGGTCTGATTTTAAATTTTGAACTATTTTCTTTAATCCATCAGTGTCAACCGATTGAGAAATAGCATTAGAAGTAAAAAATAAGAAGATAATAAATAGTGCGATCGACAGATTTTTTTTCAAAAGATAACGGTTAAAACGGTTTGTGATTTGGTACTAAAGTTAACAATTATACGCCTTATTAATTGATAGCTTTAAGGAACGTTTTTCAATTGAAATTCTGTACAAAAACCTTCAAGGGTTACTTTCATTCAGCCTACTAACCCTCCAAGGGTTACTTTCAAGCTGATTACTAACCCTTGGAGGGTTAGCTAATCATCCTCTTCTTCTATTTCAAGAATAGTTTCCTCATTTACTAATCGCTTATTGTGAACGGCTTTAAAATTTTCTTCATCTTCAAATAGTTCAATTACTTCATTTATTTCAATTAAGCTACTATTCTTTGACAAGATACTTTTGTATGAAGAATGTAAATATTCATAAAATCGATCTACGACTCCATGATTCTCAGGATTTAAATGCACATAGATGATTGCCTGAATTAAATAATTCTTAGTGTCTATTTCTTTTCTTTTGAAATTGGGTGAAAAAAGACTTCCATTTCGTCGATAACGTTTATTGATCGCTTGAGTGTAAGAATTGAAAAAGTGACTGAATTGAAGGCTCATTAGTCGGCTAATGAGTGGCGCCATCTCCATTGAAGATTTAGTGTTTGCTTTTACAATCTTTTCAGCAAAAAAACGCTTTAAATCTTGATCAGGTTTTATTTGCAATACAAAATGAAAATAATTGGGAATGAGACAATATGCATATACATTAGCAATTGGAGAGATATACTTTTGAAATTGACTCAAAAAGTAACGATAGTTTTCTACTTCTTTAAATAACAATTCTTTATTATTGGTTCTGTTATAGATGTGATAAAATTTATCGGCTTTCATTGATTTATTGAATTAGAAAATTCTATTAAGTTAATTAAAAGTTGAATAACTTATCAAATGATGCTGATTCTTAAACACTATAAGGGTTACTTTCATGCAGCATAATATGCTCAGCATTAAACCCTCCAAGGGTTACTTTCAAGCAGCATAAAATGCTCGCATTAAAACCCTCCAAGGGTTACTTTCAAGCAGCATAAAATGCTCTGCATTAAAACCTTCCAAGGGTTACTTTCAAGCAGCATAATATGCTCTGCATTAAAACCTTCCAAGGGTTACTTTCATGCAGCATAATATGCTCTGCATTAAAACCTTCCAAGGGTTACTTTCATGCAGCATGAAATGCTCTAAAACCCTCCAAGGGTTACTTTCAAGCTGATTACTAACCCTTGGAGGGTTGGTAAGTAATTGGCCCAACTTAAATCAATAGCCGACAATTTGTTCATCCAAATAACACCAAGCCCATTTTTCGTCGGGTTCTGCTGATATCACAAGGGCATGACCTTCCAATTGAAAATGCTTCGTCATGTGTTTATTAGGTGAAGAATCACAACAAAGAGTCGCACCACAGTCTTGACATATCCTGAGATGTACCCAACTATCACCAGTTTTCACACATTCATCACATGCATACTTTTCAGCTGTTTTTAAAACCTTAAAATTTTTCAAATGACTGCAGCTCATCGTTTAATTTGGATTAATTTTCAGATAAATATTCGTGTACAAATTTTATAGCCATGGAACCTTCTCCTACTGCAGATGCAACACGATTCATAGCACCTGATCTAACATCGCCTGCTGCAAATATACCTGGTAAGCAGGTTTCTAATAAATAGGGCTCTCGCTCAAGTTTCCAAACATTTTTAAAGTTGGCGTATTTAGTCAACGCATTTCCAGTTTCTAGAAATCCACGCTCATCTTTCAAGATGTCTAATTTCAACCAATCTGTAATCGGCTTAGCCCCAATAAATATAAATAAGGCTGCTGCAGCTACTGTTCTGTTTTTTTCAGATTTTATATCAAACAGCTCTATTTCTTTCAGTTTTTGATCTCCACTAACAGCAACCACTTCTGTTGATCCCAACACTTTAATATTTGGGGTTTTGTTAATTTGATCAATTAAATAAGAAGACATACTTGAGGATAAGTCAGGTTTCCGAACGGTGATGAATACATTTTTGGCAAACTTTGATAAATACATCGCTGCCTGACCAGCACTATTCCCTCCTCCAACAAGGTAAACATCTTCATCTTCACAGGCATTCGCTTCGGTAGTTGCCGCACCATAGTAAATTCCTGCACCAGTAAAATCATCAATACCTTTTGCAGGATGTTTTCTATAATCGACACCTGTAGTAATGATGATACTTTTTGTATTGATAAGTGATCCATCTAATAGTTCAACAATCTTATATCCATCTTTTGTTGAAATACCAGACACCTCTTGAGGGGAAAGAAATTCAATTCCAAATTTAGTTGCTTGCGTAATGGCTCTTCGAGATAAATCTGCCCCACTTAATCCATTCGGAAAACCCAAGTAATTCTCAATCCTTGAACTTGTTCCTGCCTGGCCTCCAGGTGCTCTCTTTTCAATCAATAATGTATTTAATCCCTCAGACCCACCATAAACAGCACTTGCCAGTCCGGCAGGTCCTGCACCTATAATGGTTACATCATACATGGTTTTTTTGGCAATAGAACTCATTCCAGTTTTGTTGCCTATTTCTACCAATGATGGACTCTTTAAAAAACTCCCATCTTCAAAGAAAACAACCGGCAAATCGGCAAGTTCAAGGTTATTAAGTTGAAACAATTCTTTCCCCTCTTTTGCCCGTTCAAAATCTAACCATAGATATGGAATTAAATTTCCTGATAGAAAATCTTTTATTTCATGTGACTTTGGAGACCATTGGAACCCAATAATTTTTATGCCATCAAAAGTTGGTTTATAGGTGCTTTGCCATTCTTCCAGTTGATCTTGTATTACCGGAAACAATTTTTCTTCAGGTGGATCCCAAGGTTTCATTAAATAATAATCCAACTGCACATCATTTATGGCTTTAATCGCAGCATCCGTATCAGAATAAGCAGTCAGTAATACTCGCTTTGCGAATGGATAAACAGCTTTTGCTTTTTCTAAAAATTCGACACCTAACATCTCGGGCATTCGTTGATCTGATAAAAAAAGTGCAACTACTTCTCCTTTATTTTTTAAAGCAGTTAAAGACTCTAACGCTTCCGTTGCGGATTGGGTGGCTAAAATTCGATATTCAGCTCTAAACTTCGACTTAATGTCTCTTTCTACAGCCTTTATAACTGCAGGATCATCATCAACTAAAAATATAATGGGTTTCTTCATTGCCTTTCTATTAAAACTAAATATTCATTGGAAAACAGACCTTAAATTCTGTTTTCCCTGGTTCACTATTAAAGGTAACCGAACCATGGTGTTGATTTTTTATTATTCGAAATACGACCTCCATACCAAGTCCAGTTCCTTTTCCAATTTCTTTGGTTGTAAAAAAGGGGTCAAATATCTTTGATTGAATTTCTGCAGGAATTCCACTTCCCGAATCTGCTATAATAACATTTATAAATTCTTTCTCTTGATAGGTTTTTATCGTTAATTCGCGTTCTTCAGAATCCTCAAGCGCATCAATCGCATTATCAATTAAGTTTGTCCAAACTTGATTCATTTCACTTGCTAAAATACTCGGTTTTGGCAAATTGCTATCAAAATCACGGATAACCTTAATTTTCGCTTTATTGATTTTATGGTTTAGCATGTTCAATGTATTCTCCAAGCCTATATGAATATCTGTAGGAGTTTTTTCAGGAGTTTGATCCATGTGGGTATAACTCTTTACAGAAGAAACCAACTTGTTAATCCGCTGAGAGGCTTCTTCAATTTCTTTTACCAACCTTTCCGTTGTTAAGTTTTGATTCATCCAATTGATTATAGCAGGAAGGTCAGTATTTGATACATTTTCCTTTACATTGTCTAAATCGTTTAATTCAAAACCAAATTCAACTAGGTTCTCAGCTAATTCATCCCCATTTTCTATTTGATGCAATTCCATCCAATCAATGATTTCATCTTCTTTTTCAGAACGTTCCATCATCGATAGACTTTTTACCCCGCTTTCTATTTTATCAAAAAGCAAGCTATTTACTATATTCACTTGTTCATCCGTCATCCGGATTTTAATGACTGTTTTAAAGTTCTCGGGGAGTAATTTCAGGTGACTACTTAATGTTTGAGCACTTCTAACAATAGCTGCAGAGGGGTTGTTAAGCTCGTGTGCAAGACCTGCAGATAGTTTACCTAGAGCCATCATTTTTTCATTAAGCTGTTCATTTTTGGTTGACTCTCTAATTCTTGTACTCATGGAGTGCACTAAAGCAGTGGTAAGTCCTTCTTGAGAATTAATCATTTCTCGAAATTTTGACTTCGGCAATGCCAATAACTTTGTAAACTTGGTTACTTGGCCCACCCCTTTGGCAATACTTGCTCTTGAGTAGGGCAATAAGCCTGAAATGGTCTTTTCGTGAAACTCACCTATAATTCTATATTGATTTCCTTGCTGTGCTTTTAAAACTACCGTTCCTTCTAAAAAAATCAATAATCTATCTATTGGATCTCCATATTTAAATATTTCTTCTCCTGGTTCAAAAGTAAGAACCTCTCCATTTTTGATGAGCCACTCTAACTCTAATTCAGGGACATCATCAAATTCAGGAATCGTTTTAAGAAAATTCAGCATGGTTGCGGTTAAAAATAGATTAGTATCTAATTAAACTGATAAGTACTCTGCTAATTTAAAAACTTTTTGATGAATGTAGATTCTTTTCTTGTTATGTGATTATTACTTTTTAAGACGATATCACTTTTAAAATTCGACCTTCAACTGCCTAAAAATTTAGCCTTTCTTTGAATTAATACTTTAGAATTAGCAAACTTTTTGGTAAAAGCAATTGCGGTATAATACTCCATAAAACTATATCAAAAGCATTAGATATTAACCATTAAGATGAATTTATTTGCAATATAACCAACTACTTAAAATCAGTTTTTATGATATTTCGTTCAATCTGTAAGCGGATTTTGTTAAAAATAAAAATATTACAAAGCCGTTGCGGAGTTTTGTTCATTAGTAAATTGAAAGTGTTAATTTTAGTGTCTCACAACACCCTATTTAGAGCCATTTCAAGACAAATAAGAAAAGACCAAATTGAACATTAGAAAAAAACAGAAACAGCTATTAACTAATATTTGAGAACTATTTTCAAAAACTGAGAAATAATAGTATTCAAAAAATTTAAATGAAATCACCAACCTTGAAAAGAATTGAAGTAAAAAAAGGACAAATTTTACAACGAAAAGGAGATGTAAACACTCCTATTTATCATGTTGAAATTGGTTTATTACGCAGTTACACAATTGATGCTAAAGGGAAAGAACACATATATCAGTTCGCTCCAGAAAATTGGATAATTGCTGATGCTATCCCCCAGAATAAACCCTGTGATTTGTATATTGATTGTTTGGAGGATTCAGTGGTTATCCAAACCGAAAAAGATTACAATGCGTTGTTGAATGACCCGCATAAATTAGCCAAACGATTCGAAGTTTTTCAAAAACGCATCATCATGTTAATGAGTTCTTCAGCTATAGAACGGTACGAGCATTTTGTCCTAACCTATCCTGAAATTGTACAACGAGTTCCTCAGAAAATGATAGCTTCTTACCTCGGGATAACACCAGAGGCACTTTCAACAGTTCGAAGAAAACGACTCAATAAATAGACTCTTTCTCATTTCTTAATCTACATTAATGCAATGGAAAAATGCCTGCCATACATTTGTGCAATAATCAAACAAAAAAGATGGCAACATTTCACGAAGACCAAATTGGCAAAGCACAAAAAATATCAGGATACACTTTATCCGTTTTATTTAGTATAAATATCTTAATGGCAGGCATTCTAAAGGTAATGCAAGAAGCCAGCATTGTAGAACGGATGAATAACGTTCCCAATTGGGGAGATAAATTAGTTTTCATAGGTTTACTAGAATTAGCACTACTTGTACTTTATTGGATTCCCAAAACACAAAAGATAGGTTTCTATTTACTCTGTGCATTTGTTGGAGGAATAATAGTAGCAGAAGTAGCCGCTGGAACACATGTAGAACAAGGTGCTCCTCCTGCTCCACTTGTTGGTCTTGTAACTGCTTTCTTTCTATATGCAGGCACTCTATTAAGAAAACCTTCCTTATTAAAATCTTAAACAATGAAAAATTTAAACTCATTACTTAAAATTTCCTCTGTATTATGGATCATTTGGGGACTAGTACACACGCTTGCAGGCATATTGACCATGAAAGGAGTTTTGGTGGGCGATGTTTCTTCCTCTATTATAGGAATTGCAGATGCAATTGAACCTTCGACTTTGAAAATGGATTATCCAAAAGCGACTGCTGCTATTATTGGACAGCACGGTTTCAACCTATTCTGGATTGGAATTGTAACTTTTGTTTCAGCTATTTTTATTTGGAAAGGAAATACAAAAGCTATTTTTCTAGCAGCAATTACAGGAGGTTTAGCAGATATCGGTTATTTCCTATTTTTAGATTTAGGTGGTTATGTAAATTTTGTTCCTGGAACGATTATGACCATTGTTTCATCTCTTGCAATTATAACCAGTTTTTATTATTACTTCAAAAACAAAAAAATAGTTTAGCGGAATAGAATTAGGCAAAACAATAAGCGCAATAAGCAAAAACGGTTGGAGTACATCCTCGAACCATTTTTATTTAACCCTAAACCTTAATTATTACTGCAAAAAGACTGAACAAAAAATGGTCATATAATACCTCAACTATTTTTTATCGAAAAAAAGGGGAATTGTAATATACAATCCCCCTCATTAAATAATTTATAAGACTCTTATTTCACTACAAATGGTTTTGATCCAATCGGCTCACCATTTAAAATATAGGTCATAATATAAGTTCCTACTGCAAGCTTGGTTCCTTTCAATAACTCGAACTCATAATTGGTATCCATTCCGTCTAGAATTATTAATCTAGTTTTTATTAACTCTCCATTCATTGTTCTAATCTGCAATTCCAATCGACCACTTTCAGCTGAAATTAAACTAAAGAACAATTGATCTCCATTTGTTGGATTTGGATACAAATTCGATTCAGTAACAATATTGGAGCTTTGAAATTGAACAACTCTTAGGTCTGAATAGGAATAATCACCATTGTAATCGGTCTGTTTCAATCTATAGTATGAAACACCTGAAAACGGTGTTGGATCAATTAAATCATACCTCAACTTCTCCAAAGAATTTCCAGCTCCTTTGACCATTCCCACCCGTTCAAAGAATTCACCATCTTTTGATTTTTCTATGGTAAAGTAATCATTGTTGATTTCTGAAAGCGTTACCCATTTCAATAACACACTTTTTACTTCCTTCTGAGCATCGAAGCTTAATAAAGCAATTGGCAATGTGGTCGCATTGTCTGTGTCTCGCCAATCTGGTTCTAAATCTGCATCCTTATTCGGCAAAGATGAAGGCTGCCCGAAGTTATCTGAATCATACAAGTCTATCAGTCCATCATTGTCTAAATCGTGATAAAATGGACTATCCGGATCTAAAAAATTAGGTTGACCATCTAAATCAGTATCTTCCAACCAATCTGGAATATCATCAGCATCGCTGTCAAGTGAATTATTATAGAATACAGCATTACCTCCTGCCCCTGCAAATGCAGTAGCTCTTGCTAAAAGATCGTTTAAGGCATCACCATCTGTTGCCAGACCAGCCTTATCATCATCAAATCCTTCAATCCAATCCGGTTGCCCATCACCATCCGTATCTTCATCAATATAATCTGGGTTTCCATTGCTTTCATGATTACTCAAGGTGATAGCTATTCCTCCATTGTCAGAATCATAGCGGTTGTCCCAACCATCAGCATCGGTATCTGAACCCAATGGAGCTAAAAATGCAACTGTCGTTTGACTTTCTACATTGTCCGTGATCCCATCATTATCGGAATCGATGTCTAAGTAATTAGACAATCCATCACCATCAAAATTTGCTATAGGCAAAGCTGTTCCTGATTCATCTATATCAAATGTATTTACAAATCCATCATTATCTGTATCAGTTGAGCTATCTGCTCGACCATCATTGTTGGAATCTACTCCACCGGCTTCAATGATATCAGCAATTCCATCATTATCTGCATCTAAATCCACTCTATTTTTGATGCCGTCACCATCTTGATCATTATCGGCTAAAACAGTTCCCCCATTATTTGGATCAAAAGTATTTGCCCAACCATCATTATCGGTATCTGTATTGTCATCCACCCGACCATCATTATTGGTATCAGCACCTCCAGCTTCAATAATGTCAGGAATACCATCATTGTCAGAATCTAAATCCAAATAATTTTGAATGCCATCATTATCTGTATCACAGAAATTTGCGTTAGAAAGCACTGAGAATGGAACAGCGCGTTTGGAAATACTGGCAGATTGATAAGAAACTGTTAAGTTAGCACCTCCACCATTCTCAAAGAATACAACAACAATTGTGTGTATTCCAGGAGTTAAAACTACAGTGCCTGAGCGTTCTCTACCGCCATGAAGGTCATCGTTATCTACGATTAGATTTCCATTAATATAAAGCCCTGATCCATCATCTGAATTCGTAAAAAAAGTATAGGTTTCTGAAGTAGAGATAGAAATAAACCCATGATATCGAATCGAGTAAATATCAGCATCTCCGGGATCTACTGCATTTTGTAACGTATTTACATTGAAAGTAGATATCGTTCCAGTTGACAATGCACCTGTAGTAGGAATATTGGCAAATTTAAATCCGGAGGGAACTGCATCGTAAAATTCATAATTCAAACTTCCTGTTCCTACACCAAAACAAGAGGCGTCTTCATCCACATCTAATATTCCGTCATTATCATCGTCAATATCTATAAGGTCAGAAATTCCATCGCTGTCTGTATCTAAAAACTCTCTCCAATCTCGCTCAGGTGTGTTGGTTTGATCCAAGTTTGGAAAACTACTGGAAGTTTGTCCATTGTTCGTCACATTTGTAGAAGCATTCTTTCCATTAACACCGTCAAAGTTATCATCTAATCCATCCAAATCAGCGTCCAATCCTGAAGCAGAAGTATTAGATACCCCATCATTATCGGTATCATACCCTTCTAGCAAATCAGTATATCCGTCATTATCGCTATCTGTATCGATGTAATCTGGAGTATCTGTACCATCTGTATTTACAGGAATTAACAATGAACTACCTAAATCACTATCAAAAGCATCATCAATACCATCAAAATCGGCATCTGAACCAATTGGAAGTTTTGGCGAAGCACTCGAAATTTGTGCTTCTATTACATCCACAATCCCATCGTTATCAGAATCAATGTCTACTCTATTATTAATACCATCGGTATCTGAATCTAGGTCGGCTAAGGCAGTTCCGCCATTATCGGAATCAAACGTATTGGCCCAACCATCGTTATCAGTATCTGCAAATGCGTCTACACGGCCATTATTATCTAAATCTACACCACCTGATTCAATAATATCAGCAATTCCATCATTGTCGGAATCCAAATCCAATGTATTTATAATTCCATCGTTATCGGTATCGCAACCAGTGCTAGCTACAGCTAAAACTGTAAATGGAATATCTCGCTTACTAATGCTTCCACTAGAATAAGCCACACTTAAATTATCATCACCATTATTTTCAAAAAATAATACTGTAATTGGATACGATCCAGGAGTCAATGCTATTGTTCCATTTTGTTCAGCTGAAGCGTGATTCCCATCGTTATTGACCACTTGAGTAGCACCAATATAGAGTTTAGAACCGTCATCAGAAGTCGTATAAAAAGTATATGTTTCTGTTGTAGCTATTGTAATGTATCCAGTAAATCGAATCCCATATGTATCACTATCTCCGGGATCGGCTGCTACTTGGAGTGCATCCACATCAAAATTTGCAGTTGTCCCAGTGGCTAAAGCTCCTGTTGTAGGAATATTATCAACCGTTTGCCCAGTTGGAGTGCCATCATAAAACTCAAAGTTTAAAAATCCTCGACAACTCAATTCCTCAGTAACATCCAGCACTCCATCATTGTCATCATCAATATCTACGTCATCAGAGATGCCATCGTTATCGCTATCAGTAATGCATGTGTTTACATTATAAGTAATTGAGTTAATTAAAAAGTCAGTAGAGCTTGGTGGATTATCCTTGCTGATTCTGAGATAACGAGTGGTAGCGTTGGCAGTAACTACTGAATTGATGAAAGTTGTACTATTAGTTGTCGGAGGTGAAGGATGTAAAATCCAATTCACTCCATCAAAAGATTCTTCCAAAATCATTGAAGCAGTTCCTGACTCTCCTCCTCGTTCTGCCCAAGATATGGTGTAGTTGGAACCTGATGGTATAATATCAGTTAAATCCAATACAAAAACATCCCCATTCTCAAACAATTCTGCACCGTTGGCATCTGCAACTCCCAATGCTTGAGTTGGATTATTCACCCCAGAATTTGAAACGACCAAATCGGCATTACCAGCAGTAGGACTAGCTGAAGGAGTTAGTCCAAAGCCACAACCACTGGAATTGTCTTCCAAGTAATCAGGAGTTCCGTTGGGCTCGCTATCAGGAATTTCTGAAAGTGTAGGAATTCCATCAGCATCGTCATCATTGTCTCTAAAGTCATCTTCTCCATCTCCATCAAAATCTTGATGCGCAACAATAGAACGACATACAATAGCATCTGTATTGATTATTAAAACAGGATCAACTTCTGCTGTTCTTCTATTTCCATTTGGTCCAGTAATTAAAATCACTAGGTTATTTCCATTTACCCAACCTCCTTGATTGACTATTTCTTGAATGATTGAAGAGATGTTAACTGTTCGCTGAGCACTTGCTACTTCTCCAATTGTATTCCAATCGGCAGGACTCCATGATTCGCTACTAATGGTAGGTGTTCTGCTCGAAACATTGTTTACTGTTGTGGTAAATGATGCTGCATTAGTCGCCAATTGACCACGAATAGTGATGGTTATTGCACCTGTTTCTACCTCATCAGTTTCGAATTGAATAAAAGCAGAATTAATGGTTTCTCCTTGATCCACAGGAACGCCAGAGAAAAATAACCCAACCGTTTGATTGGTTCCACCATCGTTACAAAATTCTAGATCGCTGCTAGATAAATCTATTGATCCATTTGTGTTATCTTCCTCTGCAAAATCAGCAGCACCTATCTCAATTGACTGTGCACAGTCTGCATCAAAAGTATCGTCCAATCCATTCTCATTTAAATCCGCTCCCGTGATAGCAGCATCCGCCACACCATCGCTATTGGCATCATTTCCTTCAATGAAATCAGAAACTCCGTCATTGTCAGAATCGGTGTCCATATAATCCGGTGTGCCATCTCCGTCTCTATCGTAAGGTGCAATTGGAGACTCAAAGGTGGAAACATCCCAAAAATCAACAATTCCATCTTGATCGGAATCAATCACTAATGTGGGAAACTTATAATTTACAGTCGAATAACCTTCTCGAGTATCATCTATTCCATCTGCATCTGAATCGATGTCAATATAATTTGATCGCAATGGCAACCCATTGGTGGTTTCATAACCATTGTCAGTATTAGGAATTGGCAAAGGAGATGACTCTAAATTATCATAATACCCATTATTATCTGAATCTAACAATGCATCTACTTGTCCATCTCCATCTATGTCTAAACCACCGGCTTCAATAATATCTAAAATCCCATCGTTATCCGAATCTAAATCCAATATGTCTTTTAGTCCGTCTTTGTCCGAATCAGGATCTGCAGCGAGCATTACTCCACTACCTGAAAAAGTTTCTCTTGAGTCAACAATTCCATTGCCATCAGCATCTGTTCCAGCTACATTTCCTTCAGAAGAAGAATAACCGCTTGGAATCACTCCCGAATTTACTTCAATCGCATCTGGAATTCCATCATCATCTGAATCTCGATCTCTATAATCTGCGATTCCATCATTGTCAAAATCACCTATGCCTTCTATATTGTCTCTTATTCCATCGTTATCTGAATCTAAATCACAGCTATCTCTAACGCCATCTAAATCAGAATCTCTACCAGTTTCGAAAAAATTAGGAATTCCATCACCATCACAATCAGGTCCTGAAGCTATCCCAAAATTGTTGTTATTGTCTACCTCTGAAAAGTTAACCGCATCTGTAAAAGAAATGGTTTCTACATTATCGGTCGTTAAAGCAAAT
The DNA here is from genome assembly GCF_055129545.1 of Acidiluteibacter sp. Taxonomy (NCBI): domain Bacteria; kingdom Pseudomonadati; phylum Bacteroidota; class Flavobacteriia; order Flavobacteriales; family Cryomorphaceae; genus Acidiluteibacter; species Acidiluteibacter sp. Next base: position 41,737 of record NZ_JBSRUB010000033.1, on the reverse strand, counting down.
CCGAAAGGATAAGAAGAGTAAACAGTGGAAGTCAATAAATTTCCGGTGGCAGCGAAATAAAATTCATAATCTCCATTTACGTCTGTCAGGGTTGACTGAATCCTTGTATCCTCAGGATCTACTTGTCCATTCGCATTGTTATCAATGTATAAATACACCCTTACGTTGGCAACTCCAACTTCTCCTCCATCTTTAATTCCATCGTAATCAGTATCATTATAAACCGTACCACTCGCAGCATTGGCATCTGCGACTAAACTTGCTAATGCTTCTACATCTCCACCTGTTAAAGGCACAAAGTCAGTCATGACTCCTGTTGAGATATTTATCTTGCTCAATCGACTATCGTCTCCTTCCGAAGCCCATAATTGTCCATCATTAGAGAAGGCAAGGCCTTCAATGTCATCCTGCGATAAGGTAGAAGCAACACTAAAAGTCCCGGTAAATTTATTAATGGCCAACAATTCATCATTATTTCCATTGAAATTAGATGAAGCATACATTCTTCCAGTTACAGGAGAAACAGCAATATCGTCCACATCAACATCAGCCCCATTACCTGCTATTACAATATAATCGATTCCTGGACCAAATGCATTTCTTACAAATTGTCCAGTTAATGGATTGATTTGAAAAATTAAATCTGAAGTTGCTCCTGATTTTCGTTCAGAAGCCCATAATTTGAAGGTACGTCCATCTAGCATTAATCCATCAACATCATCTAATGTTTGAGGTCCCGCCGCTCCATTTGCAAATCCACCACCATCCACCTCAGCAATAAAAGTAAAAGCACCAGTCGCTATGTTTATTGACCCAAAATCCCCAGCATTCGTGGCAAATAATTGATTTCCTCCTGGAGCAGGATAATAGGCGATTGCTTCAATATCAGAAACACCGGTAGCACCAATTAAAGTGACCACACCTGTTACTCTATTCACTGAATAAAAATTGTTATCTGAATCGGCGACGTAGTAAAAGACATCAGGGTCGCCTGCCTTAAGTATGAATGTAGAAAATGTTAAGGCTAATAGTATAAAAAGATGTTTCATGCAATTGTGTTTGACTTCTTAAAGATAAGAGGCCGAAGAGTTAAAAGTGGATCAAAGTTACAATATATACGTAGGTGTATTGGAGGAGGTTCTAAAAAATACGTAGAATTTAATACAATATGTATTTAAATGTATAATAACTCAAAAGTTTAAACAAAAAAAAAGGGAGAGTTGTTTTTACAATTCTCCCTTTTTTTATCTAACCAGTTAGGGTTCTATTTTACTACGAATCGTTTGGTTCCAATGATTTTATCATTCATTAAAAAAGTGACCATATATGTTCCAACAGCTAACTTGGTTCCTTTTAATAACTCGAACTCATAATTAGTATCCATTCTGTCTAGGATAATTAATCGAGTTTTTAATAACTCACCATTCATTGTTCTAATCTGCAATTCCAATCGACCACTTTCAACTGAAATTAAATTAAAGAACAGTTGTTTTCCGCTTGTTGGGTTTGGATAAAGGTTATATCTTCTCAAGATTGATGATCTGCCAAATTCTACTGCTTCTAATTCTGAATAAGTATACGCACCATTGTAATCGGTTTGTTTAAGTCGATAATATGAAGTACCTGAATACGGAGCTAAATCTAATAATTTATAACTTAAATTCTTTAACGAGTTACCTGCTCCTTTTACATTTCCCACTTCGACATAATTTACGCCATCTTTGGTTTTCTCAATCGTATAATAATCGTTGTTAATTTCGGCAATCGTTTCCCATTCTAGTAAAACATAATCACTTTTTAAAGTTGCCGTAAAATGATTTAGTTCAATAGGCAAAAGCAAGTCATAGTTTTGATAAATATCCACCCTCCCATTTTTAGTGCTGTCTTTCAAGTAATTAGTTGAACCGATTGCTAAAGTATTCGAATCTGGCATCATTATTTGCTTCCCCAAACCAGCTGCAAAACCTCCCAAATAAGACGTGTTAATAGCATTCATTTCTAACCAATTATTATTTTTCCATTTGTAAATTTTTACGATGGCAGGGTTTCCACCCACATCACGATTAGAAATTGCTATGGTGTTTGAGTCAGGCATTGAAATTTTATTTCCTACATGTTCTCCAATACCACTCCCAATCATTGATGTGCCTTTTAAAACCCAAGAATTTCCAGTCCATCGAAATATTTGAACTCTTCCTATTTGAGCTCGATATGGTGATTGGTTATTGAAATACGGACTACCTACAGCAAGTGTATTTGAGTCAGGCATACTCAATTGTCTACCTAAGGACTCATTAAATTGGTTCCCATCAATGCTAGCCCCCTTTTGTACCCAAGAATTCCCATTATACTTATATACTTTTACTTGACCCAATCTATTTGAAGAGCCGTTGTAATCAGGAGCGCTGATTGTTAACGTATTGGAATCAGGCATATCGACTTGGTAACCAAAATCTTCATATTGCTTTTCACCAACAAGGGTTTGTCCTTTTTGAACCCAAGAATTCGAAATCCAATGATAGACCTTAACATGTCCAAAACTATTTGAACCACCATAAGCTCCAATTGCAAGAGTATTAGAGTCTGGCATGCTGATCGAATTTCCAGATACTTCGTCAACCTGCGTTCCAAAAATGTCAGCACCTTTCTGAGTCCAAACCCCACCTTTCCATTGAAAAACTTGCACATATCCACTCCATTCCAAATTTGAACTATTCAAGTACAAGTCATTATAAGGTGCTGAAACTGCAAAAGTATTTGCATCTGGCATATCCAACACACCAAAACTAGCAAATTCTCCAGGCTCAACGACCGTATTTCCTTTTTTAATCCAATTGTAACCATTCCAAGAATAAACCTCTACAAACCCTTTTGAATCAGGACTATTGTATCCCGCTGAACTAATTGCTAACGTTTTTTGATTCGGCATTGCAATGTAGTATCCAATGTTTGAATTATCTTTTCCTATTATTGGTGGACCTGCAGGTGACCAAGATTGCCCGAGTATCAGGTTCGAAAGTGTGAAAAGTAGGATGAAAAAACTTATCGATAGAAACTCAATTTGGAATTTATTTTGAACATTCATAATTCGTTAATTTTTAGGGGTTCTTTGACTTGTTTTTGGATTCTCAATGAATTATTTTGAAGTTTTATGTTCAGATTATTAGTAGCCAGAGCTTTAGAAAGCAATTTATTGACAAAACTCGTTTGAACAGGTTGTAGTTGTAAGAGAGGCTTTCGAATAATAAGGGTTTTAAAAGGTTCTTCCGAAATTCATTCATTCTAAAACTAAAAAATGCCAAAAGTTTAAATGTAATATCAGGTTGATTTGGCTGAATTGAAAGCTTGGAGATTGAGACTATACGCAGGATTGAGGTTTTCATTTGAAAATTGTTTATTTGAAGATTGTTTTACATTGAGTTGCATATGTCTTTTTTTCTATCAAAAACGGAACAATTGGTCTCTCAAAACTGTCCAGACAAAACTGTCCAGAATTAAACTCGTAAATAAAATTAAGGGCGGGACTTAAAATGAGTGAAACCCTGCGAGGTTGAAATTAATTTAACTCTCAATAAAAGCCTCCAAAGGTTTTACTTAAACTCAAGTATTCTTACAAAAATGATTTTCATTACTACAATTACTGAATTAGCAAAGCTCTAATCATCTCAAATATAGATTTGTAAAATACTTATGGTAAAGGTGCAAAGGCTCTCTCAAAATTTAGCAATGAGTCTGTAGGAAATTCCAAAAAAAACAATATTCAACCTTTTTATTTAAGAAATTACATCACAAATCTCATGAGACCACAGGAGATAATAAATTTTACCAAACCCTCCTAATCATGCCCTTTAAATAAGGATTGACATATCATGGTTATAACTTATTCATCATAACACATTAAACCCTTGAGGGTTTAAATTGAAAATATTGAATTATAACGAACACAATAAATCGACCATTAAAGGGGAATACTTAGTTTTGAAAAAATTGTATACTTGATAACTATGAGTTTAAATCCGAAGTGTATTGTTTTTATAGTCCTTAGCTTATTGACTGCTGTTTCAGGCTTTGCTCAGGCTGATTCCCTTTTCAAAATTTGGCAAAACAAACAGCTAGATGCACAACAACGGTTTGAAGCTCTTCATGCCTATTACCTTCCATTAATAAAAACCAAACCGGATTCAGTAGTCTATTATTCAACGCTTGTTATCGATTACTCCACTAGCTATGAACTACCTAATCTAGCAAAAAAGGCCTTATTAATGCGCGGTATTGCTTATGGGTATTTGGAGAATTTAGACAGCTCAAAAGCAAGTTTAGATCGGGCCTTAATCTACTATACCGAAGCACAAGACACTTTTCGAATCGCTCAAATTTTTGCAAACCTAGGTGCGCAATATCATAAGTTCAATAAGTTTGTTGTAGCACTAGATTATTACACCAAAGCCTTAGAACTTTATGAATTATCCAATGATACCACTAATGTTGGTTTCGTATATTTTAACTTAGGTGGGATGCTCACATGGGTCAATGATTACTCAGGAGCGAAAGAATTTTACACCAAGGCACTTCATTATTTTACAGCCACCAAAAATGAGCGATTTATAGCATCTTGTCAGAACAATATCGGTGAACTATTACGTCTAAAGGGTAAAGATGCAATAGCAATTGAGTACATCAAAAAGGCCCTAAAGTACTTTCATAAAACAAATGATTCCATTTTTATATCGAAGGCTTATTTAAACTTAGCTACTTCTTATTTTTATTTAGATAGCCTCCATGAAAAAAGAAATGCTTTAGCCAAAAAGTATACCTTCAAATCAATCGCCATTGTAAACCACCTTCATATCAATCAAGAAACTGATCTTGCAAGCGCCTATGCTCTCTTGGGAAAATGTTATCTGGAAACGAATTTAGATAGCGCAATCTTCTGGGCTGAAAAATCATTTCAACTTCTTTCTAAAAAACCCAATAAAAAGCTACTACTCAATGACCCTGCTTCTGTACTTTATAGCTCTTACAAGGCTAAAAATGAGTATCAAAAATCCTTGGAAATGCTAGAGATTGTCAATGAATGTTCTGACAGCCTCTACAACGATAATCAGCGAAAATTACTCATGAGGGAATTGCTTAATTACGAATTCAAAAAAATGAGATTGGTTGAAGAATCCAAGTTTGAGTACGAACGGATTGAGCAAAAGAATAAGAGTCGGATAATACTGTACACCATTGTGTTATTTTGCTTGATTCTTTTGGTCATCATCTACTTTACAAACCGGATTCGTAGAATTAATATTTTAAATGAAAAAAATGAATTAATTCGACAAGTAGAAATTTTAAAGAAAAAACAAAACCAACTGATTCAAGAAAAAAATTTTATTGGCGATTCAAATCATTTGGATTGGGATAAAATAAATTTGGTAGTTGAAAAAAAGCTGAATGATTCAGATAGAAAAATTATGGAAGTGCTATTGGAGTCACCTGATTTTTCAAATAAAGAAATTGGTCAAAAAGTATTTTTAAGTTCCGATGGAGTAAACTCCTCATTAAAGAAAATGTTTCGGTTATTTTTAATTGAAGGACGAAATAAACGAATCACCTTACTTATGACCTTATTGAAGATTTCAAATACATAACTGCCTATTTTATTTATTTTCGATACTATTTTAAGCTTAATACATTTATTATATCTCCAAATTATAATTATTTGGTAAAATGAAGTCCTTCTTTTTATTAAAATAATCCTAAGAAGTTACTAATAAACCTTTTTTACCATTTTAGTTGGGTTCCCGATTAGAAGCAAAACAAACTTTCAAATCAAGACTCAACTTTTAAATTAAATAACTTTCGAACTCTAGGTAAGAAGAATCATAAAGTTTAGATAAATAAAAAGGAGCGCTGATTAATCAGTGCTCCTTTTTATTTAAATCTTGATAGGCGACATTCTAATTCTATTGTTTCACGACAAATCGTTTAGTTCCGATATTTTTTTTATTCAGTGAATAAGTAACCATATAAGTTCCAACAGCCAATTGAGTTCCTTTTAACAATTCGAACTCATAATTGGTATCCATCCCGTCTAAAATAATTAATCTAGTTTTTATTAACTCACCATTCATTGTATGGATTTGTAATTCCAATCGGCCACTTTCTTCTGATTGCAGATTAAAAAATAATTGATCACCATTTGTTGGGTTGGGGTAAAGATTTGATTTCTCTACAATAGACGAAGCTCCAAACTCAACAGCTCTCAATTCTGAATACGTAAATTCTCCATTGAAATCTGTTTGTTTTAATCGGTAATAAGAAACACCATTATAAGGAGCAAAGTCCATTAAATCATAACTCAATTTTTCTAAAGAGTTACCTGCACCTCTTACGGTTCCTATCAACTCAAAAGACACACCATCTTTTGATTTTTCAATGGTAAAGAAATCGTTATTGACTTCTGATTCTGTCACCCAAGTCAACATTACATTCGTGAATTGCTTCTCAGCTTCGAAGCTTAATAAAGTAATCGGTAAAGTAATGGAGTTATCTGTATCTCTAAAATCATACTCAGCATCTCCGTCTCCATCGGGAAGTAAACTAGGCGTGCCACCATTATCAGGATCTACGAAATCACTTAATCCGTCATTGTCAGTATCATGAAAATAAATACTTGCAGGATCAGCGAAATTTGGAATACCATTCGTATTATCATCTTCCAAGAAATTTGGAATGCCATCTAAATCAGTATCTAATGCACTCACATAATACAAAGGATTCCCAAGTCCCAATTCAAATGCATCGGCTCTGTTTATAAAATCATCTAAAGCATCTTCCGAGTTATTGTCATCGAACCCTTCCATCCAATCTACTAATCCATCACCATCTGTATCTCCATCAATATAATCAGGATCTCCTGCCCCATCATTATTAGATAAAACAATTGGCGTTCCATTGGTTCCATTGGTTACATCACCATCGTATTCATCATCCCAACCATCGCCATCTATATCCACATTTATAGGTGATCGAAAGCCTAAGGTGGTTTGACCTTCAATATTATCCAATATCCCATCCGTATCAGAATCTAGGTCTAAATAATTCTCTAATCCATCGCCATCAGTATCTGTTACAGGTAGCGCTGTTCCACCATCTGCTATATCAAAATCTTGCGACCAACCATCAACGTTTATACCATCAATAAAGACACCGTCCACAGAACCGTCGCCATCAGTATCAACACCACCCGCCTCTATAATATCTGCTATTCCATCGTCATCTGAATCTAAATCAAAATGGTTTGGAACACCATCTCCATCTATATCAAAAACATCAGGAATCCCATTTCCATCAACATCGGTATAATTAGTTGTTGAACCATCGCCGCCATTTCCCCCATCAGAAACATCTAAATAGTTTAATATCCCATCTCCATCTTCATCTCCTGCGGGATTATTGCCAAATAAGCCTTCGTTTACATCAAGAATTCCATCATTATCATCATCTACATCAAACTCATCCGCTACTCCATCTGAATCTGCATCCTGTATTTCTCTCCAGTCTCTTTCTGAGGTATTTCCATTATCTAAGTTTGGAAAACTACTTGAAGACTGTCCATTATTCGTTACGTTCGTTGTATTGTTTGGTCCAACGACATCATCAAAATTATCATCGAGTCCATCACCATCGGTATCTGTGCCAGCCGGATTGGTATCTGCTATTCCGTCATTATCGATATCCCATGCTTCTATTAAGTCGCTTTGACCATCATTGTCTGAATTGGTATCGGTATAGTCTGGATTATCTGTTCCATCAGTATTTGTTGGCACAGTTAAACTTCCTGCTAAATCAAGATCGAAATTATTATCAATTCCGTCACCATCGCTATCTATTCCACTTGGAATAATTAAAGTTCCTGATACTTGTGATTCGATAATATCAATAATACCATCATTATCAGCATCTATATCTACTCGATTTTTAAGCCCATCAGCATCGGTATCCAAATCTGCTAAAGGAGTACCACCATTAATTGGATCAAAGGTATTTGCCCATCCATCGTTATTTGAATCAGTTTCGTCATCAACAATACCATTGCCATCAGCATCGACACCGCCCGCTTCTATTATATCAGCTATTCCATCTCCATCACTATCTAGATCGTATTGATTAGGTATGCCATCATTATCTGAATCACAAATAATAATAATTGCCCCTTCATCAAAGTTGATAGGATTACTCAAAGTCACCACATAGGAGTAAGTTCCAGGAGTCAGCGTTACAGAGTTTGAGGTGTAAGACCAATTTACATTATCACTAGTAGTCAAAGTTCCTGTAGTTGAAATTATACTACCCCCGATACCTGTACCAGATCGGATACTGATATCTCCAGTTCCTGTTGCTCCATCTCGTGCAGAGAAAAATCCTTCATAAAACAAGATTTGCGTGGTTGTTACAACAAATGTCTGATAAATGCTACCCGTGCCATTTACATCAAAATAATTACCGGCACCACCTTTAGCATCAAACTCAGGACCACCTATACCATAAGTGGTTCCTCCTGCTCCGTCCACTTTTATGACGTTTGTTCCACCAGAAGTTAATATCCATGGTGAAATATCAACACCTAGATTATTTACACCAGTACTTAATCCCCCAATTCCATCAAACCCTCCTTCAAAAATAATGCTTGCATCACATTCTTCCGAATCAGGAATTCCATCGTTGTCATCGTCAATGTCATTTTCGTCGGTAATACCATCATTATCGTTATCAAAATCTTCTCTCCAATCCAATTCTGGAGTTCCTGTTCTATCTAAATTGGGGAAAATACCTGAAGATTGACCACCGTTTGTGATGTTGGTCGTGTTGTTAGGTCCTACTATATTGTCAAAATTATCATCTATTCCATCCCCGTCTGCATCTGCTCCGGCAGGATTCGTATTGGCATTCCCATCATTATCTGTATCCCAGCCTTCTTCTGAATCAGGATCTCCATCGTTATCAGAATCTGTATCTGAATAATCGGGATTATCGGTTACGTCAGTATTTTGTGGTGCTGTTAAACTATTTCCCTCATTGGTATCAAAATTATCATCTATTCCGTCACCATCAGCATCCATTCCAGATGGAGAAATAAGTATTCCAGTTGGTTGAGACTCTATAATATCGATTATACCATCTCCATCAGCATCTAAATCTATTCTATCTTCTAATCCATCACCATCGGTATCAGCATCTACAAGTGGTGTCCCCCCACTTCCGTTTTGATTATCAAATACATTTGACCAACCATCAGAATTATTACCATCGTTAAATGCTCCATCTACAATACCATTTCCGTCGGTATCAATACCTCCGGCTTCTACAATATCAGCGATTCCATCACCATCTGAATCTAGATCATAGGAATCTCTAACACCATCATTGTCTGTATCTTTACTATTGCAAACATTTATGGTAACAAATCCAGCTGCCCCAGCACTATTTACTAATCCTCCTGCTCCAGTTGCTCCAGCCGTTATACTTCCACTAATGTAACTAGCACTTCCAGTGTTCAAATAAGAACCGCCACCACCAGCACCACCACTGCCACCTGCTGCACCACCACCAGAGTATCCGCCCCCGCCGCCAGAATATGCTCCAGAAGCACCACCACCACCGCCAGTAAAACCACCACCACCAGCAGAGTAACTACCTCCTCCACTTGAAGCGCCACCTGCAACAAATGTTACTCCATTTGAAGGAACTAAGTCTGCGGCTGCTCCACCACCGGCATTAGAACTTGCTCCATTTGAATTTATTCCTCCACCTGCTCCAGCATTACTTGATCCAACAGTACCTCCATTTCCTCCTGCTCCACCTGAACCGGGAGTTGTGCCTGTTCCATTGAATCCTGAAGTTGTTGCACTCGCGCCTAATCCAACTCCACCTCCTGAATTATCGCCACCGGCTCCACCACCTGCAACCATCATCAAGGTATTGTTTATAAAAAGACCTGTACTTCCTGCACCACCGGCAGAACCACCACTGGCAGCTCCACTTCCTGCGCCAACTACATATCGAATTATATCTCCATTTAATACACTAAAAGTTGCATTAATAGTGGCACCACTACCACCACGAGTCGCAGCGCCTCCGCCATCACCACCGTTAATCGAAACGGTAATAATTCCATCTGCTACTGCTGTATATGAACCAATTCCACTAGAAGTAGCATTTACTGCTGCTGAACATTCACTTTCGTCAACATCTAAGATCCCATCATTATCGTCATCAATGTCGTCTGCATTTAATATTCCATCCCCATCGTTGTCATTCGTATTGTTTATCGATCGCCAATCTAACTCTCCACCTGGTGTATCTAAATCAGGAAATGAGGCTGAAGTTTTTCCATTGTCTGTTGCGTTTGTAGCATAATTTTGTAACAGCGACATGTTGTAACTATCAAAGTTGTTATCTAACCCATCATTATCAGTATCAACACCAGAAGGTAAAGTATTCGCTGTTCCGTTATTATTGGTATCCCAACCTTCCACTTGATCAGTATCTACATCATTATCAGAGTTGGAATCGATATAATCGGGATTATCTACGGCATCAGTATTTACAGGATCGGTCAATCGATTTGAGCCACTAAAGTCGGCGTCAAAATTATTATCTATCCCGTCCTCATCAGCATCTGAACCGCTAGGTGTAATTAATGCACCGGAAGCTTGAGATTCAATTAGATCAGGGATACCATCATTATCAGCATCAATATCTAAATGGTTTTGTTTCCCATCAGCATCTTGGTCAACATCAGGCAAAGCAGCTCCACCATCAGCGACATCAAATACATCAGACCAACCATCGACTGTAGTTCCATCATCAAATACTCCATCAACTATTCCATCTCCATCAGTATCAACACCTCCTGCTTCGACAATATCCGCTATTCCATCTCCATCACTGTCTAGATCCATGTGGTTAGGAAGTCCATCAAAATCTACATCATAAACATCGGGAATTCCATCACCATTTGAATCGGTGTAATTGGTAATACTTCCGTCTCCACCGTTTCCATTATCTGTGGCATCAGACCAGTTTTGGATTCCATCACCATCTTCATCCCCACTAGGATTATTAGAACCTCGACCTTCATTGATATCCAATATTCCGTCATTATCATCATCTATGTCTGCATAATTCTGAATTCCATCGCCATCAAAATCATTATCCTCTCGCCAATCTCTTTCAATGGTTCCCACCTCATCTAAATTGGGAAAGAAGGAGGAAGTCTGACCATTATTCGTAATGTTAGTTGTTGAATTCCATCCATTTTGATCATCAAATCCACTTAAATTAGCTAACCCATCCAAACCATCACCATCTGGATCAGTATTTTGAGGGAGTGTATTCGCAATACCATCGTTATTGGTATCCCAACCTTCTATTAAATCCAAATCGCCATCATTATCTGAATCAGGATCCTTAAAGTCAGGAATTCCATCACCATCTGTATCTATAACCGAAACAGGAAAGCTTTCATAATTATCATCAATCCCATTGGTATTCAGATCCACTCCAGATGGAATAATTGGGCTCGCTGTAGAGCCTTGTCTTTCAATATTGTCAACAATACCATCATTATCTGCATCAATATCTAAGTAATCATCTACTCCGTCCCCATCGGAATCAGTTGATCCACAATCACCAACATATGTTAAATCCCAAATGGTTATCCATTGATTTCCTGGAGCGGCTGGAGAATTTGATCCATTCCCATAGAAGATAATCATACTATCTATAGGCTCAGAAAATTGGACGTCAACATTGGCTGTTGCTAAATTATCAGCAGTACTTACGTCACCTTCAGCTCTGTTAGTCGTAATAGTGTTATTTGCACTTCCTGTCATTACAGGAAATACTACGAAACCATTATAAAAACCAATTATAGTAACTGAATCTACGTATTGTCCTCCTAATTGATCTACATCAAAAAGAGTATAGGATAAATCATCAATGGCTTGATCCCACTTAAAACTAATATCAATACTATTTACTTGCAGGTTCTGATTTCCATTCAGAAATAATCCAACAGTTCCTCCCGCATTTCCCCCCGTAATATTGGAATTCGTTTCACCTGTAACAATTGAGGCTCCATTTGAAGCAATTGCAACCGTCATGTTTGTTCCGTCAGGCAGTGCATAGGTATTTGAAGGATCTCCGTTTGTATACGGCATATTGTCCCATTCTGCAACTACTGGAGTTGATGGAGCACATTTTTCAATTACATCTGGAATTCCATCATTATCATCATCTTCATCTTTTGTATCTGAAATTCCATCTTGATCTGTATCTGGAGTTAAACAAATATCAATATCTCCAATTGCAAACTCTGTGTTTGTCGCATTTCCACAAGTGGCACATCTTCTTAAAACGATAGTTATTGTTGAAATATCAGAAATACTTTTGAAGGCTATTCCCACTTGATCATTTGTTCCTGCATTACTTGATGCATTGCCATCAACCACTCCCGGACCTTCCAACTCCCATGAAGGAGAGCCGTTATTGGTCAATTCAGGAACTAATGCATATCCGGTAGAAGTTAAACCATACACTTCCAATTGCTGACCAGCACCGCCGCCAACTAATCTTCTAACATTATATAAATCAAAAGCAATATTTCCTGCCAAAGCAGGTGTGAAGGTCATTGTTACTGTTATTTTTTGTGTGGATGTTAACCCAGAGGAAGAAATATGAAGAGCTTCTGCTCCGCCACTTAAAGTAGTATTTAAAGATGGGGTTAATTTTCCACCTTCGCTTGCTAACGTTCCTGTTGCTCCTGTAACACTAAATGCAATTGAATTTCCTGTTCCTTGAATGTTACTTGCTGTAAAGGATGTAGTTCCATTTGCACCCCAATTAAATTGTGTTCCTGAAGGTGTTAAATCCCAATCCAATGAAAAATTGGTACTTATTGAAGGGCAAGTAGTATTGTGAAGTATTTGTGAATAACCATTAATGGCACTAATTATTACTAGTAAACATAAAGCTGTTATAGATTTGAAAAAAGTAATGTTTCTTTTCATAGAATAAAAGTTAAAACAAATAACTTAGATGCTTGATTTACAATGAATAATAATAAAAAAATAGTCAACAACAATAGTTAATTTAGAAACTTACTATCTAAGGATAGCATTCTATTTTCCATTGAAAAGCGCAATATAAAAAATATTAATATTAATACTATTAACTTTTCTAATAAAATGATATATAATACCATATAAAGTTAATTGAACCTTTCTTTACAATAATATTATTGTGATTCTGAACTCTAATTACACATTAATTTCAGAGACTCCTTGTATACGTACGTATATTGTATTAGTTTCAAATAAAAAAGGGAGAAGTGTAAAAAACACTTCTCCCTTTTTTATTTATTCAAAATATATTTCTATTGTTTCACGACAAATCGTTTAGTTCCGATTATTTTTTTATTCAGTGAATAAGTAACCATATAAGCTCCAACAGCCAATTGAGTTCCTTTTAACAACTCGAACTCATAATTGGTATCCATCCCGTCCAAAATAATTAATCTAGTTTTTATTAACTCACCATTCATTGTATGGATTTGTAATTCCAATCGGCCACTTTCTTCTGATTGCAGATTAAAAAATAATTGATCCCCATTTGTTGGGTTGGGGTAAAGATTTGATTTCTCTACAATAGATGAAGCTCCAAACTCAACAGCTCTCAATTCTGAATACGTAAATTCTCCATTGAAATCTGTTTGTTTTAATCGGTAATAAGAAACACCATTATAAGGATCAAAGTCCATTAAATCATAACTCAATTTTTCTAAAGAGTTACCTGCACCTTTCACTCTTCCAACTTCAACATAATTCACCCCATCTTTGGTTTTCTCGATAGTAAAATAATCGTTGTTGATTTCAGCCAAGGTTTCCCAAGTTAATAGAACACTTTCTACTTTCTTTTCAGCATCAAAACCAATTAAGGTAATTGGCAAGGTGGTCGCATTATCGGTATCCCTCCAGTCAGGTTCTAAATCTGCATCCATATTTGGATAAATTGAAGCTACTCCAAAATTATCCGTATCATATAAGTCAATCAAACCATCGTTATCAGTATCGTGGTAAAATGGGCTATCAGGATCTAAGAAATTAGGTTGACCATCTAAATCGGCGTCTTCTAACCAGTTTGGTATTTGATCAGCATCAGCGTCTAGACTATTGTTATAAAAGTTTGCATTTCCTCCTGCAGAAACAAATGCAGTGGCTCTAATCTTTAAATCCTTTAAAGCATCCCCTTCAACATCATCATCAAAACCTTCGATCCAGTCAGGTTGCCCATCACCATCAGTATCAAAATCTAGGTAATCTGGAGCGCCTGAATTTTCTTGATTGTTCAAGGTTATTGCAGTTCCTCCATTGTTTGAGTCATAACGGTTGTCCCATCCATCTCCGTCTGTATCAATACCTGTTGGTGCTCTAAACCCAGCTGTAGATTGCCCTTCCACATTATCAATTAATCCATCATTGTCAGAATCAATATCTAAATAGTTTGGAATTCCATCACCATCAGTATCAGTCAAAGGCAATTTAGTACCACCATTATCTGTATCTACTGCATCACTATAGCCGTCAAAATCTGCATCTACACCATCTTGTTTACCATCATTATTAGCATCTACACCACCGGCTTCGATTACATCAGCTATTCCATCATTGTCAGAATCTAAATCTAAATAATCAGGAACAGAGTCACCATCTTTATTGGGTTTTGAAGGAGCTACCCCATCATTGATATTAAATAATCCATCACCATCAGAATCTCCAGAGGCATCTAATTCTCCATCACCATTAGCATCAATCCCTCCTGCTTCCATCGCATCAGGAATACCATCGCCATCACTGTCTTTATCTAAATAGTTCGGTTGAGAGTCTCCATCAGTATTTGTCATAGGGAAGCGAGTAACTTCTTCCGCATCATCCCATCCATTCTTATTTACATCAGTGAATCCATCTACCACACCATCATTTCCAGCATCAGGACCACCTGCTTCGAAGGTATCTGTCAACCCGTCATTGTCACTATCTCTGTCTAGATAATTAGGGTATGGATCACTATCCGTATTTGTAATTGGCAAAGGAGATCCTCCATTGGCGGGATCTACTAAATCTAGCCATCCATTGTTATTTGCGTCACTAGATCCATCTAACATTCCATTGTTGTCAACATCGGCTCCGCCTGCTTCCACTACATCTGCAATTCCATCGTTGTCAGAATCTAAATCTAATCGATTTTTTATTCCATCACCATCTAAATCTAAATCAGCTAAGGGTGTTCCTCCATTGTTTGGATCAAAAGTATTTGCCCAACCATTGCCATCAGTATCAGCAATATTATCCACAGAACCATCATTGTTGTTATCAACGCCACCAGCTTCTATTATATCAGGAATTCCATCATTGTCGGAATCTAAATCAAGGTAGTTAGGCACTCCATCACCATCGTTGTCGCAGCTACTTGTTAGATATGCAGATCCATTAATGTTATCTGGTCCAGAACCATCAAGATTGACAACGCTAAAGGTATTGGAACCTGCCACAAAATTCACTTTATTAAATATAGTTCCATCAGAAGGCTTCATCAATTCCATAATGGTAGAAGTGGTTGTCCTAGTTCCAAATACAGAAACCTTCCCTATGACATCTATAAATATGCGAATGCGTGGTAATCCATTTGTATTTGCAACCCAAGGAGTGGTCATCCCACCATTATCTGATGTAAAAACCATTAAAACTTCTGTCGCAGCGCTATAAGTTGCAGCATCTAATTGCAAAATATTCTTAGCATTTAAAACTGAGCCATTCACTGTCAATGACATGGAGTTGTCGATAGAAACAAAATCAAAGTAAGCCATAGAAACTCCAACTTGATTAAAGTTGGTTGTACTCCCGTTATTCCCACCAACAATTGGATAAGATTTCGTTGATGCACATTCATTGATGTCTAAAATACCATCATTGTCCTTGTCGATATCTACTCCATCAGCTATTCCGTCTCCATCTGTATCTTTCTCTTCTCTCCAATCTCTTTCTGCCGTTGCTGCTGTTGTCACATTAGGGAAGAAGTTTGAATTTTGAGAAAGGTTAGATGGGTTTGTTGTTGAATTTCGACCATTTACACGATCAAAATTGTTATCTAGTCCATCATTATCAGTATCATCACCGGAAGGTAAAGTATTGGCTGTTAAATCTCCATCCGTATCCCATCCTTCAATTAAGTCTGAAATTAAATCATTGTCTGAATCTAAATCCAAATAATCAGGATTGTCAGTCCCATCTGTATTTACAGGAACTAACCCATTGGTGCTTTCAAACGCATTGTCCAATCCATCTCCATCAGTATCTGAACCTAAAGCTCTGATAGGATTTGCGGTCGAGCCTTGCGCTTCAATGTTGTCAATGATACCATCATTGTCAGCATCAATATCGATAAAGTTTGCTAGGCCGTCTCCATCAAAATCTTGAGGGGTAGTATTCGGTGTTCCAAAAGCAGCATCATTACTATCTGCAGAATCCAATACTCCATCACCATCCGCATCTGCTGTTCCATCAACTACTCCGTTATTGTTAGCATCTACTCCTGTTCCTGTTGGATTCTCTTTCAAGTCTGTGATTCCATCATTATCAGAATCAATATCGATAAAGTTTGGTTTCCCATCTTCATCTGTATCTAAAGGAACTGTATTAGGTGAACCTCTCAATCCATCATTACTATCAGGTGCATCAAGAATTCCATCTCCGTCTGCATCAGCAGAGCCGTCTATTACCCCATTATTATCCGTATCATTCGCTCTGTTAACCTGATTTTCAAACAAATCTGTAATCCCATCGTTATCGGAATCCAAATCTATAAAGTTTGGCAATGCATCTAAATCTGAATTTGTTGGTGCTGAGTTTGGTGATCCAAAAGCAGCGTCATTACTATCAGCAGAATCTAAAATACCATCTTTATCCGCATCAGCAGAACCATCTACGATTCCATCGTTATTTGAATCTGTGCCAGTTCCCGTTGGATTTTCCTTTAAATCAGTGATTCCATCGTTGTCTGAATCTAAATCGATAAAGTTCGCTTTCCCATCTCCATCTGTATCTCTTGGTGAATTATTTGGTGACCCAATCGCACCATTATTAATATCAGCAGAGTTCAATATTCCATCACCATCTGTATCCGAAGAACCATCAACAACCCCGTCATTATTAGCATCTGTCCCCGTTCCTCTATTTTCAGCTAAATCTGTAATTCCATCATTGTCTGAATCTAAGTCAATGTAGTTTGGTGTTCCGTCGCCGTCAGTATCTGTTGGAATCGTATTCGGTGAACCGGCTACTCCATCGTTACTGTCTGCACTGTCCAAAATACCATCGCTATCTGCATCAGCAGTTCCGTCTACTACTCCATCATTATTAGAATCCGTTCCGGTTCCTCCAATATTTTCTTTCAAATCAGTGATCCCATCGTTATCAGAATCTAGATCGATAAAGTTTGCTTTTCCATCACCGTCTGTATTTGTAGGAGCAGATCCAGGCGATCCTATTGCGCTGTTGTTTTTATCTGCACTGTTTAGTATTCCATCACCATCTGTATCAGTTGATCCATCTACGATACCGTCATTATTTGCATCTGTTCCAGTTCCTGTGGGATTCTCTTTTAAATCTGTGATTCCATCGTTATCTGAATCTAAATCCAAGAAGTTAGGAAGCGCATCCGCATCCGAGTTAGTTGGTGCACCATTAGGAGAACCAAATGCACCTGTATTCAAATCAGCACTATCAATAATTCCATCCCTATCAATATCAGTAGTACCATCCACCACACCATCAGTATTGGCGTCAGTTCCTCTTCCACTTTCAGCTAAGTCAGTTATTCCGTCGTTATCTGAGTCTAAATCAATGTAGTTTGGTTTTCCATCTCCATCCGAATCTCTAGGCGTATTATTTGGTGAACCTTTCACTCCAGTATTACTATCACCAGAATCCAAAATACCATCGCCATCAATATCTGTATTTCCATCTATAACTCCATCGTTATTGGCATCAGTACCTGTACCTCTATTTTCTGCTAAATCAGTAATTCCATCATTGTCAGAATCTAAGTCTAAGAAGTTTGCATACCCATTCCCATCAGTGTTAGAAGGAACAGTATTAGGAGAACCTTTTACTCCAGCATTGCTATCGGCACTATTTAGAATTCCATCGCCATCCGTATCAGCAGTTCCATCAACAATTCCATCATTATTAGCATCTGTTCCTGTTCCTGCAGGATTCTCTTTTAAATCGGTAATTCCATCGTTATCCGAATCTAAGTCAATAAAGTTTGGCAATGCATCTCCATCTACATTAGAAACAGGTGAATTTGGTGATCCAAATAAACTATTGTTTGAATCAGCAGAATTTAAAATTCCATCACCATCTGCATCAGTTGAACCATCAATTATTCCATCATTGTTGGCATCTACTCCTGTAGAATTTGGGTTTTCTGCAAAATCAGTAATTCCATCGTTGTCAGAATCTAAATCTAAGTAGTTTGGAACACCGTCTGCATCAGAATTTCTAGGAGCTGAATTTGGAGAACCAAAAACAGCACTATTGTTATCTGCACTGTTCAGAATACCATCTCCATCAGTATCAGAAGTTCCATCAACAACACCATTATTATCTGAGTCTGTGCCATTCCCATTTTCTTGGACATCAAAGATTCCATCGTTGTCAGAATCTAAATCCAAAAAGTTAGGAACTGCATCAGCATCACTATTGGTTGGAACTGTATTTGGAGATCCTCTCAACCCATCATTGCTATCTGCAGAATCTAAAATTCCATCCCCGTCAGCATCAGCTGAGCCATCAAGTACTCCATTGTTATCGGCATCAATACCGGTTCCTGAAGGATTTTCAGCTAAATCAGTGATTCCATCATTATCTGAATCCAAATCTATAAAGTTTGGTTTTCCATCGCCATCTGTGTCTTTTGCCGGTCTATTTGGAGAGCCTAGAACAGATGTATTGCTATCCGCAGAATCCAAAATACCATCTTTATCTGCATCCGTTGAACCGTCTACTATACCATCATTATTGGTGTCTGTTCCGTTTCCATTCTCGGCTAAATCTGTAATCCCATCATTATCTGAATCTAAATCTAAATAATTTGGTTTTCCATCACCATCTGTATCTCTTGGAGTACTATTAGGTGAACCTTTTACTGCAGTGTTGTTATCGGCTGAATCGATAATTCCATCCTTGTCTGCGTCTGTTGTTCCATCTACTATCCCATCATTGTTGGCATCGGTTCCTTTTCCATTTTCTGCTAGATCGGTAACGCCATCATTGTCTGAATCTAAATCCAGATAATTAAATACGCCATCTCCATCAGTGTCTCTTGGAATCGTATTTGGAGAACCTGCTACTCCATTATTTGAATCTGCAGAACTTAAAATTCCATCACCATCTGCATCAGAACTGCCATCTACGATACCATCATTATTGGCATCTGTTCCATTTCCATTCTCGGCTAAATCTGTAATTCCATCGTTATCTGAATCTAAATCAAATTGATCTTTTACACCATCCCCATCTCTATCGGCAAGTGTGTAAGTCTTGATTCCATTATCAGCAACTGTTTCCAAGTTATTTACAAATCCATTTGAACCAAAATTGAATGTTGCATCGATGATACCGTCATGGTTTAGATCTAACGTATTTATAGTCGCTAGAGGAATTCCTGATTCGTAAATATCAAGGACACCATCATTATCAGAATCTAAATCCAGATAATTGGGTACTCCATCTCCATCAGAATCACAAACAGAACTTAAAATACTAAAAGGAACAGCTTGTTTAGAAATAGAAGGTCCAGCATAGCTTAATGAAAGCACATCACCACCTGCATCTTCAAAGAATAAGAGTGTAATTGGATAAGTGCCTTTGTTTAAATAAATATTTCCAGAAGCTTCTTGGTTAGCATGCGCTCCATCGTTGTCAACAACTGCAGAGCCTCCAATAAATAGTTTAGAACCGTCATCTGAAGAAGTGTAAAAAGTATAATCGCCTGAAGTTGCAATAGTAATAAACCCCTTATAACGAATACTGTAATTATCTCCATTTCCTTTAATCGCGAGCGCTAGTGCGTTCACATTAAAATTGCTAATTGTACTAATACTCGCAGCACCAGTGGTTGGAATATTATTCACTGTAGATCCAACAACAGCAGTACTATAAAACTCATAGGTCAATGCGCCGGTACAACCATTTAACTCATCCGAATTAAGGATCCCATCATTGTCGGCATCTAAATCATTTTCATCTGCAACGCCATCATTGTCTCTATCCACAATGCTAGTAGCCAATGTAAAGTATTTGGTTCCTGAGAAAGAAACTCCTTCAAAATACAAAGTGTCGTTTGAGATATATTTTGTGTAAGCTGACATTGTTCCATTAGCCATAGTAGGCGTATTTCCCATGATCAATCCGTACTTTTTAATATCTGTAGGAGATGCCGTTATATTTCCTAAAAAGAATGCCAACTTAACTGTTCCTGTATTCCCTGTTGATTGAGCTTTCCAAACCCTAGTCACTCTTTCTGTAAAATATAATGAATTAACATCTGAAGTATTTTTTGTTGCCAATGATCCATTGTCATTCGCCCAAATCAAATAATCTTGTTCATTCAGACTGGTAGAGTTTGACATTTGCACCACTCGGTCGGTGTTTTGACTCATACTTTTTTGCTGATTCAGCTCAATTGCACATTCTTCAAAACCAATACCGGCAATATCATTATCGTATACCTGAGCACCAGGCCCATCTGCTGTAAAAATGACATTCCCATCACTATCTAAATAATTTCGATTTAAAGTAATACCGTACTTTATGGCTAAATAAGATTCAATCTTTTGAATTTCCAATGAGGTCAACACCTGATTGTAAACGATTACTTCTCCGATAGCTCCAGCTAATTCCCCAGAATTGTTAGAATTATTTCCCAATATAAATGAAGTTGCAGGGTTTATAGCCCCAAAATCTGCATTATAAGCAGTCACTCCATTGAATATCACTTGCTCATTACCTGCCCAATTGACTTGATATGCAGAAACAAATGCCTCATTGTTGGGAATTAATGGAGATGCACTTACAGTAGTCCCTGTCCCTTGAAATCTAAATCTTGGATTGTTGGCTGTTTCTCCAAAGAATGTTCTAAAATCATTTGTTGATCCTTCACTCAAATAGGTATTAGCTGTATTGTTTGTTTTCTTCGCTACTAAGAATACTGTTTCATTTTTCCGGCTATCAATTGAATAAGTTACTGCATCAAAATCAATATCATCATTAGTTCCAGTTTCTGGTCTAATTCGAATGTACCTAGTTGGTACTTGAGTTACTAGATTGGTAGAAGTATAATTAACTCGATCAGATGTTTGAGGATTTGTTGGATGAGTAGAAAAACCAGAATTGGGAGACAATGATTCTTCTACAACCATATCTGCTGCTGCTGTATTATTATATGCCGCCTTTCTTCTCCAAACCAAAGTATAAGTTGAACCACTGGGCAATACTTGTCCAAGGTCTAGTACTAGTCGATCTGTTTCATCATAAATTTGAGCAAATTGATTATCAGGTGCTCCATTTGCCCGAATCCCATCTGTTATTCCTGTTGAGTTTGTTGCATCATATGTGCCATTTCCTGCCACCAAAGATCCAAAACTCACTGGAAAAGTCATTCTTTGATTGTCGTTGTCAGAAAAAACCAATCCAGGATTGTTATTAAAAACATTGGTTGTAAAAATTGGTCCTGTAGAAACAGAAGTTGCATCATTGCCTAAAGCAGCTTTATTTCTCCATGTTTTAACTATTTGCCCATTTGTTGCAGCGGTTGCTCCGGCATTTCTTGGCCCATCATTGGCCTTAAACCAACGTAATAGTCCTGTAGTAACTCCACCAGGTCTATTCCCGAAATCCACTTTAATAGAATCAGTTGCTTCTGGACATCCAGTTCTTGGACTTAAATAAAAAGTAATGATTCCACCAAACTCTATATCTTGAGCAGATGGAATATAATCAGCATACAACGTAGAATCATGCGGCGTAAAAGTTCCTGTGCCTGAACTGCTCCATCTAAAACTTTTTGTTCTATTCCCAGCAAAATTGATCAAAGCAATATTTCCAGGATCTACATTTGAAGTTGGAATACATGAAACATCCAAATTGGAATTCACAATATTAATAGCGAACGTAGAATCTTTAATAGGAATCGCCACTAAGGTATCTAAAGTTGAATACCAATAAGAGTTAATAACATTCCCATTTCCTATACCTGTGCTAAAAGTACCTGTCCAAGCATGGCAACCAGTACTTGGAGTTGCAATACACCCTGTTAAATTAGATGAACCTCCAACATTGGAATCATCCCAATACACGGCAGTCGATCCGCTAATGGGCAGCTCTAGAGATATTTTTAACCCATTTGGATTGGATTCAATATCCTGTAAAGGAACTTGAGTTACATTAGACTCAAATAAAATTTGAATAAAAATCGTATCTCCATCCTGAACAAAATTTCCTAACCCGTCTCGCCCATCCCAAGGAATACAATTTGCTCCCCTCGCTAAAGCAGTCGCAGAAATCAAACGGTCAGTAGTAGAAGCTTGAAAACCTGGTGTACCATTTAACTCCATATATAAGTTCGCACTACTTGGACGATTAAGGTCCACAATAATACATTGATCATCTTGACTACATCGTTGAATAAAAACAGGAGATACTGACCGAGTCAATGATCTTGCAGGGTAAACTGTTGTATCAGGAGTATTTAAAAAAATTCTATTCTTTCTATTCAGCTTAACAGCAGGACTTACTGTTGATTTAGAGTCATTTGCAAAATTCCCTGTTGTCCCAACCCCATTCTCATTTGCAATAACGTTAAAATATCCAGGTACCACTTTATCCAATTCTATTTTCGTGATAATACTATCAGAGGTATAAACGTGGTATTTAGAAGAGTTTTCTGATAAAGTACCTGCATTGGGAGCACGGTTAACAGTCGCTAAAGACCATTGACGCGACCATAAACGTCCATTTACTGTAGCAGTCCCTTTGGCAACTGAAATATCAAAATAGTTAAAAGCAATAGTAGCCCATGAACAACCGCTGCTATTAAACATAGTGGTGTTACTATTGTAATTAAATTCAAAGTAATAGTCTCCATTTTTTGTAGGTGTATGAGTCAGAGGAGTGTATCCTGTGGTTCCAACCCCATTGTATCCATCAGGACCATTTACAGCTTCATTATAGGTACCAATAAAACCAGCTGTAGTACTTGTAGTAGTTCCTCCATTCCAATATGGAATTCCAGAGGCACCAGAAGTAGCTACCACATTTCCATCCGGATCTTTTAATCTCCAATGTACTCGTCTACCTCCTGTATTTGCATTGGTATAATCTCCATTTATTGTTGGTACATTATTACAATCCGAAAACCATAAACGACGAACATTAAACCCAAACTTTATTGATTCTGTGGTAAAGTCTTTAATATTGATATACATCCGCTCATCAGATGTAGAGTTAAAAGTATAAGCAGGATAACCTCCATTTACAGGATCTGTGATGTAGTTCACTAATAAACCACCACTCTCATCACCTGTGCCAAGTCCTGTAAAGGTTTTCCACACTGACTTAGTTCCCTCTGCTTTTGAAGAAACTGTAGTAAAAATTAAAATTAAAAGAAATATTATCTTATTAATTCCATTGAAGAAGTTAGTTATCATAGGGTTGAAGCAATAATAATGTAAAGATCAATTAGCAACAAAATAATACCTTAAAGCGCTATATTCAATACACTTTTCGATAAGTTGCATGCAAATAGGGATAAACAATTAGTCCATCACTTTTAAGCTGCCAAAATTAATAATCTTTCAAGAATAATTAAGCAACAAAATAAGTGAGATAACTTTATTATAATCTGGAACTTATCTACGAAAAAAAGAGGTTTAGGTTTTAAAATAAATCAGCAAAAATTTGCTTCAACTGATTGTTCAAATATCTTTTGGTTCCTATTGCTCCAACCCACTGAATTCCAATGATTGAATTACACGCAAACACTTCTTCCGCTTGCTGCAATGCATTGACATGAATGGGGTCTATGTGGACTTTATAATTCTTCTTTTTTAAAAGTTCAAGAACCACTTTTCGCATTACTCCGTCAATACAACCCTCAGTAATCGGTGGTGTAAAAACTGAGTTGCCCTTAATCAAGAAGATATTCGCATTTGCAAACTCCACAATACACTGTCTATCATTTAATAAGAGCACATTATCTAGCTTTTTCTCTTGCTTGTATCGAGACGCCATTACGTATGGCAATGCATTCAACGTTTTATACGCTGAAAATTGATGATAATTCAATGTAATTCCTTCACAAATTCCACACGACAGCCCTCTCTTATTCAATTCATATTGATTTGAATCTATGGGCTCAACTTCAATGAAAGTTTCTAATTCATTGGATTCTGGAGTGTACTTTCCACCACCGCTTCTAAAATAAGTATACCGAATGCGCCCACCTTTTGAGATTGAATTTACAGCAATGCTTTTCTTTAGGCTTTCCTCAAAAGAAACTGGTGTAAATTCTTTTGTTGGTTCTATCCCTAGAATTGAACAGGTATTAATCAATCTTGTATAATGCAAATCAACGTGCATCGGCTCACCATCGATCACTCGAATGGTTTCAAACCCACCATCACCATATTTAAATGCTCTATTATCAAACGATTTCGTCTGTTGCTCTGCAAGTACCTTATCGTTTAAAAGTACATACATATCAATTAAATACAGAAAGTAATTGATTGATAAAATTCATAAAAGTGGATGGAATTGAAACAATGGTAAATACTATTCCAAAAACTGCTCCCCAGAAATGAGCATCGTGATTGATGTTATCGGAAGATTTTTTTGCCATTTGGAAGGAGTAAATTAAATAAATAATGGCCCAAACAATTCCGGGAAAACAAATCAACCCATACAAACAAATGGAGTTTAATGGATTAAAAATAACGCTACTCATTACAATGGCACTCACTGCCCCTGAAGCTCCTACGCTTCTGTAGGCATAATTCTCTTTGTGTTTTTTAAAAGTAGGTAATGAAGCAAAAACAGCCGATCCAACATACAACAATATGAAGTAAAAAATTCCTTTTGTTCCTAAATAAGCTTGAAAAAAATACTCTGTCGTTTCTCCAAAAAACCACAGCACCATCATATTAATCAACAAATGCATCCAGTCCGCATGCAACAAGGCATGGGTAAAAAACCGGAAGTATTCCTTTTGGTGAAATACCACATAAGGGGTAAATTCTAATTTACTAAATAGCTCTCTATTCTTAAAAGCTATCGCTGAAATTACTCCTGTAATTAATATGATTATTAAAGTAATACTCATTAAAACAAACTTATTTGTTTATCATCATCATCATTTGCGTCAATGATCGGACCTTTCTTAGGCGGTCTATTTTTTTCTTTCTGAATATCAGACTGCTTCGATATAGCGGGTGTTTCGTCTTCTTCTACAGATTTCTCTTCAACTAAATCAGAGTCGTCTGTTTTAGAATCATTTGCATCATCATCTTCTTCATCGCCATCCTCTTCTTCTTCATCTACTTCCTCAACTTCAGGCTCATCTTCAATTCCTAGGATTTCTTTTGCTTCTTCTACCGGAACAATGTCGATTGCTTTCACATTGTAAGAAGTCAATTTATTTCCCAATGCTTTGAAGCCTTTTACAGCAATGAATTCATTCAAATTGACGATTTCACTTTGTCGTTCATCCTTCCCTTTTTCTTTTCTAAAGGAAACTGAAACAACAGGCAGTGTTTCAGAAGAAACAATCTCTAACCGACTATCAGCATGTTCTGTAATAAAAGGCACCTTTTTATCAGAGTCTTCAACCAAGAATCGTTTTACAAAATAATCTTGTTTATCACCATCAAAATACACTGCAGCTAATGGCTTTTCAGGATTCCATTTTTCAATTAATATTAAATCGTCGTCAAAGTGGTTGGATACATTGAATCCAACCAATCGAAGTGTTCCCGATTGCATTACAGTCAAGATCTTATCTTCAGCCTTGAAAGCACCCAACAATTCTCCCCTTCCTTCGGTGTTTAATCGCTGAACGGCATCGTCAAACCAAATCTTACGCGCTCCCAAAGTAGAGACTCCCTCTTCCTTTAATTTAATTTTACTAATGATATTCTTCGTCACCGTATTTCCTTTTGCAGAACGGCCCTTTATTGCTAATTCTGAAAAATCTAGGTCAAACTTCAACTTTTTTAATTTCGGACGCGGACGCAACTGAATGTGCACGACCTCTGCTTCTCCATTCGGGTTTGCAGAAAAATACAACACTTTAGATTTTGGCGACCCAGCCGTTAAGTCATATTCTTTATCTCTCGTGATGGAAGTGACTGCAAAACGCTTCATCATGGCCGGACCAGATACCCCATCTTGATAAACTAAGTTATAGGTGGTGCGCTTGTCGCCTTTTTTCCAAACTGCCACATGTATAATATTTTTTCCAACAAACGTCTTTGAATTGATTTTTGTGACCATCATCACTCCATCTTCACGAATAATAATGATATCATCAATATCTGAACAGTCGGCAACAAATTCAGCGTCTGATTTTTTTAAACCATGACCAATGAAGCCCTCTGCTCGCTGCACATATAATTTAGTGTTCGCTACTGCAACCTTTGTTGCATCAATGGTTTCAAACGATTTAATTTCTGTTTTTCGCTCTCTGCCTTTTCCGTACTTTTCTTTGATTCTTTTAAAGTAAGCAATCGTATAATCCACCAAATTAGCTAAATGATGATTGATTTCTTCAATCTCATCTTCAATACGTTTGATTAATTCGTCTGCTTTAAAACTGTCAAATTTAGAGATCCGTTTGATTCTTATTTCCAACAATCGGTTGACATCATCATCAGTAACCGCTCTCAAAAGGTGTTTCGTAAATGGAGCTAATCCATCATAAACAGCCTTAATGATCCCTTCCATTGTTTCTTGCTCTTCAATGTCGCGGTAGATTCTGTTTTCAATAAATATCTTCTCCAAGGATGAAAAATGCCATTGCTCTTGAAGCTCACCTTTTCTTATTTCTAACTCCATTTGCAGCAAATCCTTCGTTTGCATGGTGGAAATTCGAAGGATCTGAGTCACTCCTAAAAACTTAGGCTTATTATCCTCAATTACCCCACTGTTCGGCGAAATAGAAATCTCACAGTCCGTGAATGCATAAAGCGCATCTATCATTTTATCAGGCGATACACCTGGGGGTAGAAAAATATTTATTTCTACATTTTCAGAAGTGTTGTCTTCTATGTTCTTGATTTTAATCTTCCCCTTATCATTGGCCTTGATAATGGATTCAATTAAACTAGAAGTATTGGTTCCGAAAGGCAATTCAGTAATGACTAAATTCTTCTTATCGGTTTGGCTAATTTTTGCTCGAACTCTAACTTTTCCACCTCTAATTCCATCGTTGTAGTTGCTAAAATCAGCAGCTCCTCCAGTTTGAAAATCAGGAACCAACGTAAATGGCTTATTCTTTAATATCGCTATGGATGAATCAATTAACTCAATAAAATTATGAGGCAACATCTTACATGCCAGACCTACTGCGATTCCTTCTACACCTTGTGCTAATAACAATGGGAATTTTACGGGCAATGTAACAGGTTCTTTTCCTCTGCTGTCATAAGAGGCAGCCCATTTTGTCGTCTTGGCATTAAAAACAACGTCTAACGCAAATTTGGACAATCGAACTTCAATGTATCGTGGAGCAGCCGCGCGGTCTCCGGTTAAAATATTCCCCCAGTTTCCTTGACAGTCTAAGAGTAAATCTTTCTGACCTATTTGCACCATGGCATCGCCAATTGAGGCATCACCGTGAGGGTGAAACTTCATGGTATTTCCGATTACATTCGCTACTTTGTGATAACGTCCGTCATCCAATTCTTTCAATGAATGTAGAATCCTTCTTTGAACTGGCTTAAGACCATCATTAATATGCGGAACAGCACGTTCCAAAATAACGTATGAAGCATAATCTAAGAACCATTCATTATACATTCCTGAAACGTTGATAACGTTTCCTAATTCGGAACTGTCAGTTGATTCTATTTGTTCTTCTCCGTTACTGTCTTCTATTGGGTCATCTATATCTTCGGCCATTCTTCTTCAATCAAAAAATTAGCTAGCGAGATCTTCCAATAGATCTTGCTCAACTTTTAAGTTTTCAATAATAAATTCTTGTCTTTGTGGGGTATTTTTTCCCATGTAGAATTCTAATAATTCATTCACACTTTTCCCCTTCCCTATTATGACTGGTTCTAGTCGCATTTCTTCACCTATAAAGTTTTTAAACTCATCAGGAGAAATCTCACCCAGTCCCTTAAATCGAGTAATTTCTGCTTTCCCTTTTAATTGC
Source organism: Acidiluteibacter sp. (assembly GCF_055129545.1). Taxonomy (NCBI): domain Bacteria; kingdom Pseudomonadati; phylum Bacteroidota; class Flavobacteriia; order Flavobacteriales; family Cryomorphaceae; genus Acidiluteibacter; species Acidiluteibacter sp. Next base: position 13,198 of record NZ_JBSRUB010000033.1, on the reverse strand, counting down.
TCAATTGCTGAACGCTTTTCATCTTCACTGTAGCAATAGAACGTTTTACTTTTATCTCTCACTCTAAAAAGTGGTGTCGACAAAACAGACAAATGTCCATTCTTCACTAAATCAGGAAAAAATTGCAAGAAGAAAGTAATCAACAACAATCGGATATGCATTCCATCAACGTCGGCATCCGTTGCCAAAACAACTTTGTTGTATCTTAAATTATCCAATCCGTCTTCAATGTTTAAAGCAGCTTGAAGCAGGTTGAACTCCTCATTCTCATAAACGATTTTTTTAGTCAACCCATAAGAGTTCAACGGCTTTCCTTTCAAACTAAAAACAGCTTGGACGTTTACATCCCTTACTTTAGTAATCGACCCAGACGCAGAATCTCCTTCCGTGATAAATAAAGTGGTCTCTTCTGCTCGGTCTTTATCTTTATTGAAATGAACCCTGCAATCTCTGAGCTTCTTATTGTGCAAACTCACTTCTTTTGCACGTTTTTTAGCTAACTTTTTAATTCCTGCTAAATCCTTTCGCTCACGCTCCGATTGTAAAATTTTACGCTGCAATGCTTCAGCAACTTCCGGATTTCGGTGTAAAAAGTTATCTAAATACTTCTTTAAAAAATCATTGATAAACGTTCGCATGGTAGGCCCATCAGGCCCCATATCATTGGATCCCAATTTTGTTTTAGTTTGAGATTCAAAAACAGGTTCCATCACTTTTACAGCCACTGCTGCAACTATAGAAGAGCGGATATCAACTGCATCGTAATCCTTTTGATAGAATTCACGAATGGTTTTTACATACGCTTCTCTAAATGCTTGTTGATGCGTTCCACCTTGTGTGGTATGTTGTCCGTTTACAAAAGAATAGTATTCTTCTCCGTAGGAGCTTGTGTGCGTAATGGCTACCTCTATATCTTCTTCCATCAAGTGAACAATAGGATACAATGGTTCGTCGGACATATTTTTCTCCAACAAATCATACAACCCGCGCTCTGAATGAAACTTTTCGCCATTAAACAAAATTGTTAACCCACGATTCAAGTATACGTAGTTCCACAGCATACGCTCGATATACTGGGTTCTAAATTTATATCCTGCAAAGATTTCCTCGTCAGGCGTAAAAATAACTTTGGTTCCTTTTCTTCTGGTAGATTCCTCTATCTTTCCATCCATCAGCAATTCTCCCTTTGAGAATTCAGCTGCTTTGGTTTTATCGTCACGATTCGATTCGATTCTAAAATAAGAAGAAAGTGCATTTACAGCTTTCGTACCGACACCATTCAGTCCTACTGATTTTTTAAAGGCTTTGGAATCGTATTTACCACCTGTATTTATTTTGGAAACCACATCTACGACCTTCCCCAAAGGAACACCACGGCCGTAATCTCTAACTTTTACTGTTTTATCTTTAATGGAGACTTCAATGGTTCGTCCGTTACCCATAACGAATTCATCGATACAGTTATCCAAAACTTCTTTTATCAACACATAAATTCCATCATCATAAGCAGAACCATCACCCAACTTCCCGATATACATACCAGGTCGCATTCGGATGTGTTCTTTCCAATCGAGCGATCGTATATTATCTTCCGTGTATTCTACTTCTTCTGCCATAAATTCTGTTACTGAAAATTAGATAGGACTGACGATAAAAATACCTAAATATCTTCCATCAAATGAATCCATCCGGCGTCATTTATTAACAACTCCATTTTGAAAAAAAGAAAAGAAAATTTAAAGAAAGTGCTTAAAATGCTTTTTGCATCCAATTGTACTCATCTTCAACAACTCCAGATCTCAAATCTGACAAATACTTAGCTACTTTTTGAGAAAACAAGCCTTCTTGTAAATGTGGAATGTCATAAGAAACATCATCGATTGAAATCAAGCTGATTGGAGCTACCGTAGCAGCTGTACCTACACCAAAAACCTCTTGAAGTGATCCATTTTCGTGTGCTTGTTTTATTTCTTCTACTTTAATTGGACGCTCTTCAACTGCCAATCCCCAAGCTCTCGCTAAAGTCAAAACAGTATCTCTCGTTTTCCCTTTTAAAACAGTCAACTTTTCTATTGAAGGAGTAATAATCACATTATCGATTACCGCCATAATGTTCATGGTTCCAGCCTCTTCGATGTATTCGTGAGTTTTAGAATCGGTCCAAACCAATTGGTGAAAACCTTGGTCTTGAGCTAGTTTTGCTGGGTATAATGAAGCAGCATAGTTTCCGCCATTCTTAGCCATGCCTACTCCACCTTCAGCAGCCCTCACGTACTTTTTCTCCACCTTTACTTTTACTGCACCAGCGTAATAAGTAGAAGCCGGAGAAGTAATGATGACAAATTTATATTTTGAAGATGGTTTTACTCCTAAGAATTCTTCATCGGCAAACATGAACGGACGAATATAAAGCGAAGAACCAACTTTTCGTGGCACCCATTCTTGATCAACTTTAAGCAACTGACGCAAACCTTCCATGAAAATTTCTTCCGGAATTTGAGCCATACACATTCTTTCAGCTGAATTGTTTAATCGCTGACAGTTGTATTCAGGACGAAAAAGCATGACTTCACCATCTTGATCTCTGTAAGCTTTCAAGCCTTCAAAAATAGTTTGACCGTAATGTAAAGTAGCACTCGCAGGACTTATTGAAAAATTAGAATATGGAGTCACTCTAAAGTTTTTCCATTCACCGTTTTCAAAATCAGCAACAAACATGTGATCTGAAAAAGTTCTACCAAATTGAAGATTATCAAAATCAACGCTTCCTAACTTACTCTGCTCTACATTCGTTACTTTAATATCCATGTGGTTCCCTCAATTTTTCAAATGCGAAATTACCTATAAAAACAGATAAGAAAAAGGCTTTATTCGAAAAGAAATTTGAAATATAGCTTGAGAGGTCTAAAATCCACTAGACATGACAACTTCATTTAACGGCTTTCTAACGCGATTGAATGATTCTCTTTCTTTTAACTTTTCAGGTAAAATATTTTTATCGCCTAAATACCCTAACGCAATTACGCTCAATGGCTTCATTTGCTCAGGGATGTTAAATATTTCTCTAGCTTTGTTGGGATCAAAACCAGACATTTGATGAACATACACCTCTAGTTCTAATGCCTGTAAACTTAAATAAGCTGTTGAAGCACCTAAATCATATTCTGCGGTAGAATTTGGTTTCCCGTTGTGCGATGAAATAATTTCTGATACTGTTATCAATAAAACAGGCGCATGTTCCGCCCACACTTTATTTGGCTCCGCAAGGGTTGAAAATATTTGATCATATATTTCTTTATTCTCAAACTTATTTCCAACAATGAAACGCCATGGTTGTGCGTTAAACGCACTTGGCGCTGTTCCTGCAGCTGCAAAAATAGCATCTAACTTTTCTTGCTCTATTGGCCTATTCTCAAATGCCCGTGGACTCCAACGTTTTTCTATTAACTGATTCATTATCCTCTTAATTTATCTAACAAATTATTTAATTGTACCGCCTCCTCTTCTGAAAAGTTCTTTAACTTTTCCATCATTTCAGGCTGCGCTTTTGCAATTCTTTCTAATAATTCTAAGCCAACTGATGTAATTTTTATATCTACTTGTCGGCGGTCATTCTCACAAGAATTTCGCTCTACCAATCCTTTTGTTTCCAACTTATCAATCAATCTAGAAACATTGGATTGTCGATCAATCATCCGCTCTGAAATCAAATTCACAGTGGCTGCTTTTGGATATTGTCCCCTCAATATTCGAAGTACATTGTACTGTTGAGAGCTAATGTCATATTTTTTATGAAATTGATTCATCACATCACTAATCCATTTACCTGAAAACAGCACATTAATGGTGAGTTTGTGGAACTCACTTTCAAATTTGGTCTGTTTTATTTCGTCCTCAATTTTCATGACTCTATATTTTGTGCAAATATATGTATATACAATTAATGTACCTACATCTAAATGGCAGAATTCGTTAAAAATCCCAAAAAAGGAGGAAATAAAGGGGAAGGAAGATTAGATTTGCGTTCCTAAAACAATAGAATTATGAAAAAAATCACTACATTTTCGCTGCTTTTGGCAGCATCCTTCGGGCTAAAAGCTCAGTATTCAACTCCTAACACAGGTCAAAAATACAACTTGGACAGCTTAGTTGCAAATAGTGCTGGAGCAGTTACCAAATTGGCCTCTGTTTACACTTTTACACAAGATGTCAAGATTTCAAAAACAGATACACTTGAAATTTTAACCAACGAAACCATTGTGATGGGAAGTGCTGTAGAGTTGGACATCACGGGATTTGCACATTTTAATCCTACCGATTCAATCAAAATCACCAACACTCCTACTTTCACTTACGAAGCAATTCGAATCGATTCAACAAACAGCATCATCAGAAAAACAATTGTAGAGTTTGGTGGTGGAATTGCAATTTACGACGCTTCTCCAATGATCGATAGCTGCATAATTCGAAACAACGCAGACGGAACTAGAGGTGCTATTAATTTATTTAGAAGTAACGCCACCATTCAGAATTCAAAAATTCACGACAATAGAAGTTCAGCAATTACCTCTGGAGCAAACATTGCATCAGCACCGAAAATTTTGAACAACGACATTCGACGAAATGTAACTTATAACGGAAACAAATCTCAAATCAACTTTGGAACTACAGGTTCCGACACGATTATAATTAGAGGCAATAACATCGTTGGTAAATACACCAATGCAGGAGGTATCGCATTCTTGCCCCTTGGATCAGCTCAAGCAATCATTGAAAACAACTTTATCGACAGTAACCGATACGGAATTGGAATGTTATCCGGTGGAATTACGAGTTTAATCAAAGGGAATACCATTACCAATAACATGATTCAAGGAAACGAGAACCTAGGTGGTAGTGGACTTAACTTTGCCGGCGGTAGCACCAATACTGCCGTAGTAACAGATAATATCATTACAGGAAACCTTTGGGGAGTAACTATTCAGAATACGGCTTCTCCAAACTTAGGAGACTTGAGAGCTTCTAAAAATAGCCCTGGATTGAATGTAATCAAAGACAACTTCAACAATGGAACCGAGTTTAACTTATACAACAACACTCCTGATTCTATTTATGCGCAGAATAACGATTGGGGAAGATTGACTCAAATTGGCAGTGACAGCACAATTGTAGACAAAAGTGATAATGCTTCATTAGGAGTGGTTCTTTCGTCTCCATTAAATGTGATTACTTCAGTAAAAGAAAAAGTAGCACAAGCAAACATTTTGACGATTTATCCAAACCCCGCTTCTAGCAATTTGACTGTCAAAAACACGGCTGCAAGCAATTTGTCAAAAGTGAACTTATACAACATCTTAGGTGAACAAATTTTGTCTTTTGATTTGAAAGCAAACGAATCGAAAACGATGGATGTCTCTAACCTTTCAAAAGGTATTTATTTCATCAATTATATGGATGGGAATAAAGCAACGAGCAAGAAAGTGATTGTTCAATAAGGTACATTCTTTACAATATAAAAAGCTCAATTTGTTGATTCAAATTGGGCTTTTTTGATGTTATTATATTATTTGGTATTGTATTTATGTTCTTTTGGCTTGAACCAAAATGAACCAAAAGTTCAAGTCTTTGAGGATCCTTCTGCGAATTTCTTCTCAAAGTCTAAGACGTTCGTTGGATATCCTCAATTCTTCGGAGCTAAACGAACTTTCTAAGACTTCAATTTGAATTTCTTAAAGAATTCTCAAGGACAGTTAAAAATTGAACATTTGATAGTATGAGCTTTTTCTAAAAAAGTAAAGCCCAATTTGATTATTCAAATTGGGCTTTACGACTATAACTATTTCCTTATAATTTCCCTAAAGCAGCCAATACATTTTCTTCAATACGTTTTGAAACATCCGACACATCAGCTTTCACAAACTGATCGCCTGTGATGTGCTCGTACAATTCAATGTATCGCTCAGAAACTTCCGTTACAAAGGAATCAGGCATTTCCGGCATCGTTTGTCCATCCAATCCTTGGAATCCATTTTCGATCAACCATTCGCGCACAAACTCTTTCGACAATTGCTTCTGCTTTTCTCCTCGATCCTGACGATCTTGGTATCCTTCAGCGAAGAAATAACGGGATGAATCTGGCGTATGAATTTCATCAATCAAATAAATGGTATCGCCGATTTTTCCAAACTCATATTTGGTATCCACCAAAATCAATCCTTTGTCGGCAGCGATTTCGGTTCCTCTTTGAAACAATGCACTCGTGTAGTTTTCCAATTGAATGTACTCATTCTCCGCCACGATTCCTTGCTTGATGATTTCTTCTCTAGAAATGTCCTCATCGTGTCCTTCTTCCGCTTTGGTGGCAGGCGTGATAATTGGAGTTGGAAAACGATCGTTCTCCTTCATTCCGTCTGGCATCGCCACACCACAGATCATTCTCTTGCCTGCTTTGTACTCTCTCCAAGCGTGTCCGCTTAAATAGCCACGGATTACCATTTCTACTTTATACGTCTCGCACAACTTCCCGATGGCCACCGAAGGATCTGGGACAGACTCTATCCAATTGGGAACGATGTCGGCAGTAGCTGCTAAAAACTTAGCCGCAATCTGGTTCAACACTTGACCTTTAAAAGGAATCGGCTTCGGTAAAATATGATCAAACGCAGAAATGCGATCTGAAGCGACCATCACTAGATGTTGGTTGTTGATATTGTAAACGTCTCTTACTTTACCGCTGTAAAAACTTTTCTGACCTGGAAATTGGAATGGTGCTACTGGCTTTGTGCTCATTTTCTAGCTTCTTTTTGTTTTGCTTCTTTTTCTTGCTTTTTTAATTCTTCTATTTTTGCGTCTTCTTTGTCGTAGGCTACGATAATCTTCTTCACCAACTCGTGGCGAATGACATCTTTTCCATCAAAAGTGATGAACCCTACTCCTTTTACTTTCTTCAAAATATCCAACGCTTGGATTAGTCCTGACGGCTGATTTCTTGGCAAATCCACTTGAGAGGCATCACCAGTAATCATAAACTTAGCCGACTTACCCATCCGCGTCAAAAACATTTTGAACTGTGCTCGGGTGGTGTTTTGTGCTTCATCTAAAATCACGAAAGCATGGTCCAACGTTCGTCCACGCATAAATGCCAATGGCGCAATTTGAATCACATTGTTCTCTAAATAATCGCGCAACTTTTCGCCTGGCAACATATCGTACAACGCATCATACAACGGCTGTAAAAATGGATCCAATTTCTCTTTCAAATCTCCCGGAAGGAAACCTAAATTCTCCCCTGCTTCTACCGCAGGACGAGTCAAAATAATCCGTTTCACTTCTTTGTTTTTTAACGCTCTTACTGCCAATGCTACGGCGGTGTAGGTTTTACCAGTTCCTGCAGGCCCAATGGCAAACACCATGTCGTTGTCGTCGATGGCTTTTACCAACTTGCGCTGATTGGGTGTTCGAGGGCGCACCATCAACCCGTGATTTCCAAACACCAATATGTCACTAGAATCTTTCAACGTGCGCTGAGCCAATTCTAAATCGCCATCCAATAAATGGTCGATATTCGATTCCGTCAGTTGCTTGAATTTGATAATGTGCTGAAATAGCAACCCCAACTTCATCTCAAACTCTTCTATAGCCGACTCGCCACCAATGGCTTTTAACTCATCGCCACGAGCTATTAATTTTAATTTCGGAAACTTCTTTCTGATGATCTCTAATTTCTTGTCGTTTACACCGTATAATTCTACTGGATTTACCGAACTTATATCTATAATTTTCTCCACTCAGTTTTTGGGTATTTTTAGGTTTATGGCGTCTTTTCTATTCTTTCAAGCTTCAAAAATATTACTAATTTTGGAGACTATCGACCGACCTTGTCCAAATATAAGCAGCAAAAGTTAAATGGGTGTAATTACGTTAACTACAGACTTTCAGAAATCCGACTATTATATTGGCATCGTCAAAGGTGCACTCTATACGCTATGTCCTGAAGCTAAAATTGTTGACATCACTCACGACATTCCTGCCTACAATATTTCCAAGGCGGCGTACATCGTTAAAAACTCCTATTCTCATTTCCCTGAAGGAACGGTCCACATTATTGGCGTGAGTTCTGAAGCCACAGTAGAATTTGCGCACTTGGTGGTGAAATACGACAACCATTATTTTGTAGGATCGGACACTGGTATTTTCTCCCTCATCTTTGGTGACGAAGTGCCGGAGGAAGTTATCGAACTGAATGTTTCTGCTGATTCCAACCGGTTGTCGTTTCCGACGAAGGACATTTTTGTAAAAGTAGCGGCACACATTCAAAAAGGAGGCACCATTTCGGTGTTGGGTAGAAAGATTGACGGCGTATTGAAGAAAATTGCTTACCAACCATACATCGACAATAACCAATTAAAAGGCATGGTGATGCACATTGATAGCTTCGGAAATGCCATTACCAACATTAGTGAAATTTTGTTCAACAACTTTGTAAAACAAAATGGCTTTAGTGTGGTTTTTAGAAACTCTGATTACGACATCAGCCGAATTTCATATTCCTACAGCGAAGTAGCAGAAGGCGAAAAATTAGCTTTATTCAACACCACTGATCATTTAGAAATTGCCATTAATAAAGGTCGAGCGGACAAGCTACTTGGCTTGAGAGACAATGACTTAATTAGAATCGAACTCCATGATAGTTAGAATAGTAAAATTGACATTTCAAGAAGACAAAGTGAACGATTTCATTACGATCTTCAACGATAGCAAAGACCTGATCCGAAATTTTGAAGGCAATTCTCACCTAGAACTGTTGCGATGCAGCACCGATGGAACAATCTTTTTTACACACAGCCATTGGGAAAGCGAAGAAGCTTTAGAAAACTACCGCCACTCGGAACTATTCAAAACCACTTGGGCCAAAACGAAACCTTTATTTGCTGAAAAAGCGGAGGCTTGGAGTAATTTTAAGTTGTTTTGAATTTAATGGTTAATGGTTAATTGTTCACTTCATTACGACAATGCTCAATGTGAACTTTATCGTTCAGTGCGACAAATAGCTAATTATTAATGGTTAATTAAATTTTACTTAATTCCAGACATTACAATAGTCTAATGTCTCCTAGAAATTACTTGTTTATTTTCATGTCTAGAGTATTTTTTCCTACTGTATATGCGTATGCAGAAGAGGGTAAAAATTGGAAAAGGACATCAGCATACTCCACTTCCCCTTCTTTGCTTATTGTAGTCACAATTGGGGTTTTAATATTATTCTCTTGGCAAAATTTAATTAAGCTTTTTAATTCCTTTGGTTTATCAAAATATCGATCAGACCATTTAATTTCGAGAGCCCACTTGGGTTTCAATGAGCTATCACTAAGACCTACCATATCTACTTCTCCATTATTCCATCTTGCATAATATGGTGTAAACCAATCTCGATGCATCCATTGAGCAAAAATTGCAGTTTCTACCATATTTCCTATCATTTCATCAGTTGCAGTAATCGGTGTAAATAATGCGCTTCGTAAAGAAGGATTTGTCAAATAAATTTTAAAAAAATTATCTCTTTTAAACCTTTTTCCACTTTGATCTATCCGTTTTACTTGTTTGATAAGAAATGCAGCCTCTAAGTATTCTATGTATTTTTTTAAGGTATTCTTAGGCACTTGCGATTGTTTACTTAAAGTTTCTAATGAGAACTCTCCCCCACTATTGTAAGCGATTGTTGTGAACAAAGAATATAACTCACGTGTATCACTTATTCCGTAAAGACTTGGCAGGTCTCGCAATATAACTTTATCTACAATATCTTGTCGAATGTATCGACCTGGATTTGATTGTATTTTCTCCGAAAGAATCACTTCGGGATAACCTCCAAAGTTGATATAATCCAGAAAATGCCTGTTCAACTCAGCCAAATGACTCGTAGAAAAGAATTCAGTTTGTTTATCATTCCAATTCAATTGAATGGGTTTAATTAGTCCCCCTAATCCTTTTAACGAAATGTATTCATTGAATGTAAGTGGAGGAAGTAAAAAATCAGTAAATCGACCAGCTCCACTTTCATTACTTGCAAACTTTAAAGCGGCAGCGGCAGAACCCGAAACAATAAACTTATCCTTTCGATAGCTATCCACTAAAGACTTCAAATGCACTTCCCACTCTCTGCAATATTGTATTTCATCAAAAATGATGTGCCAATCGGACTTATCTGTTAAACCAGTTGCCTCCTTTGAATAATTAAATAGTTGTTCTAGTGAGATATTGTTATAGATTGGATTCTCAATAGTGATAAAAATGATCTTCTTGGGATTTATCCCATCTTCAATTAATTCTTGAACTAAATGATAAAGCATCACGGTTTTACCAACTCTTCTTGGCCCCATCAAAACTACTGCTCTTCTAATTTCTCTTTCTTTTACCAATGGTTTGAAAAGCTCAAAGTATAACCTCCGTGGCATCTCATTATAATCAGCTTCAATTTTGCCATCTATCCACCAAGGGTTTTCGAATCGAATCCGATCTAAAACTTGATCTTTTGAAATTTCTCGTATCATCTATACTTATTTGATACCAAATATACGAAATAGAGTCAATCAAATGATCTTAAAATGCAAATTGTTGCCATTTAAGTAAAAACGAACCGAACAAAATCCTTATTTTACTATAATCCTCTATCATTCAAATGCTGAATTCAATCAATAAATGCAACACATCTTTTTTACACACAGCCATTGGAAAAGCGAAGAAGCCCTAGAAAACTACCGCCACTCGGAACTATTCAAAACAACTTGGGCTAAAACGAAACCACTTTTTTCTGATAGATCTGAAGCTTGGAGTAATTTTAAGTTGTTTTGATGTTAAGGGTTAAGGGTTAATTATTAATGGTTAATTTCAAGATTTCTACCACTCAATTAAGTCGTACCAAAACTTATTTTTTGTTGAATATCCAATCAACCAATAATTAGAATCAAACTTATCTGTTGAAATTTCCACAACACTTGTGTCTATCAACTCCATTCTTATTCTTTCAATTGTTCCATTTTGTAGATTGATGACCTGATAGTCTTTATTGGATTCACTTAGCAATTTATATTTCACTTCCTCATCAGAAAGACCATTGAATTTTTTATACAACGTGATTGAATCCGCATTGAAATCAATTGATTTGAAAGAGAATGTTGAATCGAAATCAATTGTAGTAAACCCTTCGTGAACGGTTATCATTGGTGCTAATTCAAATAATTGAGAGAACACATTTGATTCTGTTTCATCAATATTAACTTCTTTCCATTTAGATCTATAAAATGACGGTTTGGTTATTGAAACCCGATAAAAAGTATTTCTTTTAAGAGGAGTTTCGAATAACCCATTTTCGTTTGTTTCAAGAACCACTGTAGATGAGTCTTTACCAATAACCTCTACTCTAGCATTCTGAATAGGAATAGACATTTCTTGATCAATCACTTTACCTTTCAGAATGAAAAGCGAACCTTCAGAATCTTGACAGAAACCAAAATTCATTAGCAGAATGAATATGGATAGTAAAATGGATTTCATTTTCTTGGGTTTTCAACGTTTAGTGTAAGAAACGTAAGTGATTTCGAAGCTCTCACCTGTCCAGTTGCACAGAGCCAAATTTACGTTTTGACACAAATTTAAAGTTTTAATACAACCCGTCAAATCGCAGATTTGGCGGAGCAAATTAAATGCTCTAAATTTTCGTAAACCACTGTGCCACTTATGTTTTTATACATTGTTATGCTTTCGTGCATATTGTATTCAGTTCTTAATTTTATCAATTATTTCATTCAGTTTCTCAGAATAGTTTTTGTTATCACTAAAATCAATATAAATAGCATCTTGCATAATTTTAGGAATACTTGTTTCTTTAGTTCCTTCCTTGAGTATCGGTATGTATTTTCCAATTGATATTTTCCTAAATAGCTCATCCTGAATAATACTAAATTCATACTTAACTCCCGTTTCCTTATCCGATTTTGCCTTTTTAAGATACTCTGGTGTAAAAACAACTATCAAATAATCACTACTTACAATATTTTGTTTCATGTAGTTATATGGACTCATTCCCACTTTTAAATTATCATCAAATTCAACGTTAAATTTTGAATTTAAATCAGTTGCCAATTGATTAATCCATCTTTTATGATTGTCATTATCCCAAGAGTAGGAAATAAATACTTTCTTTTCTAAATCAACTTTGTAATCAAGTCCAGTTAAAATAAAATATGCAGATTTTTTATCAATTATATTATGACTCCATTTGTTAGAAAAATACTCGAAACTCCAATTACAAATTATGGGTAATCTTCCACTCATATTACCAACCTTGATTGAATCAAATGGAGAATTTTCAGGGTATTTTTGAATATTAAAACCAAATAACCTAGATTCCACAAAGTCTTGACCTAAAGGAGTCAATTTAATCTCAACAAGATTTAAGCTGTCTGGGAAAAATGAACCATTATCATAGGGTTTCGATGAATATTTTTTACAGTCTATCAGTTTTATTCTCAGTAAATCATCAATAATTGAATAGAATACATAATTTGCTTTGTTTATTCTATCATAAATATCCCGTACTTTAAGACTATTTCCTAAGAATTCATTCTGATGTAAATAAATTAAAATATCGTGTCTCGGAATTCTCTTATATCTTTCTAATTCTTCAGTATTCATCAATTTATCTCAAATGTGTAGTGGTTTTGTGCTTTTTCTTTTTTTTATAAACCTAATCAATTGAAACAAAACAAATCCAATTGCTATAAAAACACCAGTCCAAAATGAAACAATTTGCTCCCAAGATATACAGGGAGGGCATGGTTCATCAGGTAAACATGGTTCGCAATGAATTGTATTTACTTTGAAATAGATAAAAATCAATATTTCAATTGCTGCAAAAATTATCCATATAAATTGATTTCGCTTGATTCTATTCATTTGCAAGATTTTTCAGCATGAAGCCCAACGTTTAGTGTATGAAAAGTAGGCGATTACGAAGCACGAAACTTTCGGTTAAGCACAAAGTTTGATACGATCCAAAACCCTTTATTTTATTGATATTTCGCCTATTTTTTATATACATCTTAAGTTTGATTATCCTTAAATTGAAAGTATAATCAGAAAGAACAAAAGAGAGAATTAAGGTTAATATATACAGTGAAGTTTAAACTTCGACAACATT
>NZ_JBSRUB010000032.1:0-139309 GCF_055129545.1 Acidiluteibacter sp. | reverse complement strand
GTCCGCATTGTAATACGTTAACTTAAAAACTTCCAATTTCTACTTGAAACTACAATTGGAATTATCTCATCTAAATCTGCATAGTTTCTTTAAACGGACTAAAAGTCCTCTCCTATATCATGCTTATTTTCACGGACTACAAGTCCGCGCTAACGGTTGAAACTAAATGAACATGGTTTGTCATAATACTCCATGCCAAAACATTACCATAATTTAGCCTAATTATAATTTAATGAGTATTCAAAAATAATTTTATCAAACCTGACCTCCAGAATATTAACCTGCTGAACATCTACGTACTTAACAGGAAAAATGGAAAACATTTGCCCTTTTGTAATAGTTTTATCAGTACATTCTAAACAATTCTCTATGCTAGATATAAAGCCCGGAAATTCACTTTTATCTATACTTAATACATAAACCATATTTCTATCACCATTCCATTGCCTTAAACGTGGTATCCATGTCCAAGCATTTTCTATACGAATCACAACGGAACTGTTCGGTAAATCAGCATTAAATTCGTACTCTACTCTAAAAACTGATTTTACATATAAAAAATAGAAAACGAGTATTATAGAAATACCAATAAATGTAATTTTACTTATTTTCCGTATCATAGCTTGTTACCTCAGTGTCTTTTACTATTTTTCCGTTTGCGCGGACTTGTAGTCCGTGTGTACTCTTTTGAGGACTTACAGTCCGCAGTGTAATACGTTAACTTAAAAACTTCCAACCCCTACTCAATATTACAACTTTCAATACACTTTCCATATCTGCATAATTTCTTGCGCTTGAATAAATATAATGTTCAGGGAACTCAACAACTCGTGCTTTAACCGGATTATTATGAATGTAGCCTAACTTTTGTTCTAGAAACTTTTGAGTACGTATTTCTTCAGCGTGGAAACCTGTTTGCCAAACTTTGTATTTCTGATTACGTTTCAACTTCTCACAAGACTTTTTAAAAAAATCAAGCATCCATTCTCTTCGACTTTCAGGCTCTTCTTCTATTGTCAAAACTATCTGCTTGCTCGTAAATCTTTTAAAATCTCTAATGATGTCTGACAATGGAACTTCTTCATCTGAACTCTGACAGATTATATGAAGATGATTAGACATTAAACACCAAGCATAAATAACCAACCCTTTATTTTCTTGACAATATTTCAAAGATTCCACCAATCGTTCTTTCTGTATCTCTCTTGTAAAAACATCTATCCACCCTACAATTGTTGTTGTAATATAGTAGGGTTTAGCGTTATCATTAACTTTATACTTAGTTGACATACAACTAAAATAATAAATATATCATCATCGATACTGTCTAACAGAAGTAATTTATCAATTCGCTGTTTTATATAATTTCAATACGGACTAAAAGTCCTCTTCTCTTTCACGCTTATTTTCACGGACTACAAGTCCGTGTGTACTCTTTTGAGGACTTACAGTCCGCATTGTAATACGTTAACTTAAAAACTTCCAATTTCTACTTGAAACTACAAATAGAATTATCTCATCTAAATCTGCATAGTTTCTTTAAACGGACTACAAGTCCTCTCCTCTTTCACGCTTATTTTCACGGACTACAAGTCCGCGCGAACGATACCTCTTTCGAATAGATTTAGATAATACAAACACCACTACATTGGGTTTTGCTAAATCCAACCCTGTACCTATTCTTTACAAATTTGAATGTTAAAACACGTCTACTTTACCTTATCCTTATTTAACAACATCAGCACCAATGGCAACAGCATCATGTCTGTAATCACGGCAAATAACAAGGTCAAACTCACAAAAACTCCAATGTAAAACGTACTCATAAAACTGGAAAAAATTAAACTACAAAACCCTCCCAACAAAATGATTGAAGTAATTAAAATCGCTTTTCCTGTGGACAAATAAGTTCGTTTTATCGCATACAGATTGCTCTTTCCTTTCTTTATTTCTTGAGCATATCTACTCAGGAAATGAATGGTATCATCTACTGCAATTCCAAAAGCTACCGTAAAAACAATAGATGTGGTAATGTTTAAATCAACGCCAAAAAAACCAATGATTCCTGCTACCATTAAAATAGGGTATAAATTAGGTATCAGAGAAATTAATCCCATCTTAATGGATTTAAATAAGATAGACATGATAACAGCGATCAGTAAAAAGGCGATCCCTAATCCAGACAAAACATTCATCGCTAAATATCGACTACTTTTATCGATAATGACTGGCGTTCCAGTTAATTTATAGTCGATTAAGGTGGTGTCAATTTGAGTTTCATAAAATCGTTGTAACGTATCATTTCGAAAAAGCACTTCTCGACTTCCAGGATCTACCATTCGGCCACTTAGTCTCGCCATTTTCCCATCCTCAGAAATGATCTCTTTCAATTGGGCCTGCATTCCCATATCTTGAAGCATATCTGAAATATAGTCATACCGCTTCTCTTTATCAGGAAAGGTATAAAACTCAGGTTTCCCGCTTCGCATGGCACGGTTGATATATTTAAATGGCGTAGTGGGACTAATCATTTGACCTACTTGATAATGTTCTGTCAAATAATCTTCCATTTTATTGATTTCATGCATCACTTCGAAATCATACACACTACTCCCCTGCCTCTTAGTAACTATCGCCATTTCAAAAGGTCGAATTCCTTCAAAATTGTCCTCAAAAAATCGCATCTCTTCTGCTAAAGGATCATTTTCTCCCAATTCTTGCATTAAGAAATAATCAAATTTTATCAATGACATCCCAACAATTGATAGAACAGCAATAACAATATAACTTCCCAATACAGCCTTTCTATGATACAATAGCCATAAAAAGAACTTTCGCAAGAAATGATCCCATCCCGAATTTGATTGATTGGTGTCCACCACCGTTGGAACTTTAACTAAATAGAAAATAGCAGGAATAAAGACGATAGCCACCACGAATGCGCACATGACGCCAACAGCAGTAAAAATCCCAAAATCTTTGACTGGTTCCATGTTGACAAAAATGAGGGTAACAAATCCCAACGCAGTTGTAATTGAAGTTAGTAAAGTTGCCAAACCAACATTCTTTAGCATGTTTTTTATCGCATCTAATTTGGATCTGCCTAAACGGATTTCTTCCAAATATTTTGCTACCAAATGCACCACATCACTCATCCCAACAACCAGCATAATCACTGGAAGTAAAGTCGTCATCATATTCAATGGCCTTCCGAATAATTGCATAATTCCTAAACTCAAAACCACCGAAAGCAATACGGTAGTCATCGGGATTAGAATTCCCCAGAAGGAACGATACGCAATGATTAAAAAGATAATGAGAATAATAATTGAAATACCCATAAAGGTTGCAAACTCTACCTTCATGATATCAATGTAGATCTGCTGTCCTAAAATTTTTCCAATCACATAAATTTGCTTAAAATCAGTTTGATCAACTAGGATTGTGATTGCTTTACTTAATTCATCGGAATCTTCCTTATTGATGAGTTCCTTATTCTTTAAAACGATAACAACTACCCCCTTTTCCAACTCTACAACGCTAGAAATTGGGTCGTTTGAGGTTAAAATAAACAACGAATCTTCTAAATATTTTTCAGGCTGATCAACATGAAAATAGGGCTGTTGAAACTCACCGATTGATGAGAAATCGATTTTAGGGTATTGGGCTTCAATGGGAGAAATGACTTCACGAACATGTGGTAACTTTTTAAGTGAATCGGTGAAATCTATTACCTTTTTAAGAAATACTTGATTAAATATTCCATTTTCGCTTTTTAAAGCAAAAAGCACAAAATCATTGTCGTTTTCAAAAGTAGATCGATATTCCTTAAAAAAATCAAGATCGTCGTCTTCCTGAGGGAAAAACTTTTCAAAATCGTAATCAAATTTTAATTGTATCGCTTGATTGGCACTAAAAATAGTAACCAACAGCACCATCGCCAAAGCTGTGATACTGAATTTTTTATATTTATCGTTCATTCTAAAAATTAGATCATTCCAAAGTTAGTTGTTTATAACTGCATAGTGCAAAATTTGTTCATGCAACTTTGCTAAATACTATCCGTCTCAAAAGTTGATTATCATCTGTCAATTATCCTTAAATTTACAGATAGTCTATAAACTCTGCTGTGATAAATAAAATACTACATACTTTTTTATTTTTATTTCTTGGCCTGCTAACTCAAAATAGCACTGCTCAAGGCACGCCTTTTATTCAAAACAAAGGACAATGGCCAGATAATGTATTTTATAAAGCAAATATTCCTTCTGGAGGTTTATTCCTTGAACAAACCGGATTTACTTATTATTTTACAGGGAAAGCAAACCATGCCCACGAAGCTATTGAAGAAAATTACGATCACTTAGAAGAAATAAAAGAATCAGTTATCAAAACGACCTTTTTGGGTGCTAATATTTCTACTGACGTAACATCTTCAGGAGAACAAGCTCCTTTGTATAATTATTACATTGGAAATGATCCCAAAAATTGGGGCTCAGGTGCAAAGAGTTTTGAAACTGTTTTGTATACCGATTTATACAAAGGCATTGATCTGAAAGTATACCAATCTGCCGAGGTTGGTTATAAATATGATTTCCTGGTTGATCCAAACGTAGACCCTTCTCAAATAAAAACGAAATATGTCGGACACAAAGAAATTTATCTTTCAGAGGGTCATTTAATCATTACACACAATGTTGGTCAATTAGTGGAAGTCAAGCCTTTTGCGTATCAACTTATCAATGGGGTTAAACAAGAAGTGAGTTGCCATTTCGAAATCAAAGATAGTATAGTTACTTTTTCATTTCCAGAGGGCTATGATCAATCAAAAGAGTTGATTATTGATCCAGATTTAATTTTTTCTACATTCTCTGGCTCTACATCGAACAACTTTGGAATGTCTGCTACATATGATAAATATGGCAATGGCTACACTGGAGGAGTTGTATTTGGAAATGGCTACCCAACCACTGCTAATATGGCTCAAGATACCTTTGCAGGAGGATCTGTAGATGTTGCTATTTCAAAGTATTCGAGTGACGGTAGCCAGCTAATTTACACTACCTATTTCGGAGGTTCAAATACTGAGATGGTACACAGCATGGTGGTAAACTCTGCTGATGAATTGCTTTTCTTTGGAACGACAAGCTCCACAAACCTGCCTACAACCCCTCAATCATACGACACAACATTTAATGGTGGCACCTCCGTTTCTGCTTTAAACTATTTTGGAAATGGATCTGATATATTTATTGCTAAAATATCAGCCAATGGCGACCAATTTCTTTCAGCCACCTACTTGGGTGGTTCTGAAAATGATGGATTAAACCTTTTCTCCAATAATAACGGTTTTGATTATTCCAATCGATTACTTTACGGTTACGGAGATCAAGCCCGAGGAGAAATAAACATTGACCCTTTTGATAATGTATTTATAGTCAGTTCTACCTATTCCACAGATTTTCCTACCTCTACTAATGCATTTTCTAGCACCTTAAACGGAAAACAAGATGCTGTTGTGGCAAAATTCTCCCCTGATTTAAACACATTATTTTGGAGTACATATCTTGGTGGCGCTGAAAATGATGTTGGTTACACTGTACGAATTAACAGCATAGGCAATATATACATCGCAGGTGGAACTAAAAGTACCAACTTTCCCAGCACTACTAATAGTTTTAGTCCAACTTATAATGGTGGAGTTACCGACGGTTTTGTGAGTAATTTATCTTCTGATGGTTCTTCATTGCTCAATTCTACTTTTATTGGCACCAATGATTACGATCAAACCTTCTTCATAGATATTGACAAGTATGATGATGTGTACGCCTTTGGACATAGTTTTGGTGGAAATTTTCCGGTATTCAATTCAAATTATGTTAATGTTGGAGCCGGTCAATACATCATTAAATTAGATTCAAATTTAACGACTAATATTTTTTCTACCACAGTCGGCAGCAATGCGGGAACAGGCAGAATTGATATTGCTCCGACTGCTTTTTTAGTTGATCGCTGTCAAAATATTTTCTTCAGTGGTTGGGGAACTAGAAATGGAACCTACCCGGGGTTTTCACTTTCCCAATCTTTAAGTTCATCTATGCCAATAACATCGGATGCATTTAAATCAACTACACATGGCTCTAATTTCTATTTCATGGTACTCAGAAAAGACGTGGATAGCCTAATTTTCGGTTCATTCTTTGGTGGTGTTGCACCATCGGGTGAACATGTAGATGGTGGTACTAGTCGATTTGATCAAAACGGAATCATATATCAATCTGTTTGTGCTGGCTGCGGTGGCAATAGTAACTTCCCCGTAAAAAACGCTTATTATCCAACCAACGGCTCTTCATTTTGTAATAATGCGCTTTTCAAAGTATCCTTAGAAGTTAATCCTGAAGCCCGCGTATTTCTTGAAAAAGACAGCATTTGTGCACCTGCTACTATTGAATTGGTGAATACCAGTAAAAATATCAACTACTTCTATTGGGATTTAGGCAATGGGGTTTTGGATTCTATAAATAAAAAAGTAAGTAAAACCTTTTCTCAACCCGGCGTCTATTCGATCAAATTAGTTGTAGGAGATTCAATTTGCGGCACATCTGACACACTTATTAAAGAAATTAAAGTATTCAATGCTGATCTCACACTTGCTAAATTGAGAGACACTGTTCTTTGTTCCAATGACAGCATTACGCTGATCCCAAATTTGGGAGGAACCGTATTAGACATTATTTGGAGTGATGATAGATCTTTTACAGATCGACTAAATGCTTCAGGAATATATTCGATCAAATCATGGACTGCAACTCAACAAATGTATTACATTGAAGTAAAAGGCCCTGGATGTAGCATTTTCGATTCAATCTTGGTGACGAATAAAATCATAAACAATAATTTCACAATTAGTGATACATCAGGTTGCTCTCCTCTTAGCGTAAATTTCAGTAACCTAAGCAGCAACTATGATTCTTTAGTTTGGACATATAACAATCAATTGTTTAGCAATAATTTCAGTCCGTCTTTTACCTTTAACAATGCAGGCATTTATACGATTAAATTAAAGACGATAAATGCTTTATGCAACACCCAATTGACTTCAACTAAAAAAATTGAAGTGTATCAATCCATTAAAATGGATCCGATTAATGACACATCAGCATGCAGTGGAAAGGACTTATTGCTTCGAATAAACGATTACAATACAGCCAATCGATTTATTTGGTCAACTGATAATAAATTCACAGATACAGTATCAAGTTCAAAGTCTCTCCAATTAAGGAACATCGATACACCTAAAAGATACTACGTTTCCATTTCAAACGATTATTGCGATACTACAGTATCATTTATGGTGAATGTGCCAATTTTAAATATCGAACTTTTAGACTCCCTAAATAAGTGTAACAATGATACAATACTAATTGAGGCAAATATTGGGAACAGTTCTTCGAATTTAATTTACAATTGGTCCCCAAACACCAATATTCTAGGAAATACCAACTCCAATAAAATATTGACCAATACCAAGAACAATATCACCTATTATTTAGATGTTTCTGACAAATTAGGTTGTCATTTTAATGATTCTATTTATGTCAAGGTATCAGCTCCTTTGGTGGATGAATTATTTCCATTTACAATAAGTGATAGTGTGCCTTTAGGCAAAGCTATTTTCTTAGAATCTGATCTTAAAAAAGAAAGTTTTAACTACCAATGGACGCCTGAGAAACTAGTGGAATCACCTAACTCTCCAATTACTAGAACTATTGCCAATTCTGACACGTTATACCAATTGTTTGTGTTTGATGAAGCTTCTGGATGCTCCTACAAAGGACGGCTGCGCATAAATGTATATGATGATGAATGCATGGCCCCACATATTTTTGTACCTACGGCATTCACTCCAAATAACGACTTCAGCAATGATGTTCTCTATGTAAGAGGTGATTTGATTGAGACCTTTAACTTTCAAGTTTTTAATAGATGGGGAGAGTTGGTATTTGAATCGAATGACTTATCAGTGGGATGGAATGGCAATTATAAAGGAAAATCAGCCCAAGAAGGTGTTTATGTATTTCAATTAAAGGCAAAATGCTATAGTGGTCAAGAATATTTCTTAAAAGGTGATGTAACATTGATTCGATAATGAAAAAAAGGGCCATTTACTTTTTATATTTATCCTTATTCTTCTCCATTTCTGTTGGTGCACAAGATCTTCATTTCTCACAGTTCAATCAATCTCCTCTAAACCTTAACCCCTCACTTACGGGAAATTTTAACTCTTCTTATCGGCTGATTGCCAATTATAGAAATCAATGGAGTTCGGTAGGAAAACCATACAAAACCTTTTCTTTTTCTGGAGAAGCTCGCGCCCTATTTGGAGTAAAAAAAATAAGTTATGGCCTTTTATTTTACAATGATAAAGCAGGAGCTGGAAACCTCAACAAGTCCAACTATGGAGTGAGTATAAATTATAGTCAAAATTTAAATTACGATTCAAGTTTGTCCCTAAGTTTTGGAACTTTATTGGCTTTTCAGCAATATAAAATAGACTTTACTCAATTGTCATTTGATCAACAATACGATGGATATTCATTCAACTCCAACTTAGTGAATGGAGAAAATTTTTCACAAAACAGCTACGGTCATTTCAACCCCTCATTTGGAGTGCATCTTAATTATGTGATCAACTCAAGAAATGCCATTAAGATTGGTTACGCCATGCACAATATTTTAACACCGAAGAATTCATTTTTCGATAAAAATAGTGTTATTCTAAAACGCAGAAATACCTACCACTTCTCTTCCAATTTTGGATTGAATCAAATGCTAGACATCCAGCCAACAATACTTTATATGACACAAGGTGAATTTAAAGAAATGGTTGTAGGCACCAATTTTAGGTATTATCTAGAACGTACAAAATATTCCAAAAAAGCTTTAACCGCAGGTATTTATTATAGAAATCAAGATGCGGCATTTGTATCGGTGGGATTTGAAGTAGCGAGCACAACGTTAGGTTTAAGCTATGATTTTAATACTTCTGACTTAAATACTGCAACAAATAAAAACGGAGGGTTTGAGATTTCTATTATTCATTTGATTTCCAATTACAAACCTTCCTATAAAAGAGGAACGAAATGTCCTAATTTCATGTAATTTATGAAAAAAGTCTTCCTTTTCACCCTACTTATTTTTCACTTGACAGGGTTTTCACAAACAAAAAAACAATTGCTACAAATAGCAAACAAAGCATATAATTTACAAGATTTCTATTCAGCTATAAATCTTTATGAAAACTATTTAAATGCATTTCCAAATGAAATAGAAGTTGAATTTAGACTCGCCAAATCGTACATTGAATTAAATGATTTTGAAAAAGCCATTGAGCCACTAAATCATATTTATAAAACAGACCGTGATAGAAAATTCCCTGAAACGAGTCTTCTATTGGCCAATTCATACAAACAGACTGCAAATTACAGATATGCAAAGCGCTTTTTTAGACGTGCACTGACTAAATACAGAAGGCAAAAAGAGAGTTTTGAATACCTAAAGATCAATCAAGAAATAAAATCTTGTGATTTCGCTCAGTTGAATTATTCCACCAAAAAAACAGGAGAACTAACTAATCTTGGAGCTACCATAAATTCAACCAACGCAGACTTTGCATTTGCACAGATCAATAGTAATCAAGCCATATTTGCTGCTACAGATACTTTCGGCACAAAAGATGGAACAATAGCCTATTCAAAATTATTTTGGGCAAAAAAAACTGGGGATGAATGGATAAGAAATGGAATAATTATTCTACCGAAGGAATATGCGCATCACAATGTTGTAAACCCATACTATGATGAAGAATCCATGCTACTTTATTTTAGTGATTGTGATACCTTACATCAATGCATAATTAAAACTGGCGTCCTTTTAGGTGAATCATTAACTGAAATTAAACCACTTAATGACAAAATCAACCTCCCTTTTACAAATAACACTCAACCCGCAATAGCTAAAATAAAATCAGATAAGTATTTACTATTTAGTTCTAATAGAGAAGGAGGACATGGTGGAATGGATATATGGTTTTCCAAATATTCAGAAAGTGACTGGGTTGACCCTGTAAACATTGGCAGTGAAGTAAACTCAATAGATCAAGAAATCAATCCATTTTATTTCGATAATTCACTCTACTTTTCTAGTAATTGGCACAAAGGATTTGGAGGGTTTGATGTGTTTAAAAGTGAAGGAAATTTAAAGAATCAGTCGGCTGCTGAAAATTTATTACAACCCATTAATTCAATCTCCAATGATCTTTATTATAGAATATACGACGACTTTGCCTACCTAACATCAAACAGAACAGGCTCCATGACATTTAAAAATGATAATTGCTGTAATGATCTGTACGCTATTACTTTACAAATGTATACTACTAAATCAAAGCAAGAAGAAACTTATCAAACTATCAATACATTATTTCCGCTGAAGTTATATTTTGATAATGATTTACCTAAAAAAAATCAGTCAGACACCACGACAAATGCCATATACACAACACTTCTAGATCAGTACATCAATAAAAAAAACACCTATGTTTCCAATAATTTAAAAGGTCTCAAAAAAGAGGCAGCTATGGATACAGAAGATGAATTATTGGACTTTTTCGATTTTATACTACCTCAAGGTAAGATGCAGTTGGAAGAAACCAGAAAGTTCATCCAAGAGAAATTAAATAAAAATGAGAATGTAACTTTAATCGTAAGAGGATACTCTAGTTCTTTAGCAAATTCAGAATATAACTTCAAATTGAGTCAACGAAGAATAAATAGTTTATATAACTATTTGAATTACTCAACCTCTTCCACTCAAAGTAAAGGCAGTCTCAAGATTATAGCTCTCCCTATGGGCGATTTGGTTTCCACTGAAAATAGATTAGATGTAAAGAAAGACAAGGTGTATGGCTTAGATGCCATTTATCAAAGAAAAATTGAAATCGTTGGACTGGTTGGTGCTCATAATGAGCTAGAAAATGATAGAGCTAAAGCCAACTTAAAATTACCCAATCCGATTATTAATTTGGGAAAGATTAAATCTAAAAATTTGAATTACAGCTTAACCATCCAAAATACAGGAAATGCAGAACTTGAATTAATAAAGATCGTAGGGGCAGATTTAAAAAGTAACCTAACAACTCAACTCATTCGACCAAATGAATCGACCATATTAGAACTTCAATTTGAATTTTCTGAAAATCGTAAGACAGGAAAGTCTATTATTTACTTTGTTACGAACGATTTCGAGAAAATAAAAAGTATTGAATTTAGGTATCAAATAGAAAATTAAACTATCTAGAAATCAAACTTTAAAGACAATTGCTCAATAACCTTTTCTTGCTCTTTCGCCATTGATTTGGTATACGATGCTACGTACTCAAATTCTCCTTTCTTCTCATTCAACTCAATAATAGTTATTGGAAAATCTAGCTCTGAGGTATCTACTCCGTCTTTGTATGGGATTAGTTCGCAGAAAAAGTCAAAATTAGCGACCCTATTTTTAATTATTTTGTTTGAAGTAGCATTCACAGCTAATCGTTTAGTGATATACCCTTCTTTTATAACTTCAAAAGTATAACTATTTCCTAAGTCGATCTTCATCTCAAAACCTCCTGAAGCGTTGGTTACAAATGTATTGACTATTTCATTTCGCTTGTATAAATTCACTGTTACATTTGATAAATCGCTATCTGCAATAACTATCTTTCCCTTAAACTTAACTGTTTCTTGTTTAGTTGCAAAGGAGTTCATAGAAATGATCAAAAAAGTAACAACTAAAAAAGCTTTAAATATATTTTTCATAGATAATGAGTTTAAGTGGTCATGACCAAAAGTAGACATGACTCTCATTTAATAATTCATGGTTTGTCTTATAATGTATTAACTAGGTGAAATACCTACAGTAGGCGCTCTACCTCTAACTTCCTATAACTAACTTATTATCATTCAGCACAATTATTAAAATTAACTTAGTTAAATTAAGAAAAAGAAGTTAAATAATTGTTAGTTTTACGGTTGTTAATAAAAACTCCCCTTTTTATTGACTTGAACTAGTAAACTATTATTCATTATAACCTTGTAATTATGAGAAAAAAAATTATCTCAGGATTGCTCATGGGCCTTGCTTTTTTTGGACTCACGCAATCAACAAGTGCACAATGCACACAGGTCTCGCCCTATAGCGAAGGCTTTTCATCTTACCCTCCAACATGTTGGACTGAGGCTCAAGGCAGACTCAGTATTCTAAAAACACTTACAGGAACTTCGTCTAGTTGGACAAATGATGGTTTCTTAAATTCTGGATCTTCGGGTTCAGCACGTGTTAATATTTATGGAACCTCAGCCGACGAGTGGATAATTTCACCAATAATCGATCTTGGAACGGGAACCTCTTCGTATCAATTGGAATTCGATGCTGGCTTAACTGATTATATTGGATCGGGAAGCGATCTAATGAGTTCCGATGACTCTTTAGCTGTAGTAATTTCA
The DNA here is from genome assembly GCF_055129545.1 of Acidiluteibacter sp. Lineage (NCBI taxonomy): Bacteria > Pseudomonadati > Bacteroidota > Flavobacteriia > Flavobacteriales > Cryomorphaceae > Acidiluteibacter > Acidiluteibacter sp. Next base: position 126,761 of record NZ_JBSRUB010000032.1, on the reverse strand, counting down.
CTAGATAGCGGCGACACATGGACTACTGCTAATATTTTAAAATTATATACAGCTGGCAACCAACCTTCGAATTCAGGTGAAAATGTTGTAATCGACTTGACTCCCTATACAGGAAAAGTTAAAATTGGCTTTTATGCAGCATCTTCCGTTTCGAATACGGATTACAATGTATACATAGATAATTTTGCAATTAACCCTCTTGCCACTTGTCCAAAACCAACTGCATTAGCAATCGCTGAATTAACACCAACATCAGCAGATTTTTATTGGATGGAAAGTGGAACGGCTACTAGTTGGCAAGTGGAACTTGGCACTTCAGGCTATACAGCTGGAACAGGTGCAAAAACAGTTTATACAGCTGATAGTATTACTATTGCTGGATTATTAAGTAACACAGCATATGATGTTTATGTTAGAGCTATTTGTAGTTCATCAGATTCTAGTGCTTGGGTTGGCCCAACTACTTTTAGAACATTGTGTGCTCCATTTACTGCTCCATATTTCAACGATTTCGAAGCTTCTTCAACCAATATGGCGCCTAGTTGTTGGTCATCATACAAAACCAACTCAGGTAGCTACGCTGAAGTTAGAGCGAGCACACCATATAGTGGTGTAAACGCTATAAATATGTACAGTAGCGGAGCTTCCACTTCAGGAAGTGACAGCTTAATTTTAGCTACCCCACAATTTTCAGACTTAATTGTTGGTAATAAGCAAATTTCTTTCTACGTTCGGTCAAGTAGCCTTTTAAATGCGTTACTAATTGGTACTGTTGCTTCACCAGACCCAACAGCAACATTTAATCCAATTGATACTGTTTTATTCAGTTCAACAACTTCATATGAAGAAGTTATTATTCCATTTACAACAGCAAACGGATATAATGGTACTGATCAATATATTGTTTTCGCTAGCAATTTAGGTTCTACTTATACCTATATTAGAATTGATGATTTTAACTATACGATCATTCCTTCATGCCCTAAACCAAGCGGGTTAATGGCATCTGCTATTACTTCAAATAGCGCTAGCTTCAATTGGACAGAAAGTGGTTCTGCTACTTCCTGGCAAATACAATATGATACTGTAAACTTTCCTATTGGAACAGGCAACAAAAGTGTTGTGGCTTCTGATAGTGTAAACGTAACTGGATTGATTTCTCAGACAGACTATGATGTATACGTAAGAGCTATATGCGGTTCATCAGATACTAGTGTATGGTTAGGACCAATATCTTTCACTACTTCATGTGGTGCATTCTCTGCGCCATTCGTAGAAGATTTCAATACTTTTGTTCCCACTTGCTGGAATGAAGCTGGAAACGGAACACCTAATACTGGCATTACTAGCATTGGTTCAGGAGACTGGAAAAGTGCCAACTTTTTAAATGCTTCAGCAAATGGAAAAGGTGTTTCAATCAATTTGTATGATAATGTAGATAAAGAATGGATAATTTCTCCAACGCTGGACTTAACTTCTGGAGCCCCTTTAGAATTAGTAATCAGTGCGGGTGTTACAAATTACAATTCGTCTTCTGCTGATAACATGGGGTCTGATGATGAAGTTTTGGTATTGATCTCTGAAGACAATATGACTTCATGGGATACTTTATACACTTGGAATGTTTCCAATCAACCTCCAACTGCAGGACTTGACTATAGAATTAGCTTAGCAGGATATTCAACAAACAATAACATTGTAGCGATTTGGGCAACTGATGGATCTATTAATGACAGTGAAGATTATGATTTTCATATTGGAAAATTTGAGTTAAGAACTGCACCTTCTTGTTCTGCACCAATAGCAAATTCAGGAACAAATTCTTTAACAGCAACTTCTGCAGAAATTAGCTGGACTGAAACAGCAACAGCAACCTCTTGGAGAGTTGAATACGATACATTGGGTTATGCTGCAGGAACTGCAAGAAACACTGTTGTGGTTACAGATACGTTTGCAATTTTAACAGGACTTGCAGCGAATACTGACTATGAGTGGAATGTTAGTGCATTATGCTCAGTTACAGATTCTAGTATTTTCGTTGGAAATTCATTTACAACTCCTCCTTCTTGTCTTGCACCAACTGCGAATTCAGGAACAAATAGTTTGTCTGCAACATCTGCAGAAGTTAGTTGGATAGAAAATGGAACAGCAACTTCTTGGAGAGTAGAATACGATACAATCGGTTATGCTACAGGAACAGCAAGAAATACTGTTGTTGTTACAGATACTTTCGCTATAATAGCTGGCTTGTCAAGCAACACTTCTTATGATTGGAATGTAAGAGCTTTATGTTCTTCTACCGATTCAAGTACATTGGTTGGCAATTCATTTTTTACAGGTTACTGCTTGGTCTCTACAACTAACTCCGGCGATTATATCTCCTCATTAGTTAGTACAGGAGCAAACACAAATGTTTCTTACACAGCAACCTCAAATCCTGCAGGATCTTATGCTGATGAAACGGCTCAAACACTTACTAGCTATGCTGCAGGAACATTTGACATCACTACAACATATGTTGGAGGTTCTAATGGTGTTAAAGTATGGGTAGATTGGAACAATGATTTAGTCTTTGATGATGTTACGGAATTAATCGGATATCAAGTCTCATCAGCTGCTTCAAAAACTATTTCAGGAGCAGTTCCAGCCACAGCAACAGTTGGAAACTATAGAATGAGAGTAAGAGCACAGTGGGGTTCTTCTGCAAATCCACCTTCATGTGGAAATGTTTCATACGGAACTACTGTTGATCTTACAGTATCCTTAATCACTCCACCTTTATGTTTGGGAGTTTCAGGCTTATCTTCCTCAGAGTTAACATCTAATTCTGTTGATTTATTCTGGACTGAAAACAACACTGCTACATCGTGGCAATTAGAGTATGATGTAACAGGATATACACAAGGTAATGGAGCAAAGAGTGTAGTTGTTTCTGATAGTATAACATTAGGTAGTTTGTCATCTAATACAACTTATGATGCATATGTTAGAGCTATCTGTAGCTCAACAGACACTAGCTCTTGGGTTGGCCCAATTACATTCACTACATTGTGTGCTCCTTATACTGCACCATATGCTGAAGACTTCAACACATTTGTTCCTAATTGCTGGGAAGAGGCATCAACTGGTGACCTCACTACAGGACCAGCAACTTTAGCTGCAGGTGACTGGAGAGTTGGTGACTTTGCTAACAACGCAGCAAATGGTGGTGGTGCAAGAATCAACTTGTACACTAATTCAAGAACTGAGTGGTTAGTTTCACCAACGATTGACTTATCAAATGGTTCATATGAATTAGCAATTGAAGCAGCAGTAACCAATTGGAATACTTCTGCTCCTGACAATATGGGTTCAGATGATTCTGTTCAAGTTGTAATAAGCACTGATGGTGGTTTAACATGGACAAGTATTTACACTTGGGATGCAAACAACCAACCACCTACTTTAGGTCAAAAGTATCGTATTGATTTATCAAGTTATACTTCTGCAAATAATATATTTGGTATTTATGCAACTGATGGACCTATTGATGATCTTGAAGATTATGACTTCCACATAGGAAGCTTTGATGTTAGAGTACCACCTACTTGTCCAGAACCAATTGTAAATGCAACAAGCCTTATTGGATCTGACTCAGCATTTGTATCATGGGTTGAAACGGGCTCAGCAATACAATGGGAAGTTGAATATGGACTTGGTGGTTATACTGTAGGAACGGGTTCTTCAATTATCGTAAACATTGATACTTTTACTATTATCAATGGATTAAATTCAAATACAACTTATGACTATTACGTAAGAGCAATTTGTAGTAGCACTGATACTAGTACTTGGACGAATTCTTCAACCTTTACAACATCATTTTTACCATGTGCCCTTACAACTACTACTACTCTTCCATTTTTTGAAGATTGGGAAAATTTAAATGACACTGTTACAGGCCCAGCAAATATTATTTGCAATCCTGATTATACTTGGCATTTATTGTCTAGCAATCCAAACGGTAGAGCGAGATTCGGTTCAGCAGCAATTTTAGCGGCAGGAGGAACTGGAGCAATTACATTAGACGCAATAACTAGTTCAGGTGTAATTGCAAATGATTTAATTCTGACATTAAATTTGGCTGCTAATAGTTCTGCATCAAACTTAGAGTTAGAATTTGATTTTGCACATCATGGTGAAGAAAATAATGCGAATGATAGTGTTTGGATTAGAGGTAGCCAATCCGATACATGGGTAGGCATTTATGACTTATTTGCAAACAAAGGATCAGCAGGTGTTTATAACTCCGTAGGTCCAATTGATATAGACGCAAGATTAGCTGCAGCAGGTCAAACTGTTTCTTCAAGTTTCCAAATTCGTTTTGGACAAGAAGACGACTTCCCTGCTACAAGCCCAACGGCTTCTGATGGTTTTTCTTTTGATAATATTAGTGTAAAATTAGGTCCACTTCCTTATTACCCTGTTGGAACAATCAATACTGAGGATGCGAATACTGGTATTGCCGATTCTTTAGGTGTATTCTGCTGGACTTCTGGTACTGTTGCAGGTATTGATTTGGATGGTAATGCAGGTATTTCATTCACGATTATTGACCAATCAGGCACTAATCCTGAAGGAATAAACATTTATAACTTTGCAGATGTAAGCAATTATGTGGTAACTGAAGGTGACTCAATTATGATTAGAGGTGAAATCCAGCAATTTAATGGATTAACTGAGTTGTTTCCTGATTCTATCTCTATCATCTCAACTGGAGCATCTTTGCCTAGTGTGGCAGTAGTAACCACACTTGATGAATCCACAGAATCCGCATTAATCAGGATTGAAGATTTAACAGTTACTAGTGTTCCTGCAGGAACTTCGATTAATATCGGGTTAACAGATGGAACAAATAACTTTGTAATGCGAGTGGATTCTGATACGGATGTATTGGATAGTTTGACTTTCGCAGTTGGTGATAAACTATGTTCTGTAAATGGAATTGGTGGACAATTTGATAATTCAAATCCATACCTAAGTGGATATCAAATTTTCCCAATGCGATACACAGATGTTGTTTTTGCTCCTTCTGTAAGTTTAGGACCAGATACTATTGTTTGTGATACCAATAACTTTATGCTTGACGCAGGTAACTTTGCATCATACGTATGGAGTACTGGAGCATTAACAAGAACCATTACACCAACTACTGCCAACACTACTTATAGTGTAATAGTAACTGATGGAAATGGATGTACAGGAACTGATACAGTAAATGTAACGATTACAGTATGTGTAGGAATTACCGAAGTAAATCAAGCTGCTTCGTCGATTAATTTCTACCCTAACCCTAACAATGGTCAATTTAAATTGAAAATTGAAAATGTAACGGCTCCTAACTCTATGTTAGAAATAGTCAACATTCAAGGTCAAGTAGTCTACAACGAAAACCTAATTATTAACGGTTCCCTAAGTAAAGACATCAATATCAATGTTGAAAAAGGTATTTACTTCGTGAAATTGAGTAATAAAAACGGTGTGAAAGTTGAAAAACTGATTATCGATTAAGGTTAGATTATAAATCATTTACCGAGCCCGTTTCGAATTATCGAAACGGGCTTTTTTTTTAAGCACGCTACTTTTTGCGGAATTATTTTTAAAGTTATTAACAATTACTTCCTAATAATTTTGAAAATCCTTTAAAATACAATAGATTTGAAGTTATTCCTTCCCTAGGATTTTATTGCTGAGTTCTGACTAGATGGGTTTTTTAAATTGTAACTAATTATTTATTAAACTTTTATTTATGAGGAAATTATTATTTTATGTAGTTGGGTGTCTTTTCACCTTTCTAAGTTTTAACCCACAATTGCAAGCTCAATGTGGTCCAGGACAGTCTGAACTGACCTTGAGTATTGATTTTTCTGGAGACAGTTATCCCGATGAGGATGGCTGGAGATTAATTAATTTAACTGATGGAATAACGGTTGATTCTGCATGCTTCGGAACCTATTCTGCAAGTACAGGAATAGAAACCATTATTATTTGTGCTGATACAGGTAAAGTTTATACCTTAAAAGCATATGATGATTATGGCGATGGTCTTGATGGATCAAGTTATAATTTAAGTTATACCTATGGGGCTAGTATAGCAACGATTGGTACTAACAATTTTAATATTTCAGCAACTTTATGCAATCCCGCATGGACCAATAATGAAGTCGCAGATAGCATTGCTGCATTTACCCTTCAATATGTTCCAATTCCTGCTTGTGTAGCACCTACGGCTTCTGCTTTAACAGGGTTAAGCGCGAGTAGTGTATCTTTAAATTGGATGGAGAATGGAACTGCCACACAATGGGAAGTAATTTATGGAACAGCTGGATTTACACTTGGTGTAGGCGGTGATACAGTAACAGTTTTGACAGACACATTTACTACCATAACTGGCTTAACTGCTGTCACTGCGTATGATTGGTATGTAAGAGCAGTTTGTGGACCTAGTGATACAAGTACATTTACTAGCGTTTCTACATTTACAACGCCATGTGCTCCAGTAAGCGCCCCATTTACAGAAAGTTTTAATAACACAACTCTTCCGAATTGCTGGTCTAGATACCAATCTGCAGGAACTGGTTGGACATTTGGAACTCCAGGATTTGGTTGGAACACTTCAGGTTGCGCAGCATCTACTCCTGCCGACCATACAGGTAATAGTGGAAATTTTGCCGCATTAGACTTCTCTACACCAGATGCAGGTGTGGTATTAGAATTACCAACTGTAGATGTTTCGACTTTAAATGTCCCAATGCTTAGTTTTTACTTTCAAATGTGTGGACAAGGCTACTCTCCTTTAAATGAATTATTTATTGAATCATATGATGGAACAAACTGGAATATTGTAACTAAAATTCAACAAGGAACTACAGGTTGGGAACAATTTGAATTTATTGTAAGTTCTGCTATATTTAACACCAACCAAGTTAAATTAAGATTTAGAGCTGAAGATGGTGGTGGAACACAATTTTATGGTGACATGGCGATAGATGATGTTTCTATAATCGAAGCTCCTACTTGCCCAAAGCCATCTAATTTAGCTACTGTATTAAATGAAGCTAACTCAACAGAAGTTTCTTGGCAAGACAATTCAAGTGCTACTTCTTGGTTAATTGAATGGGATACTGCAGGCTACGCTGCAGGTACGGCAAGAAATAGTGCTGTTGTTTCAAATGACACTACAACATTGTCAGGATTGACGCAATTGACGAATTATGACTGGGCTGTTCGCGCTATCTGTGCAGTTGGCGATTCAAGTTTATTGGTAAACGGTAGTTTCTCAACTCCGGCAACTTGTCCTCCAGCATCTGCACTTTCTGCTAACGTTTTAAGTCCAGATTCTACAGTATTAAATTGGACCAACAATTCTACAGCTACAAGTTGGGAAATTGAATATGGACCAACAGGTTTCACTTTGGGCACAGGAGCATCTGTTGTTACTTCAACCAATCCAGATACCTTGAGTGGCTTAATGCCTGCAACAACTTACCAATGGTATGTGCGGGCAATCTGCTCTTCAAGTGATTCAAGTACTTGGACAGGACCAAATAGTTTTACTACTTTTTGTGCTCCTTTTACACCACCATATAGTCAGGATTTCGCATCTTACATCCCTAATTGTTGGGAAGAAGCAAAAGGCCAGTTAACTACTAATACAACCTTTACCTCTACAACGAGTTCATTCTGGATTGCAGATGGATTCTTAAATGTTGGTACTTCAGGTTCCGCAAGAATGAACATCTATTCTACTGGAAGATTTGAATGGTTAATGTCTCCATCTATCGATTTGGGAACAGCTCCTAACAATTATCGTTTAGAGTTTGATGCAGGTCTTACAGACTATACAGGTAGCGGTATTGATGTTATGGGGCCTGATGACACCCTATCAGTGGTTATTTCTACTGATAACGGGGCAACTTGGTCATCATCAAATGTTGTAAAATTGTATGATGTTAACTCACCTCCATCCAATACAGGAGAAACGGTGTTCATTAATTTATCAGCTTATACAGGATTAATTAAAGTTGGATTTTATGCGACATCTACAGCGAGCAATACTGATTACAATGTATATATAGATAACTTCCAAGTTAGAATTCCGCCGGCATGTCCTGCTCCTTCAGCAAATTCAGCAAGCCTTATTGGTTCTGATTCTGCAGTTGTATCATGGATTGAAAATGGAACTGCTACTCAATGGGAAGTTGAATACGGAACTACAGGTTACACTTTAGGTTCAGGCACTTCAACCATTGTAAATGTTGATACATTTATGACAATAGCTGGACTAACTTCTAATACGAGTTATGATTACTATGTAAGAGCCATTTGTGGTAGCAATGACACTAGTAATTGGGCAAGTAGCAGTACATTCAAAACTATTTGTGGAATTTACACTGCTCCTTTCACCGATGACGTAGAGCTTCATGCAGCTAATTCGGGCACGATAACAACTACTGAATGTTGGGAGGCAAATGCTATTTCATCATCCAATGATTGGAATGTGGGTGGCCCAGGATCAACTCCATCTTCAGGAACGGGTCCTATTGCTCCAAATAGTGGGAATCGATTTTTCTACTTTGAAGCTTCAAGTGGTGCTACTGGCAATGAAGCAAATCTAATAAGTCCAAGTATTGATGTGACCAACTTAACTGTTCCTATGATAGAATTTTACTATCACATGTTTGGTGATGGTAGAGGGGTAATGGGTGATTTGTTCGTAGATGTCTTTGACGGTACAAATTATACTGTTGTTGATAGCATTAAAGGAGAACAGCAATCAAATCAAGCCGATCCATTTTTGAAAAGACAAATTTCTTTAGCATCCGTAACTGGAGTGATTAAAGTAAGATTCAGAGCTTATAGAGGAACGGGAGCACAATGGGGAGATATTGCAATAGATGATATTTCTGTTAAGGAAGCTCCATCATGCTTTGCTCCAACAACTTTAACTGTAACTTCAATAACTTCCTCAAGTGCAACATTGAATTGGACAGAAAACAATTCAGCAACTTCATGGGAAATTGAATACGATACAGCTGGGTTTACTTTAGGAACAGGAAACAGGTCAGTAGTAACTACAAATCCAGCTTCAATTTCAGGTTTAGCAGGAAATAAATCTTATGATTTTTATGTAAGGTCTATTTGTGGTTCAGCTGATTCTAGTCTTTGGACAGGACCTCGAAACTTTCTTACCTTATGTAGTCCATTTACGGCTCCATTTTTAGAAACCTTTGATGGTTCTGCTACTCCAACATGCTGGAGTCAATCTGCAGTTTCTGGCGGACCGTGGGTATTTGGTGGACCAGGTTTTGGTTGGAATACTCAAAGCTGTACTGCAATTCCTGTTGATCATACAGGAAACAGTGGTAGCTTCGCAGCTATGGACTTTTCAGTGCCTGATGCAGGTGTTGTTTTAGAGTTGCCTGACGTTGATATAAGCTCATTAACGACTCCATATTTTGAATTTTATTACACTCAGTGTAATGGATTCAGCCCATCAAATGTATTATATATTGAAGCATTTGACGGTGCATCTTGGGACACTGTTTCCATAATTTCAAATGGTACAAATGGATGGGAAAGATTTGGATTTACATTAGCAAATTTCACATATAATACCAATCTAGTTAGATTAAGATTCCGAGCTGAAGATGGTGGAGGAACGCAGTTTTATGGTGATATGGGTATAGATGATGTTACAATCAAAGAGACTCCCGCAGATAACCTTGCTGTTACAGCAATTGTTAATCCTAATAGTGGATGTGGATTAAGTGCTACTAGCACTGTTGAAATGACAATTACAAATTTAGGCTCTGCAGCACAAAGCAATTTCTCTGTTGGTTACTCGGTTAATGGTGTTGCCATTACTCCTGAAACATATACAGGCACTATTGCTCCTAATGCTTCAGCAAACTACATCTTCACCACTACTGCTAATTTGAATGCAAATGGCACATATGCAATTGATGCTTACACTTCATTAACAAATGACTATGATAACTCAAATGATTCGTTAAGTAAATCGGTTATTAGCTTATTAGCAGTTAGCTCTTTCCCTTATGCTGAAAGTTTTGAAACTAGCAATGGTGGATGGATTGCAGGTGGAGTTAATTCTTCATGGGCATTAGGTGCTCCTGCAGGAACGTTAATTAATACTGCAGCAAATGGAACGCAAGCTTGGGTAACTAATTTAACAGGCGACTATGTAGCTTCTGAGTTTGCATTTGTAAATAGTCCTTGTTTCGACTTTACCTCAGTCCCTAACCCATACTTAGAATTAGATATATTTTATGATATCGAATTCCAATGGGATGGAGCATTAATTCAAGCTTCTAGCGATCAGGGTGTAACTTGGAGTACCGTTGGTGCCCAAGGTGATACTGTGAACTGGTACAACGATACGGCAGATGCTGTTGCAGCTGTTGACCCAACAGGTCAATCTTGGACCGGTGATGCTACAAACGGAAGTCAAGGATGGATCACTGCTAAACATGCTATTGATGGAATGGGTGGTTTACCATCTGTTCAAATTAGAGTATTGTTTATTTCTGATGGTTTTGTTTTCGCGGAAGGATTCGCATTTGACAATGTGAAGATTTACGACAAAGCACCACCAGTGGCCACACTCCCATACTACCCTATCGGAACTGTTAACACTGAAGATGCAACAACAGGTATTGCTGATTCATTAGGTGTTTTCTGTTGGATTTCTGGAACAGTTGCCGGTGTTGACTTGGATGGTAATACAGGTATTTCATTCACAATCATTGATCAATCAGGTGCTAATCCTGAAGGAATGAATATCTACAACTTTGCCGATGTGAGCAATTATGTGGTAACTGAAGGTGATTCTATCATGTTGAGAGGTGAGATTCAGCAATTCAATGGCTTGACTGAATTATTCCCAGATTCTATCAGAATCATTGCTACAGGAACTTCACTTCCTGCTCATACATTAGTGAGTACATTAAGTGAGGCGACAGAATCTCAATTAATTGAAATCAGAGACTTTGTAGTAATCACCCCTAGCAGTACTAGTAATTCATACAACATGACTGCTGCCAATGGTACAGACACGTTAACCATTAGAGTAGATGGTGACACTGATGTAAACGATAGTTTACTAGTTGCAGGTAGAGCGCTTGTGGCAGGAGATACGATTTGTTCATTAAGAGGTATTGGTGGTCAATTTGACAACTCTAACCCTTACTTGCACGGATACCAAATCTTCCCAATGCGTTTCTCTGACATAGACACGACGTCTTGTATAACAATTATTGGATTGAAAGATGCTGATGAGAATACTTCTTCTATTCAGTTCTATCCTAATCCAAACAATGGTCAGTTTAAACTGCAAATTGAGAATGTAACGGCTCCTAACTCTATGTTAGAAATAGTTAACATTCAAGGTCAAGTAGTCTACAACGAAAACCTAATTATTAACGGTTCTCTAAGTAAAGACATCAACATTAATGTTGAGAAAGGTATTTACTTTGTGAAATTGAGTAATAAAAACGGCGTGAAAGTTGAAAAACTGATTATCGATTAAGGTTAGATTTAACTTTAAATTAAAAGCCCTTCCTGCAAACGCAGGAAGGGCTTTTTTAATGGATAAAAACCGACAAGCTTAAATCCTTATAATTTTAAAAAGGCAGCTACATACTAAAAATATATTAAATGGTAAAAGTTATCAACAATTTACATAAAAAAAATACGCACATAACGTAAAATAATCTAGCTTTGGGTTAACTTCTTTCTAGGAGTTAATACTAGGTTCTAATATTTAGACAGGTAAATTACTCACAACTAACCAATTAATTGTTAAATTTTTATTTATGAAGAAACTGTACCATTCCACCTGGCTCGTATTGTGCCTGTTTTTGTGTGGACAAATTAATGCGCAGTACACCTACAACGTTAGCTCCTCCATGAACAATGGAAACCCTGGAGGTACCACATTTGCAGAAACCACAACTACAGGGTTTACTAATGTAGGAATCGCTGGAACCATTTCTACGAATGTCTGGTCATCCGTCCAAACAATTCCATTTCCATTTAATTTTTACGGAGGCAACGTAAATGGCTTTAAAGTTTCAGCAAATGGATTATTGACTTTCAAAAAATCAGTTACTGGAACTCCTCCAAACGCAAATGGTAGCCTTCCAAATGCTAGCTTACCTGACAGCACAATCGCGGTTTTTTGGGATGAATTCACCAACTTGCCACCTACCGGATCAAATGATTTAGTTTATACTTTTGTTACAGGTGCTACTCCTAACAGACAACTGTGGATTTATTGGTTTTCTTTTGAATATGGAAACCCAGCTGTAACCTTTCAATACAATGCTGCTGTTTTAGAAGAAACGTCTAACAACATATACATTGTTGATGTTTATGGCGACGCAGCAGCATCTCTGCTATCTAGCACAGTTGGCGTTCAACTTAATTCCACTACTGCAGTCCAATTTGGATCTAACGTTTCTCAAAATGCCAACGGAATTAATAACCCTGACAATGATTATTACCAATTCAGCCCTAGATTATTGGTTAATAATAATGTTGGAGTTAGCTCTATAAACTCCCCATCAATTCCATTTTCAACAGGTTTACAAAATGTAAATGTGACACTTTCTAATTATGGAATTAATGCAATTTCAAGTTCTATAATTAACTGGTCAGTGAATGGCACTCCCCAAGCTCCATTTAATTTTGGAGGAACCCTTGCAATCAATAAGGATACGTCACTAACGATTGGAACATATAACTTTATAGGCAATTCTGATATTATCGTTTGGTCATCTCTTCCAAACGGAAATGCAGATGCTTTTCAAGCAAACGACACTTCTAGAGTTTCATTAAAACTTCCTCTAACAGGAGCTTATACAATCAATTCATTGCAACCTGTTAGTTCTACTAACTTTCAAAACTTTACCTCCTTTTCAAATTACATAAATTCTTATGGAATTTCAGGCCCTGTTACTGTAAATGTAGTAGCAAGTTCAGGTCCATATTTAGAGCAAGTTATTTTTGGAAATATAATCGGATCTTCAGCTACCAATACAATTGAGGTTAATGGTAATGGAAATACTATTATGTATGCTCCTAATGCTACTGATAAAAGAATAGTAGGATTTAGTGGTTCTAAATACATTAAACTAAAAAACCTAAACATCGAAGGATTAGATGCTACCTATGGGTTTGGAATTCACATGATGAATAATTCATCTCATATTGCAATAGATTCATGTACAATAAACCTATCCGCAATCACAAGCGTAACTGCTTTAAATTCAGCAGGAATTGCAAGTAGTAGCGACATTACCTCTAATATTGCCGTTGGTAGAAATGCCAACAATATAATGGTTTCAAATTCAAGAATCATAGGAGGATCCGCTGGAGGCTCGTATTATGGAATCAGATTTAACGGCTCATCTGCAACTGCACAAGACAGTTCAATTAAAATCACTAATAATGAAATATCTAACTTCTATAACTCAGGAATCTATTTAGCGGACATAAAAAAATCATATATAGAAGGAAATGATATCCATAGAACTAATAGAATTACTGTCACCACTTTTGCTGGAATTACAACTTCAGGTGGTTGCGAAAGTGATACCATCAATGCAAACAGCATTCATGATTCTCACGGAGCAGCATCTAGTTTAACCGGAACTTCTTATGGTATATTTAATACTTTAAATGATGCAGGAGCTGCAGCACCCAACCTTTGGTTAAACAACATTATTTATAATATTAATTCCAATGGAACTACATATGGGATTTATAATACTAATAGTGACAACCAATATTACATTCACAATACTGTTTCTCTAGATGACGCTGCTTCTACTGCAGGGACTACCAGAGGTTTTTTTCAAACAAATCTTGCAACAGGAATTATTTTTCAAAATAACAATATTTCCATTACAAGAGGTGGTTCAGGTGTAAAACATGGTTTGTATTTTGGAACTGCTACTTCAACAATTACATCAAACTACAACAATATTTATTTAAATAGTGCTGGGACAGGAGCACAACATATTGGTTATTTAACTACAGATAAAACAACTTTAACAGACTGGCAAACTGCTGGATTTGGTGCAAATAGCATTAGCGCTAACCCAACATTCATTAATTCTGCTAGTGATTTTACGCCTGGCACTCCAGCTCTAAACAATATTGGACTTAACCTAGGTGTTCCATCGGACTTCTATGGTAATCCAAGAAGTGCAACACCAGATATTGGAGCGATTGAGTTTGTTCCACCATCTTGTTTATTGCCAAGCAACCTATCAACTGATAGTATAGGAGCTACTGCTGTTAAAGTATCTTGGACTGAACTTGGAACTGCTACGAAATGGGAAGTAGTTTATGGTCCTACGGGCTTTACACTGGGTTCTTCAGCAGGAATGTCTGTTATTGTAAACTTAAACGCTTTCAAAGTTTTAACAGGATTAACCACATTTGCGACTTACGATTACTATGTAAGATCTATTTGTAGCACTAATGACACTAGTTTATTCTCAGGACCTCAAACAGTTACAACTGGATCTCCACTTTCTGGTGCGTATACTATTAATTCAACTGCAGTTTCAGGAGGTACAAACTTTCAAAACTTTGCCAGCTTTACCAATGCTTTAGATTCATTTGGAGTGGCAGGTCCAGTAACAGTAAATGTAGTATCAGGCTCAGGCCCATACTTGGAACAAGTTATCTTCAATGATATTTTAGGTTCATCTAGCACGAATACGATAGAAATCAATGGAAATGGAAACGAAGTAATTTTTGCTCCAAACACCACAGATAGAAGAATTGTTGGGTTTGATGGATCAAAATATATCAAAATCAATAAATTAAACATTAAAGGAATTGATGCAACATATGGTTTTGGTATTCACATGATGAACCAAACATCTAATATTATCATTGATTCTTGCACAATTGATTTGACTGCCAACACGAGTACAACAGCATTAAATTCTGCTGGAATTACAAGTAGTGGAACCATCGCATCAAATGCTGCTGCAGGACAAAATGCAAGTTTCATCACAATTTCAAACTCTAGAATTCTAGGAGGAACAGGTGGTGGATTGCATTATGGAATGAGATTTAATGGTACTTCTGCTGCAATCCAAGACAGTGTAATCAGATTGTTAAACAATGAAGTTGCTGATTTCTATTCTTATGGAATCTATCTTGATGACATAAAGAAGTCATACATTGAAAGAAATGACATTCACAGAAAGAATAAAATAACAGTAACTACATTATACGGTATTTACTCTACTGGTGGTTGTGAAAATGATACTATTAATGCCAATAGCATTCATGACACATTTGAGGCTGCACCAAACTCAACTTCATCATCATACGGAATTTACAACTCATCCAATGATGCTTCTGCTTCTGCTCCAAACCTTTGGTTGAATAATATTATATACAATATTAACTCCAATGGACTTATCTATGCTATTTACAATTCAGGTAGTGACAATCAATATTACATTCACAATACAATCTCTTTAGACGACGCTTCTTCTACAGCTGGCGCCACTAGAGGATTTTATCAATTAACTACTGCCACTGGAATTATTATTCAAAACAATAATATTTCAATTACAAGAGGTGGATCAGGAATTAAACATGGATTGTATTTTGGAACAGCTGCTTCAACTATTACTTCTAATTACAATAATATTCATTTAAATAGTTTAGGAACAGGAGCGCAACACATCGGTTATTTATCTACAAACAAAACAACTTTAGCAGACTGGCAAACTGCCGGTTTTGGCGCTAACAGTATTACTGCTGACCCATTTTTTGTTAATATAACAAGTGACCTTACACCAAGTAATCCTGCATTAAACAACACAGGAGCTAATCTGGGTGTCCCTTCAGATTTCTATGGAAATCTTAGAGGTGCGACTCCTGATATTGGGGCTATAGAATTTGTTCCGCCAACATGTGTATTACCAACAGGTCAATCCATTGATGGGGCAAGTTCAACTACTGCCAAAGTATTTTGGACAGAAAACGGTGCAGCGACACAATGGGAAGTTGTACATGGCATAGTAGGATTTACTTTAGGTTCTGCAGCAGGAACATCAACAATTGTTAATACTGACACATTCAAATTAATCACTGGCTTAACAGCTAACACTACATATGATTGGTATGTTAGAGCAATTTGTGGCTCAATGGACACAAGTTCTTTCTCAGGACCATCTAGCTTCTATACAGGTTATTGTTCAGTAGTTTCTACAAGCGCGTTAAGCTATTTTGATAATTTTACTACCTCTGGTGGTGTGATGAATATATCAAATACTGGTTCAGGTTTTGCTACTAATGGATACCAAGATGCCACAAATATGGTTGTTAGTCAATTTGCAACTGGATCAGTAAATTTTTCTACTGCATTAGTAGGAACAACTGTAGGAGTTAATATTTGGGTAGATTGGAATAACGATCTTGATTTTAATGATCTAGGAGAAAAGGTATTTGCTTCTGGAGCATATGTCACTACCCTATCAGGTTCATTCATAGTTCCCGCTTCCACTCCATTAGGAAATTATAGAATGAGAATCAGATGTGATTTCAATGCAATTGATCCAATATCTTGCGGTTCTTCGGGATCTGGCAGAAACGAAACTGAAGATTATACCTTCTCTGTAGTAAATCCGCCGACATGTTTGCCACCAACAAACCAGTCTTTGGATAGTTTAGCAGCAACTGCGGCTAAAGTTATCTGGTTAGAAAATGGTACTGCAACTAAATGGGAGATTGTTTATGGTGTTAGCGGCTTTACATTAGGTACCACTGCAGGAACATCTGCAATTGTAAATACTGATACCTTTAAAGTATTGACAGGTTTATCTGCCAATACGACATATGATTGGTATGTGAGAGCAATTTGTGGATCAATGGATACAAGCACGTATGCTGGTCCGGCTAATTTCTTTACCGGTTATTGCCAAGTTTCAACTACCAATCCAGGAGATTATATCTCATCTTTAGTAAGCACAGGAGCGAACACAAACATTTCATACACGGCTACTTCTAACCCTGTGGGTTCTTATGCTAATGAAACTGCACAAATCCTTACTAGTTATGCTAGCGGAACATTTGACCTTACTACAACATATGTTGGAGGTTCAAATGGTGTTAAAGCATGGGTAGACTGGAACAATGATTTAGTTTTTGATGATGTGACAGAATTAGTTGGCTATCAAGCCTCAACATCAGCATCAAAAACCATTTCTGGAACCGTACCTGCAACTGCTGCAATAGGTAACTATAGAATGAGAGTAAGAGCTCAATTTGGTTCTGCGGCAAACCCTCCATCATGTGGGAACGTTTCTTATGGAACTACAGTAGACCTAACAGTAGCTCTAACAGCTCCTCCAGCTTGTTTAGCTCCTATAACACTTTTAACTTCTGTTATTACAGCGAATTCTGCTAACTTTAGTTGGACTGACCCATCTCCAATTGCTGCAGGTTCTTACCAATACAGCTATGGACCAACTAGTTTTACAGCAGGTCAAGGAACACAGGCGGTAGTTACAACTAACTCAATAACTGTTAGTGGATTATCAGTTGCTACAGCTTACGATTGGTATGTACGAAGTATTTGTAGTATTGGTGACACCAGCTCATGGTCATTAGTTTCTTCTTTTACAACAAGTTGCGGTACATTCATGGCGCCATTCCTTGAAACATTTAATGGCACTTCTACTCCAAATTGTTGGTCTCAATCAGCGGTAAAAGATGGCCCATGGGTTTTTGGTGGACCAGGATTTACTTGGAATACCCAAGGATGTCCATTTGTTCCAACTGATCACACTGGTAATTCAGGTAAATTTGCAGCTTTAGATTTCTCAGGTACAGGTGTAACTGATGTAGTGCTTGAAATGCCAAATGTTGACGTTTCAGCTTTATCTGACCCTCAATTGGAATTCTATTTTGCAATGTGTGGTACTGGATATACGCCAATAAATATTTTATATGTAGATGCATTTGACGGCACAACTTGGGCAAATGTTGGTTTAATTCAGCAGCAAACAAATGGATGGGAGAAATTTGCATTCAAAATAGGTGCTTTTAAATACAATACGAATCTTGTTAAAATTAGATTTAGAGCGAGTAGTGGCGCTAACACTTCTTCAATGTTCCAAGGCGATCAAGCCATTGATGACGTTGCCATTGTTCAAGCACCAGCAAACAACTTGGCGGTATCGGCAATTGTAAGTCCAGTAGGTGGTTGTGGCCAATCTGCAACCTCTAATGTTACTATTACAATTAATAATGTTGGATCAGCAGCACAATCTGGTTTTGGAGTAGGCTATAGTTTAAATGGAGTTGCAATTACTCCTGAAACTTATACTGCTTCAATTGCAGCAAACTCTTCTGCAAACTATACATTTACAACTACGGCTAACTTAAGTGCTTCTGGAAACTATCAGATAGTAGCTTACACAATGCTAACAGGTGATGTAAACATGCAAAATGACACCAACCGTAAAGCAGTTACAAGCTTAGGAAGCGCTAATAGTTTCCCATATACCGAAAGTTTCGAAAATGGCCCAGCAGGCTGGGTAGCTGATGGCAATGCCAATTCAACTTGGGCTTTAGGTACTCCAACTGGCGTAATTATTAACAGCGCATCTAATGGAACAAAAGCATGGGTAACTAACTTAAACGGAGACTACTTAGATGGGGGAATCGGTTCTGTAAACAGTCCTTGTTTTGACTTCACTAATGTTACTAACCCAGCTATCACTTTGGACATTTGGTATGATATCGAATCACAATGGGATGGGGCAATCATGCAAACCTCAATTGATAATGGAACTACTTGGAACCTAGTAGGTGCTAAGAATGACCCGATCAACTGGTACAATGATACAGCCGATGTTATAAATGCATTAGGCATTGACCCACTAGGTCAAGCATGGACAGGTGACAGTACCAGTGGTGTTTTTGGAAGTAGAGGTTGGTTAAAGGCTAGCCATGAATTAAATGGATTGGGCGGATTATCTAACGTTAGAGTTAGAATTCTATTTGCTTCCGATGCAGGTACAGTGGCTGAAGGATTCGCATTTGATAATGTTAGAGTTTTTGATAGCATTCCTCCTATTGCTACTTTACCTTACTACCCTATTGGAATAGTGAACACTGAAAATGCAACAACAGGTGTTGCTGATTCTTTGGGCGTGTTCTGTTGGATTTCAGGTACTGTTGCAGGTGTTGACTTAGATGGCAATGCGGGTATTTCATTCACAATCATTGATCAATCAGGTTCAACTCCTGAAGGAATGAACATCTTCAACTTTGCTGATGTGAGCAATTATGTGGTAACTGAAGGCGACTCTATCATGTTGAGGGGTGAGATTCAGCAATTCAATGGATTGACTGAGTTATTCCCAGACTCTATCAGAATCATTGCTACAGGTAAAACACTTCCTGCTCATAGAGTTATAACAACTTTAAGCGAAGCAACAGAATCTGAGTTAATAGAGATCCAAGGGTTTGTAGTTCTTACTCCAAGTGGTACTGGTTCCTACAACTTCACTGCAACTAATGGTACGGATACTTTAACCATTAGAGTGGATGCTGACACTGATGTAAACGATAGTTTATCAGTTGTAGGTAGAGCACTTGTTGCAGGAGATACAATTTGCTCAATGAAAGGTATTGGTGGTCAATTTGACAACACGAGTCCTTACTTGAGCGGATATCAATTCTTCCCAATGCGTTTTTCTGACATCGACACTACGTCTTGTTTGACAATAATTGGTTTAAAAGGTGCTGATGAGAATACTTCTTCAATTCAGTTCTACCCTAATCCAAACAACGGTCAGTTCAAGCTACAGATTGAAAATGTAACTGCTCCTAACTCTACGTTAGAAATAGTCAACATTCAAGGTCAGGTAGTCTACAACGAAAACCTAATTATTAACGGTTCGTTAAGTAAAGACATCAATATCAATGTTGAAAAAGGTATTTACTTCGTGAAATTGAGTAATAGAAACGGTGTGAAAGTTGAAAAACTGATTATCGATTAAGGTTAGAATTAACTCAAAATTAAAAGCCCTTCTTGCAATTGCAAGAGGGGCTTTTTTAATAAATACAAACCGATAAGCCGGGTTCTGTTTCCACCGAAATGGACTTCTATCATTTATCTAATCGGTCTACCCTCCGAGATCAGGCGAGCCGCCCTCAAGCCTCGGTATATTTGACTTTTCAACCCGCAAGGTTTACCTAGCTAAAGCCATTACTGACAATACTGGTGAGCTCTTACCTCACCGTTTCACCCTTAACTCGCCGAAACGAGACGGTATACTTTCTGTTGCACTTTCTGTCATACTTCATTTCGAAAGCATGCCCTTAGTCTCTCTAAGGTGCGGCGCTCTGTGTTGCCCGGACTTTCCTCTCACCTATTACTAGATGAGCGATAGAATAGTTTGCGCTGCAAAACTACATTATTTATGCAGATTTCTGATGGTTATTTCAGTGGCTCCAAAGCCATATTTACGTGTGTTGGCATCCATATACTCTATGTTGGGATAATTGTCTCTAAGAATAGTTCTAATATTCTGTCTCAGGATTCCCTCGCCGACGCCATGAATCACTACCAACTTTGAAATTTTAAAAGCGATGGCTTCATTGATACAATCTCTAAAATGTCGGATTTGAGTTTCTAACATTTCACCAGAACTTAATTTTCGAGGTTCTTCAACTAACTCTTCAATGTGTAAATCAATTTCAAATGGCGCATGATTTTTACGCGCCTCACTATTGTAAGGAATCGATTCAGTGAAAGTTCTTTTTGAATTACTTAATGACTTTTTTTCAACTATTGCTTCTCTTTTCTTGTAGGTAACTGTATTGTCATCATTCAATTTTAACAAGTCATCTTCTGAAAAAGGCAACGCCATTCCCATGTCGGTTTCCACCATTATTTGAGAAGGAGAGATAATTTCAACCACAATCCCTTCCCCAACTTCATTCAATAACCTAACTTTATCTCCTATATTAAAAATCATTATTTAATCATCTAATCTGAACTGCAAATATCGAATTCATTTGCTTCAGTTGAAAGTATTCTTATGAAACAAAGAGGTTCTTGGAAAATAAAGTCATCCAAAGAAGTATATGATAATCCTTGGATAAATGTAACAGAGTATCAAGTTATCAATCCAGGAAATGCGGAAGGTATCTATGGAGAAATTCATTTTAAGAACATAGCTATTGGCATTATTCCATTGGATGAAGAATACAACACTTGGATTGTAGGTCAACATCGATTTCCGTTGGATTCTTACAGCTGGGAAATCATAGAAGGCGGAGGAAAAATTGGGATCGATCCAATCGAATCTGCAAAAAGAGAATTGGCAGAAGAAGCTGGTATAGTTGCAGAAAGCTATGAGTTAATACAGCAAATACACCTCAGCAATTCAGTTAGCGATGAGCTTGGATTAATCTATATTGCGAAAGGATTAAGTTTTCAGGAGTCTGCACCAGAGATAGATGAAGAATTAGTAATCAAAAAAGTTCCATTTTACCAATTGTATCAAGCGGTAATGAATGGTGACATGACCGACAGTCTAACAGTGGCAGGGGTTTTAAAAACAAAAATCTTAATCGATCAGGGAGTCATCTAAAAATAAATCGGATAAAATGTAACCCCTTTCCCATCTTGGAAACGCAGGGTTGGCATTGGAATTTTAATGAAGTTCAGTGCTTTAAATGCTGTTTTCAAGACCTTTGATTTAGTTGGTATTCGCTCTAAATCAATATCCAATGAAAGGTAATACTGACGATATCGTTCTACTAATGGAATTGCATTTCCTGAAGAATTTATAGTTGGATTATTACTACCTCCAAACATGCCAGTTGCGCTATATCCTCCGCTCACGCTCAACCATTCAGGCATTGCATGAACTCCTGTTATATCCTTTAAATTTAATGACAACCAATAAGTTTGACCATTATAATCTTTCAAAATAGAAGCGCCACTTGATTCACCTAACACTTCCGGTCGATAATCCGGAAATTCAGTTGAATGATACGAGAATTTTACAAGTGCTATTTGCTTTTTAAACAGCAGTTCTTGACTTATTGCTAATGACGCACCAAGCGTATTTGCAGCCATATCTCCCCAAGAAAAACCCCATTCTGAGGAAAACCCATCTAAACCCTCTACTCCACTTAAAAATGCCAAGCCTAGAGCGCCGCCATAATATGCAGCCTTTTTATCATTGACTCCACTCCACTTCAATACATCGATTCCCATTTTTCCTGTCTGATAAGCTGAAGCAAAATGGCCCAACTTGTCCATTTGAAGCCATTGCCGATTATCGTTAAAAAAGTGAAAACTAGTTTGCTCATTTTCAGAATACCATTGAGTACTCAATCCTGCCATAATACCAACATACATCACAGATTCTGTAATAATTACAGACTTAAGACGCTTTTTATTTACCCCAGTAGAATCTTGACAAAAACCATTGAAAGCAATTGTCAGAGAAAGTAGAAATATGCCGGCTGCACGAATCAAAATCCTAAAAAGTTTTTTTTAAAGCCTATCAAATATTCATTTTTACGAAGAATCACTGGGTAATTCTCTAAATAGAGTCCATGCCCTCGACCATTTTTTAAATCGAATCCATAACGATGCAGAGGACATACTACTTTACCTTCTTTGCATTCTGCTCTAAAAAGTGGAGCGCCTGCATGGGGGCATTTGTCTTTAAATGCATACACCTCATTTTCATATTTAGTGATGCACAACCAATTATCTTCTACAAAACACCTGACAATCTTTCCCTCAGGCAAATTGTCAATCGTTTCTCGCTCTTCTTCGTTGTATATTACTTGCCAAATATATTTACTTGTATCAATATCTTTCACAGGCTAAATATAACTAGAATTTGCTATTCTATTTTTGAAATTCGAGGCATAAAAAAAACGCCTTTCACTTTTAATGAAAGGCGTTAGAATAATTTTCTGTTTATTATTAATCAATTACAACAAGTTTCATGAATTTGTTAACATTTTTACTCCTAATACTTACAAAATAGATTCCATTCTCGAAAGATTTAGAATTTACAATAAAGTTGCTCAAACCTGAATTTAAAACTCCATTGTGAATACGTCCCACAACTTGTCCACTCAGGTTGGTAATAAATATTTCCGCTTGAGTGGAAGTATTTAAATTCATTTGAATTTTAAAGTCTCCATTTGTTGGATTTGGCATCAATTTTAAAGAAATCTCATTTGAATTTTCTGCTATAGAAGTCGCAATACAATTTGGATCATAATAGGCAGTCACAGGAATTCTAGAAAATTTACAAACTTCTTGCACTTCCCAATCATAGAAAAAATAATAATAGTCTAATGCAGCTCCTGAAGCGCTATTGCTAGTAATATTTACAATTCCGTTATTGTATGGATATTGAGCTCCAGCATTATTTCTATATAAATCAGGATTTGAATTCAACGCGACACCTAACTGATAATCAACTCCAACAGGCACATCAAAATCTAAAGTAATACGTTGTGCTCCATTAGGAATATTAACTACCCTACTCTGCAAAATAGCTCCATTACTATTTCTCAATTGAATGGTTCTATTTCCTCCTCCATTTGCATATACAAGAACAGACTTCAATTTAAAGGCTTTTAAAGCAGTAAAATTTAAATGCTGATCACCTGCAAATGAAGCTCCAGTTCCAATAGAATTAGATTTAGCTCCTGCTGAAAAACTACCCCCAGAACTAGTAGCTTCTGCATAATAAGTAACATCATTAGTTACTAAAGGTGCTGTAAATGGATTTCCGGTTCCTACTAGATTTCCTCCACTAGAAGCGTCGTACCAATTCATAGTCCCAGTACCAGTTACAGAAAGCTTAGCTGCACCATTAGGACAAGCAGTATCAGATTTGAAGTTTGTTATTCTCGGACGTCTTACAGTAATGTATGCAGTTCTAGTAGTTGAATCTGTACCAAAACTATTTGTTGTTTTTAATTTAACATTGAACAATCCATTTGTAGTGTATACTTTATTTGGATTTTGAATGGTAGATCGAGTCCCATCACCAAAATCCCAAGACCAAGAGGAAGGGCCATTTAATGAGTAATCAAAAAACTGCACTAAACCTGAACAGGTAGTATCTGTATTCACATAAAAACTCGCGGTTGGTGCAGTAGTAGGTAAAATACAACTCCAATTAATTTCGAAACCACCTTCAGTTTGTGCTGCATCAGTAATAAACCGCAATGTAATTGCACTTCTAGTTGAAGTTAATGTAGTTGGGATATTATTGTTACAGAAAATTCCCAAAGAAGGGTCATTTACTGAAGGCCCATCAAAAACTTCTAAGTAATCATAATTACAAGAATTTCCTTGTCCTGCCTCTACATCAAAATTGATAAAATCAAGCCTTACACTACTTGCTCCTGAAGGCGCGACTGTAATCACAGAATTGGTATTATCTTCATAGTTTGATGATGAACCACCCGAATCAAACAATTTACCACTACATCCTGTCTGAGTTACATTAGTACCATTCACCAATTTAGTATTACAAAGGTTCAATGTATCAACTGAGATATAACCCACTTTCACTATTGAATCGATACCACATGCACCGCCATCTGTCACTAAAGTCACGTCGTAGCTTCCGATTGCTGAGTAAGTTTTTATAGGATTATAAGCGGTGGAAGTAGTTCCATCTCCAAATCTCCAGATAAAACTTTTTCCGTTGTTACTATTATTTTTAAATACAACACGGTGTGGTGCTATGCAAGATGAAGTGTCTGTTGAATTAAATAAAGAAGCAACTCCTGCTTGGTAAGGATTACCGACACCAACAGCATACCATGCGTTGGTTACAGATTGAACTTGTGGCGAACAAGCTCCGTATAAATCAATCGCAGAGCGAATCGCATAAAAACGTGCATCAGCAAAGTTTGAGTTTTGTGATAAATAAACAGTTAAAGATCTAAAAGCAATTTTACTTGCAGTATCTATTCCCAAACCATTAACTGAAAATGTATTTGATAAATCATTAGTACCAGTACCACCATTTGCTAATAAATAAAACCAATAGTTTTGAACCCCACTGTTGGAATGCACTCCACAAAAGTCATTTGCTTGTGTAGGTGTTCCGCAGTTTGGACTTCTCCAAGAAGTTCCACCATAAGTATCAGGATCTCCATATAAATTGGGATTCACCATACTTCTAATGGCATTTCCTAAATCGTCTCCGATTAACCAATCCGCATTGGTTGGTCGTGCGTAAAATTCAATAGCAGTACCAAAAATATCAGAAAATGATTCATTCAATGCTCCCGACTCTCTTTGGTAAATTAAGTCAGCAGTATTTGATGTCAAACCATGCGCAATTTCGTGCCCTGCAATATCAATTGCAGTTAATGGGGCATTCAGACTTGAATTGGGATTACCATCACCGTATGACATTCGTTGTCCATCCCAAAATGCATTGGCATAGCTTTGATCAAAATGAACATAACTATATAATGCAAATCCATTTCCATCAATACTATTTCTATTGTGAACATTAAAGAAGTAATCATACGTCTGCTCAGCTCCCCAATGTGCATCTGTTGCATATTCATCCATCTGAGCGTTAATATTATTCCATGCGTTATCTGCATCTAAAAAGTCTACTGCGGCTCCATAGGAAGTTCCTGTGTTACAATCTAAAGTAATAATACCATTACCTCTTTCTGCTTCTCTTAATCTAAAATTATTAACTGCAGTACTGTCTGTTGTAATCACTCTACTTCCACTATAAACAGTAGTTGCGGTACCTTTGGAATCTCCAGTATGGATTTGACCATTTGTAAAAATCAACTCTCCACTAGAAGCATCTATGTAATATTCAGCTCTTGACATTGGTTCGTGAGCATAAATGTTAAATTTCCATGCCGTTCGGTAATCTTTCTTTTCGTAATCTATATTGTATGGAAGTATCACTAACTCTCCTTTAGGATAATAGGTTGCATTTACATCATCTGTAATCATCTTAAGGTTATTTTCTTCCTCTACCAACTCCCATTTATACCGATTGGCACCAATTTTTGACAAGGCAGTTTTTAATCCACTTACTTCTGAAAGTGATGTATTTAAGCTGTAATTTGTGAGCATCAAAGCAAATCCACTGATAGATTCAATTTTACCGTTCTTAGAATGAACGATGTATTTAGCATGCTCTACTTTTACTTCCTTAAAATATTGCTGATAAGAAGTGTGAGTATACCCTAGTCCATCCTTTTCAGATTTTAACAATTTAAACGAAGTTCCAACGCTACTTTTAAAAATGGTTTGCATTAACATGGAAAACTCACTTTCGAGTGGTTGTTCATCTGCTGCAAATTGAATGAAAGCAGGAGCGTCCGATTTTGAAGTATATCTTATTTCAACAGCTCCTTTAATTTTAGATCGGGCTGCAGCACCAAAAATCGAGTTCGCAGAAACTGAAACTGATAATACAAATAAGAAAAATAGACTTAAGTACTTATTATTCATGTAAATAATTTAAATTGATAGTTTGGTAACTTTTAAGCGACCCTAAATTAACAATTTATTTACGAAAGAGTTTTGTATTCAGGTTGACATTTGGGCTATCTATTCAATAATAATCCCTTTTCTGATAATGAATAAAGTCGATTATTTGTTTTTCTCCACTCTCTCAATTCCCAAGGCTTCAAATTGGAAGACAAATAGGTGGATGGATTACTATCTATTCCCTTCTCTGACGCTTCTTTATCAATCACTGTGATTGTTGATTTAGGATCCAATTTAGAGCTCAAAGGCAAGTCATCTCTTTGAATAAAAATTGTTTTATCAATTGTTTGTATCAATTGATTTCCATAAAGTTCCGCCGATATTACCCAGTCAAATTCTGAAGTATTATTGATTGAAATGTGTGATACACCGAGACTATCTAACACTGGTTGAATAGAAAATTTCCAATCAGATCGATACGAAATACTATCAATGTCTGAATAAATATAGGCCTCATCTGATTGGATAACCGCAATTACATTTCCATCCCGAATAGAATATAGCACAACATTATCCTGATTGTAAGATTGATAAGATTTCAATAAAAAGGATAGAAAAACCAGAACTGCACAAGTCAAACTCAAAAAGATTCCTTTTTTCCAATATAATTGGAATGCACACACTAGAAAGAATAAAATCGCATAAATTAGAAGTAACTGCAATGTAGAAATCCACAACTGATCGATCGATGCCAGTGGCAAACTACTAATCCAATCTATTCCATTGGCTAAAAAGTCGCCCAACTGATCAATTAGCCAACCCAACCATTCGGCCAATTGTGTGGAAACAAAATGATTTCCAATCAACAAGAGTCCTCCCGACAATAAAATAAAAGCCATTGGAATTGCTATATAATTGGACAACAGAAAATAAGTTGGAAATTGATGAAAGTAAAACAAGGCTATTGGAAAAGTAGAAATTTGAGCAGCAAAGGAAACAACAGTCAACCCCCAAACCGCATTCCATATCCTATTTTTACTTTTTATTCTATTGAATAGTAGAGGATAAATCGAAACAATTCCCAATACAGCGACATAAGACAATTGAAAACCTACATGAAATAGATAATTGGGATTCATCACCAATATAAAGAAAGCAGATGCCGCCAAGGTATTGTAAACATTAGGGTTATTTAGTTTTAAGTTGGCAACTACAATAAATGAAAACATCCAAACTGCCCTGAGAACTGATGGAGACAGCCCTGTAATAAAAGCATAACTCCACAATATTAAAAGAATAGAATAAGCTTGTAATTTCTTCTGTTTTTTTGATTTAAAGAAAAGGTTGAATAAGAATTCCAACACCTTATAGATAATTCCGACGTGTAAACCAGATACTGCCAAAACATGCATCGCCCCAGCTACCGAAAATCCTTGTTTTAACTCTGCATCTAATTCAGATTTATCGCCAACCACTAACGCACTCACAATAGCCAATGATTCAGGATTCTTCAAGTATTTCTCAAAAATATTTTTTACATAACGCTGAAGTTTTTTGGCAATAATGACCAAAGAAAAATACCCCCCTTGATCAGCTAACTTCCATTCTTCATTTGGTAAATAAACTTGCTGATAGATGTACTTTCGATTCATAAAATCGGCATAATCAAAAGTCGCAGGATTCTTTCGTCCTGAAATACGTTGAAAACCAGCTTGAAAATACACTTTACTCCCCACCTCTAATTTCAATGAGTTACTATCCTTCTCAAAATAAGTAAGCACTTCATTATTGATGTAATGGTTAGGATTACCCTTTTCTGAAATTACTTTAATGATAGCCTTTACAGAATTCTGCTTTTCTTCAGGATGATCTATTATCTGACCATAATACAATTGATTCACCTCCTCAGGAAAGATGACAACTCGTTCGGAATGAAATGAGCTAGCAAAATAACCACCCACAAATGAAGCCAGAAGATAGAAAATTCCTGGCATCCACCGACGATAATAACTAAATTTTAACTTTAAAGACAACAGCAGCAATGGCAATAAAACCAGGGCTCCTATGAGTACAATCTGAAAATCTAGAGAGAATTTATCATGGGAAATAATACCCAATGCGAATGCAAAGAATAATCGAACTAACGGAACTTTTCCCCAATGAAACACTGCTATATAGATTTATAGCAGCAAGTTAAGAAATTAATCTTCTCTAAAGAACTCTAAAGCAGAAAGATTGATCAAATGAACACCTCTATAGTACTTGTGTAAGATGTCAGAATAAGAAAATCCTAGCCGAGCCATTTCCATTGCACCTTGCTGACAAAGCCCTACTCCATGTCCATAACCACGGCCTTTAAAAATCACTTTATCTCCTTCATTATAAACTGAAAAATAGGTCGAACGTAATTTCCAGTCGTATCGAATATCTTCTACTGGTAGCATCGATTGATTCATATAACTTAAAGCTCTTGTAGACAAACTAAAATCCTTTTTTAAATCATCCTTTGAAACTTTTGGTGCTTTAGACATTACATAATTGTACCAACTATTCTTATCTATTTCCTTTTCCCAAAACGCATTAGAAGTTTTGATACAAAAGGTGTCTTTCACCACATCTAAATAATATAGATTTTTACTCCAAACGTCGCCAGACTTTACAGTTTGCCCGCCACAATTACTGTGAAAAGCAGCTGTAATTAATTCAATATCGCTATCCACAATTACGATACCTCTGGTGCTTAAACTGGCCTTAGTAATTTGCTCAAAAAAGGTTTTCCCATGGTACGCTTGACAATGCACTCGATCACATAGATTGTATCCTTCGGCATAATGTTTTTTCAAATTCGCTAAAGCATATGTTCTACAAATGATCGCTTGTAATTTATGGTATTCTTCCACAGGTCTTCTTCCGACTTCTGCTTCTACTACTCCTGCAATGTAATTGTCTAAATCAATATTATTCACCAACTGAAAACCTCTTGTTGTTAATTGAACCTTGAGGTTATCATCATATCTAGTATCTTTTATAATTGGAGATTTTATTGAAATCTTAAAGTGATTATACCAACCTGTACCAATAAAACTTACCTTACTATAGCTACCTAACGTCCGATTATTTTGAATCAGCTGGATATGAGTATCTACATACTTTACAGTGATCACATCTTGAGAATTGATTTCTTTTAACCTTCCCTTTTCAGTAAAAATAGTGTAGGTACCAGCTCGTGGATTAAACTCAAAGTGACTGACCGAATAATCTGTAAAAATGCCGATATTAATCAATTCGGCATGAACAAATAATGAGTTAAAGGCAAAGAATAAGATGCAAATTAGCGACTTCAATTATTGTAAGTTTTCTAGCATTAATCGGGCTGTTAGTTCTGAAGCTCCTTCACCACCTAAAAGCTGAATAAGCTCCCGGTAATCCGCTTGCAATTTATCCCTCTTTTCTCCACCTATCAATACCTTACTTAACTCTTCTTTCAACATCTTAGTGTTGAGTTCTCCTTGAATCAGTTCCTTCACTACTTCTCTGTCCATAATCAAATTGACCAATGAAATATATTTCACTTTTATCAGCTGTTTAGCAATTACATAAGAAATAGAACTTGCTTTGTAACAGACTACTTCAGGAACTTGAAAGAGTGCAGTTTCTAGTGTAGCAGTTCCAGAAGTGACTAATGCAGCCTCAGATTGTTGTAAAATATCATAGGTTTTCCCAAAAATTACAGAAATAGCACTATTTTTTAGATAGGGCTGATAGAAACTTGCTTCTTGTGATGGAGCTCCTGCAATCACAAATTGATGGTTCGGAAAATCTTTTACAACGCTTAACATGAGTGGCAGCATCGTTGATATTTCTTGCTTTCTACTACCAGGTAATAAAGCTACAATTGGTTTTTCTGATAAATTATTTGAACTCACAAAAGCTTGAAAAGTGGGTTGTTCTTTGCGCTCATTCGCAATCGCATCAATCAGTGGGTGCCCCACAAAATCAACATCTACATCAAACTTTTTGTAGAACGACTTCTCAAATGGAAGGATAACGAACATCTTATCCACCACTTTCTTAATCTTATGAACTCGATTCTGTTTCCAAGCCCAAATTTGAGGAGAGATATAATAGAAAACTTTAATATTCAAAGTCTTTACATATTCAGCTATTCGAAGATTAAATCCAGGATAATCGATCAAAATCACACAATCAGGTTGAAATTTAGCAATATCTTCCTTACAGAAATCAATGTTCTTTACAATGGTTCGTAAGTTCATCACTACTTCTATAAAGCCCATAAAAGCTAAATCTCGATAATGCTTCGCAATTTCTCCACCCTGAGCTTGCATCATTTCTCCTCCCCAACATCTAAACTGTGCAGAAGAATCTTTCTTCTTTAACTCTTTCATCAAGTTAGAACCGTGTAAATCACCCGATGCTTCTCCAGCTATTATGTAATATTTCATCTAAAGGGTTCCGTTAAGCAATTTATAAACAACTACTCCAAAAGCATATAAGAAGGTAGAAAATACAACCCCTCTAGCAGCTTTATCCATTTCTTTGTAATAAAAAAGAAAAAATATCCCCATATTGGATATGGCACACAAACTCAATATTTTTACCATTGTCTCAGCAAATGCCAATTTCCTTAAAAAATCAGGAACCTGAAGGTAAGCGTATGTAGAAAGATAAAACCCTCCTAATACAATAATGGGTAAAATTAAACCAACGAAGAACCCGACAAAGATTGAATCCAATTTAACCTTCATTTTCAAGTGCTTTTAATTGATCAATCGACTTGTATGCAGTAACATCATATTGAACGGGAACAATACTTACAAATCCGTTGGCCAATGCCCACTCGTCAGTATCTTCATTGTCTGGTTCATGATTTACAAACCTTCCACTTAGCCAGTAATAAGGTTTTCCTGATGGGTCATGTCGTTCGTCAAACTCTTCTTCCCAAACAGCATTGGCTTGCCTACACACCTTAATTCCACTGATTAAATCTGATTTTAGTGCAGGAAAATTTACATTCCAGCAAGTATGATTTTGCATTGGATTTGATAAAGCAAACCTTACAATCCGTTCAATGTATATAGTAGCCGGAATAAAATCAGCGTCAATACTATGATCGCACAATGAAAAACCTATTGATGGAATCCCTTCAATGGCGCCTTCCACAGCAGCAGACATGGTTCCACTATAAATCACATTAATGGAAGAATTAGAGCCATGGTTGATTCCCGATAATATTAAATCAGGTTTTCTATCTAACACTTTCGCCATTGCAATTTTAACACAATCTACAGGAGTTCCTGAACAACTAAATGCTTCCACGCCATCTATCGCAACTGGAACAATTCGCAACATCGAATTCATTGTGATGGCATGCCCCATTCCACTTTGTGGTTTGTCAGGTGCTACTACCACGATATTATTAGTTATTTTTTTCGCTGTTTCAATCAATGTTAAAATCCCCGGAGCAGTGATTCCATCATCGTTTGTTATTAAAATTAATGGATTTTCTTTAGACATAATTCAACCTCTCTAATTGTGTCACAAACTTAAGTACAAAATAATAAAAAGCAGAGGTGATAGGAGTCGGATACTCCATACTTTTTCTAAGTTTGTAATGTGAAGAAAAAAGTAGCCATAATAGGTGGAGGACCATCATCCTTAATTGCCGCATTCTTTTTAAGTGATCGATTCGAGGTTCATATCTATGAAAAAGAGAAAAC
This sequence comes from Acidiluteibacter sp., assembly GCF_055129545.1. Taxonomy (NCBI): domain Bacteria; kingdom Pseudomonadati; phylum Bacteroidota; class Flavobacteriia; order Flavobacteriales; family Cryomorphaceae; genus Acidiluteibacter; species Acidiluteibacter sp. The sequence continues at coordinate 94,451 of NZ_JBSRUB010000032.1, read as the reverse complement.
AATAGGAAGGAAGTTCTTAGTAGCAGGTAAAGGTGGATTTAATTTGACAAATGCGATCCCTCCAAAAAAGTTACCATCAAAATACACTCCTGAGCTAAAGTTAATCAACGCACTTTCAGCCTTCACAAATAAATCATTAAGAATGTGGTTGGCTCAGCTATACATTCCAACTTATGAAGGAACCAGCGGCAGAGTATTTCCTGAAGAAGGAATCAAACCATTTGAAGTGTTGAGAAGAATAGAATACTCTTTACTTGAAAAAGGAGTTAAAATTCACACTGATTTCGAATTGATCGATTTTAACAATGATTTAACCCTTCTCTTTAAAAACAAAAATGAAGTAAAAACAGATTTTCTAATATTAGCATTGGGAGGAGCCTCCTGGAGCAAAACAGGCAGCGATGGTAATTGGATCAATTGGGTGAATAAAAAAGGGATTGCCACAATGCCATTTCAAGCCTCCAACTGCGGAATAGAAGTCAATTGGCCGGCTTCAATTTTAGATGCACATGAAGGAAAACCTTTAAAAAACATTGCTGTTACTTGTGATGGTGAAACAATAAAAGGAGAGGCGGTCATCACTCAGTATGGATTGGAAGGAAATGTCATTTACCCCATCTCTGCTCTCATTAGAGATTTAATCAACAAGAGTTTACCATTAGAAATACAAATTGATTTAAAACCACAAAACACTGCTGAAGAGTTAATCAATAAAGTTTCTAGTGCGAAGGAATATAAATCAGGTTGGCAATTAAGTACTACTCAATTGGCCCTATTTAAAGCTTATTCCGACAAAGAGAGTTTCCTTTCGGTAGAAAAAGCTGCTCATTTAGTAAAAGATATTTCCATTCCTATTATTGGACTTCGACCGATAGAAGAAGCCATTTCAACAGTTGGAGGAATCAGTTTTGAGGCCATAGAAGATGATTTTTCACTAAAATCTAATCCAAACGTATTTGTAATGGGCGAAATGTTGGATTGGGATGCTCCTACTGGCGGTTTTTTATTACAAGGTTGTTTCTCTACGGGATTTTGGGTGGCCAAAAAACTATCTGAAAAGGACTCGAAATAATGCCTTTAAAAAAGGGATTGGAGGAAAGGAAAGTATAATTTTCAACTCATCAACTAAACTACTTTCCTCATCCAAAAATCTAAAAATTCGATCAATCGAATTTCGAACATACATGGTTTCGAAAAGCATTGGACCATTTTCATTTTCTTGTCTGAGCACCTCTAAAAAGATAGAATCATACCATCGACCTCTCTTTTTCCACAATACTTCATCCAATGGTTGGTTGTGAATAATTCGCTTTGTTATCGTTTCAGCAAATTTCATAGAAGCACGAAAGGAATAACCAGTAGAAGGTTTTACCCAACCTCCTGCCGTTCCTATCAGTGTAACATTTGGTAAATGATGATTTTCAAATGGGTAATCACTCATAGGAATCACACCTTGTTCCGTTTCGATGATTTTATAGTGCAGACACTTTAGCTTTTCCTCTAAATAGTTTTGAATAGCTAAATCATACACTTCTTCTTCCACTAGTGTGGAATTAAAAAAAGTAAACTCCAATAAAGCTCGATTGGCAGAAAAAGGCAACACATACATAAAGCTGCAACTGTTCTGATAGTTAACAGAAAAATCCATCATAGTAAACGAAGAATCATCGAATATAGCTTGTTCTGTCTCAACAATCCATCCTTTAAAATGCTGCTTTAAATGGGTGAATTTATGTTCCTTAAAAAAATATTTTGGCACCCGACTATCAAAAACATGTGAAGCAATCAACTCATTTGAGTTTGTTCTGATTTTGACACTCCCTGACATTTCAGACATCTCCAAAACCTCAGACAACTGAAATGAAAATTGAGGTTTCGTTTTTAGGTCTTGATGAGCTGAATTTAGAAATTTAGATGCATTGACAGTATAATAAATGTAATTGTTTAATGCAATTCTCCGCTCTAAATTTTCTGATTTAAACTGTGTACTCTTCCATTGCTTTTCAATTGAGTCAGGATATTCAAATGGCTCTTGCTGCCAAAAACTCCATTTTTTATCAATAATCTTTCCCAAATTAGGATCTAGAATAACGATTCGTTTATTGTCAAAGAAGGACTCTTTCGCAAATGCTAGTGCAAGATTCATTCCTGCTGCTCCTGCTCCGATAATAGCATAATCGTATGTAGATTCTAAATTCAAAGATTGTTTTTAATTGCACCCAAATTTAAACTAAAGCAATTGAATACAGATTTTGTTTTTGATTTAAACTAAAAAGGGTAAACAATAGCCTCGAGAATGATAGGCTAATCACCGGTATTCAATCTTCTAAAATTGAAATAGGTTCATTAATTAAAAAATCGATACAGCATTACTATTCCAATAATAATAAAGATGACACCTCCCCAATAGCCATTTAAATCAGCAAGTGTAGAATCACTTTCTTTATCACTAGGATATTTATAGGTAAAATATATTGCTAAACTGCCTATTAAAATAGATAATAATGCTAATGGAATATCCATACTACTAATTACAGTTCAATTGTCTTTGGATTCTTTCGATTATCTCTAATTGTAATAATTTCAATTTCATTACCTAAAATCCTGTAATAAAATGAAGTTTGCTTAGGAACCACCTTTTTGCAAACCCCTTTCAACTCTTCGCTTTCTATTGAACTATATGGATAAAATGATACTTGATTGATCGCCTCATCTAGTTTGAGAATGAATTTTTCTTGAACTTTTATAGACCACTTTTCTTCTAAATAAACCAACAAACTATTTAAGTTGAGCTTAGCTCGAGTAGATAAGCTAACTTCAAACTTTTTCATGTTAATGATATTTTTTCATGACAGATTCATAAGGAACTTTCTCTCCTCGATCTAACTGATCAATTCCTTCTTGAATTTCATCTTTTTCCTCTTGGCTAAGCAATGATGACCAATCTGAAGTCTCATCTTCTTTACGAGACTTTAGCATTTTCGTAATGGCTGTTATTAAATCAGGGTCTTTTACTTTCAACAGCTCTGACTGAATCCAACTTAATTCTCTTTGTACATCCATGTCCTTTTCAATTGATTTTATCAAAGTTAATTATTTTACAATTGATTTAATTTCTACTAAAAATGATCATAAAAAAAGCCCACACTGACTATTCAGTGCGGGCTCATTATTTATTAGAGTTAAGAATTACTTCTTCTCTTCTGTTACTTCTTCGAAGTCTACATCAGTTACTTCATCTTCTCCTTGAGCAGCTTCTCCTTGTCCTGCATCAGCACCAGGATTTTCACCTGTATTCTGATACATTGTCTGAGCAGCTTCTTGGAAAATAGAATTTAACTTTTCCATTGCAGGATCTAAAGCATCTAAATCTTGCGCTTCGTGAGCAGTCTTCAATTCAGCTAAAGCAGTTTCGATCGGCTCTTTTTTATCAGCTGGCAATTTATCACCAAACTCTTTCAATTGCTTCTCAGTTTGGAAAATCAAACTATCTGCTTTGTTCAACTTCTCTACTCTATCTTTTGCTTTTGCATCAGCATCAGCATTTTCTTCGGCATCTTTCTTCATTTTCTCGATTTCTTCGTCAGTTAAACCTGAAGAAGCTTCGATACGAATAGATTGCTCTTTATTGGTTGCTTTATCCTTAGCAGAAACATTCAAGATACCGTTTGAATCGATATCAAATGTCACTTCTACTTGTGGTACACCTCTTTGTGCTGGTGGAATACCATCTAAATGGAAACGACCAATTGTTTTGTTTCCTGCTGCCATTGGACGCTCACCTTGCAACACGTGAATTTCAACTGAAGGCTGGTTATCAGAAGCTGTAGAGAATGTCTCAGACTTCTTAGTAGGAATAGTTGTGTTGGCCTCAATTAATTTTGTCATTACACCACCCATGGTTTCGATACCAAGAGACAATGGAGTAACATCTAATAAAAGAACGTCTTTCACTTCACCTGTTAATACACCACCTTGAATAGCTGCACCAATTGCAACCACTTCATCAGGGTTTACACCTTTTGAAGGCTCTTTTCCAAAGAATGCTTTTACTGCATCTTGAATAGCAGGAATTCTAGTAGATCCACCAACTAAGATTACTTCGTCGATATCACTTAATTTTAATCCTGAAGCTTTCAATGCAGTTTTACAAGGCTCAATGGTTCTTTTTATTAAAGAATCAGCTAACTGCTCAAATTTTGATCTTGATAACGTTCTCACTAAGTGCTTAGGTCCTGAAGCTGTAGCTGTAACGTAAGGCAAGTTAATTTCAGTTGTTGATGAACTAGATAATTCAATCTTAGCTTTTTCAGCAGCTTCTTTCAAACGTTGCAACGCCATTGGGTCTTTTCTCAAGTCAATTGATTCATCACTGATAAATTCTTCAGCCAACCAATCAATAATAACTTGGTCAAAATCATCACCACCTAAGTGAGTATCACCGTCTGTAGATTTAACTTCAAAAACGCCATCGCCCAACTCTAGGATAGAAACATCATGAGTACCACCACCACAGTCAAAAACTACGATTTTAACATCGTCCATCTTCTTATCCATACCGTATGCCAAAGCAGCAGCTGTAGGTTCGTTGATGATTCTTCTAACTTTCAAACCAGCAATTTCACCTGCTTCTTTGGTCGCATGACGCTGAGAATCGTTAAAATATGCAGGAACAGTAATAACTGCTTCTGTAACTGTAGTTCCTAAATAGTCTTCAGCCGTTTTCTTCATTTTTTGAAGAATCATCGCTGAAATTTCTTGAGGAGTATATTTTCTATCGTCAATTTCTACTCTAGCAGTATCGTTATCACCTTTCACAACTTTGTAAGGTACACGTCCAACTTCTTTTTCAATTTCGCTGAATTTATTTCCCATAAATCGCTTAATCGAGAAGATTGTTTTTGTTGGGTTAGTGATAGCTTGTCTTTTGGCAGGGTCTCCTACTTTTCTTTCTCCACCTTCAATGAAGGCTACAATTGAAGGGGTTGTTCTTTTTCCTTCGCTATTAGGGATTACAACAGGCTCATTACCTTCCATTACAGATACGCAAGAGTTAGTTGTTCCTAAGTCGATTCCTATAATTTTACTCATAACTTATTATTTTATTCGGTTTTCTAACTATTCAAATTGATTTCGTTTTGACAATAGTCAATGACTGTGCCAATAGAAAAACGAATGAGAAAATTGAAATTATGACATAAAATAACACATGGGAGCCGGAAACGACTGACATCTTATGACAAATAGTCAGTAAACTAATTCGGTCTGAAATTTAACCCTTTAGTTAAATCACTCTGAATCAACTTTTGAATACTCTGTGGATTAAATGGAAGCTGTTTTGAATAATCTTTATTATCTCTTACGGCGTTTCTAGAGATTCTTGAAGAAAATAAACCAATGCCATTGCTTAGATTAGAATAACTAGGTTTATTTTGATTGACGTCATTTGCAGGTTTTGTAGCATCTATATATAATGATAAATCTTCGTGTGCTGCAGCGATTAACACTTCAATTCTTGGTTTAAATCTAACAATATTATCGCTAGGGGTCGGTATTGCTTTACCTAACTGTGTGTAAAATAACTCAGGGGACACTGTAGTTTTTAATTTAACATTAGAGGATGCTCTATTGTTAGATACTGAACCAGCAGGATAATCATAATACTTTCCATAAGTGGTATCATTGGTTCTAATGTCTAATTCATCGTAAACAAATCGTAAAACAACTTCATACTTCACAGCATTCGCAGAGGATCTCCATTCAATTCCAAAATTAAATCCAAAACAATATCCTTCTGTTGGACAATTTCTAACAAAACTGACACTAAAACTAGGATCAGGCTCTTGTAAAAACACATTTTTAATCAATTCTGTTTCCCCTGTAATTACCTCTCCAGTTCTATTGTTTGTAACTTTCAAACCAAAAAGTTTACTCTCGGAAGTAAATATGATTGGTGTTGTAGTATAATAAACGATATGATCTGAATTGCTAAAATAACCGTCGGCCTTTGATTTTACGATTGGATCCAATAAAATTGTATTATTTTCATCAATTATTTCAACTTTCAGATCACCTGATTTATAATTGATCGAATCTGGATATTTAGCTATTTCATCAGCACTAATTGAACCTAAAAAAGCTCTATTCACTCTTACAAACTGTGTATCGGCATTTTGATCCAACAAACCAAAGACAAAAGAGTTATTTTCGTAAGTGTCATTAAGCTCTACATCAGTCTCGCAACCTACTGTAAGTAAACTAATAATAACAATAATTAAAAGATGTATTTTTTTCATGAGCGCTAAATTACCAATTTTATATATTCCCAAAATAGATTTGTAGTTTTGTTTGACAGACTTAAGACAACTAAAACGGAGTAAATGTCTACAGGAAAATCAAAAAATACGAAAAGAATTACCACCCACACCCTTCATGAAATGAAGGCAAGAGGCGAAAAAATATCAATGCTAACTAGTTACGATTATTCGATGGCAAAGATTGTAGATAGTGCCGGCATAGACATCATCCTGGTAGGTGATTCTGCATCCAATGTAATGGCTGGTCATGAAACGACTTTACCCATCACTCTGGACCAAATGATTTATCATGCATCCTCAGTAGTTCGGGCTATTGATCATTGTTTGGTAGTTGTAGACATGCCATTTGGTACTTATCAAGGTAACTCAAAAGAGGCCTTATCGTCTGCAATCAGAATCATGAAGGAATCAGGTGCTCATGCTGTAAAAATGGAAGGTGGTAGTGAAATCTTAGAGTCTATTACTCGAATTTTATCTGCAGGAATTCCGGTTATGGGACACCTTGGCCTAACCCCACAATCAATTTACAAATTTGGAACCTACGTAGTTAGAGCAAAGGAAGAAGAAGAGGCCACCAAATTAATTGAAGATGCTAAGTTGTTAGAAGAAGCAGGTTGTTTTAGTATTGTATTGGAAAAAATTCCGGCAAAATTGGCTAAAAAAGTTTCTGAATCTGTTTCTATTCCTATAATAGGGATAGGCGCTGGAAATGGTGTTGACGGTCAAGTATTGGTTATTCATGATTTATTGGGTATCACAAACGAATTTAATCCTCGATTCATCAGAAGATATAATAATTTATATGAACAGATCGAAAATTCAGTATTGAACTACATCAAAGATGTAAAATCAAAAGATTTCCCAAACGAGAACGAACAATATTAGAATTTTGAAGCAACTTCCATTACAAGTTTTATACGAAGACAATCATTTAATTGCTGTTAATAAACGCTCCGGCGACATCGTTCAAGGTGATAAAACAGGTGATAAACCATTAAATGAAATTGTTGCTGATTATTTAAAAGAAAAATACAATAAACCGGGAGATGCTTTCGTAGGTACTATTCATCGGATAGATAGACCTGTAAGTGGTGTAGTTATTTTTGCAAAAACGAGTAAAGCACTTACGCGTATGAATGCCCAATTTCAGGAAAAGGACGTTCAGAAAACCTATTGGGCGGTAGTAAAAAATCAACCGCCTCATCAATTTGAAACGGTGACCCATCACTTATTGCGGAATCGACAAAAGAATAAATCCTTCGCTTACGCCCATAAATACAAAGACTCAAAGGAATCTAGTCTAAAGTATGAAATAGTAAAACGTTTAGATCGGTATTTTCTTTTAGAAATTACCCCATTTACAGGACGTCACCATCAAATTAGAGTACAGTTATCTACTCTAGGATTTCCAATTAAAGGAGATGTTAAATATGGATTTGATCGAACAAATTCTGATGCATCCATTCATCTCCATGCACGAAAAGTTCGTTTTGAACACCCAGTTACTAAAGAGTCAATTGAGATTATAGCTCCAACCCCAGATGAAGTCATTTGGAATGCCTGTAATTAGAAATCTTTTCTTCTCAAGTTTTTCTTCTCAGAATGTCTCTTTTTCTTTTGAATTCTTCTTGCAATAGAAGCTTTAGTTGGCTTGCTAGGTTTTCTTTTCTTCTTTACTATAAGAGCTTTATTTAAAATTGAATAAAAATTTTCAATTACCAATTCCTTATTTCTCAATTGACTTCTAGTATCTGAATTGGAGAGTTGTAAAAATCTCTCTTGGTTGATTCTATTTTCTAATTTTAATAAAAGTCTTGCCTTTTGCTGTTCAGAAAGCAAAGCAGAATTAGAAATATTAAATAGGAGGGTTACCTTTGTTTCAGTTTTATTGACATGTTGACCGCCTTTTCCTCCACTCCTACTCGTTTTAAAGGAAAACTCAGTAGATAAATCAAGTTCGTCAGAATTCATAAATCTTTGCAATTTTTAAGGACATATTTTAATAAAACTAAATTATATTTGTCCAATATTTAAAGTAACAAACATACGGAATATGCCAACAGAAATAGAAAGACTATCAGAAGAGGATCAATTGATATTATTAAAATCTCCAGCTATTGTAGCGTTATTAGCTGCCATTTCAGATGATGGTATTGTGAGTAAGGGTGAGAAAGCGGAAGCAATCAAATTGGCTCATGTTAGAACCTACTCTTCCCCAGAAATATTAAGAAACTTTTACACAAAAGCAGAAAGTCATTTTGTAGAGGCATTTGAAACCGAATTAGCTAATTTACCTGAAGGTCAGAAAGAAAAAGAAGAATATTTAGAGGCTAAATTAACTGATTTAAACCTCGTATTGCCAAAGCTAAATCAAGTTTATGCGAAAGAATTAGTTGCTAGCTTAAAAAGTTTTTCAAAACATATATTTGAAGCTGATTCTTCAGTATTGGAATATTTTCTATTGCCAATATTTATGAATAAAATTGAAAAAGAAAGCTTTAACCCAAAAATTGGAGAATAATACCCCAAATTATAAAAAGTTGATTTTAATGCGCCATGCGAAGTCTGATTGGACTGCTGGATGTTCGGATTTTGATCGGCCGCTAAACAAAAGAGGAAGTGATGATTTAGTTACAATGGGGCATCAAATGTCACAACTCAATCAAGAAATTGAATTGATAATTGCAAGCCCCGCTGAGAGAACCTACACTACAGCTTTGCAAATAGCAAAATCTATCAATTATCCGGTTGAACATATACAAAAAGAGCCTTCAATTTACGAAGGCTCTTTTTCTGATTTAAATCAGATTATCGAGCAGTTGAATAATAATTATTCTACTGTTCTCATTATTGGGCACAACCCAACTTTCACCTACTTGATTGATTACTTTTCAGGTTCTTCTATTGGTAATTTACCCACAAGTGCAATTGCTGTAATTTCCTTTAATGTTGATGATTGGAAGGCAGTTTCGTTTAATTCAGGAATGTTGGAACATTATATTTATCCTAAAAAATTCAAGTAACCATCCTTTTAAAAATAGTTCATTTAATCAACTAGAAAATAAAAATAAAATTCTTTTCAATTTAACAATCAACCTAATTCTTATTTTCATCAAAAGACACTCTTTTTATTTTGGAATCTATTAGAAGTTTAAATCAAAGATTTATAACTATTTTTTATAAATTTGAATTGTTCCTGAATTCTAAATTATGAAAACAACCTTATACATATTACTTTTTAGCTTTTCGACTACATTATTTGCCCAAACTTGGGTTGTTAGAAATAATTTCTCTGGCGCAGTAAGAAACAATTCTTCAGCTTGCTCTTTTCAAGGTAAAGGCTATATGATATTTGGAGTAAATGGAACTACAAACAACTTAAAAGAAGTATGGGAATATTCACCCTTAACAGATTCATGGACCCAAAAAAACGACTACCCCGGTCCAGTAAGACGCGGCGCTGTTCTAGTTTCTAACGATACATTAGTTTTTGCGGGTATTGGAGGGACTATTTCAACTAATTATTATGACTTTAAACAGTATTACCCATTAACTGATTCGTGGAGTTCACGTGCCAATTATCCAGGAAATGGAGGTTTTTTACCTTTCGCAGCAATTTATGAAGGATGTATCTATGTAGGTGGTGGTGCTATTAGATCCACAGGATCATACAAAAAAGATTTTTGGAAATATGAAATTGCAACCGACACCTGGTCAAATTTAGGAAATTTACCTTTTGGAAATCGAAATTCAGGATTTTGTATCGAATCAAATGGAATTTTATATTTAGGAATGGGAAGGGATGGCTCAACCTCATTTAATGATCTTTGGGCTTATTATCCCAAAACCAATTCCTGGTCCCAAAAAACTTCATTGCCAGGAACAGATAGAATGCATCCAAATGTATTTTTAACAAAAAATAACGAATTTATTGTTGGTGGAGGATTTAAACTATTTGGTCCAAGTTTAGGTGATTACTTCAAATATAACCCAATTACAGATTCATGGAGTTCTATTTCATCTAGTTTTACTAATTCAAATAGGTCCCTAGCAGCAGAATTTACAATTAATGACATTGGTTATTTAGTAGGTGGTATAGATAGTTCATTAACTAATGATTTAAAAGATGTTTGGTCTTATAAGCCTCATTTTGTAACGAATACAATTGAAACAAATACTACTGTAACAAATCTGAAAATATTTCCAATTCCTACTTCAGACTTTCTCACTTTACAATTTGAAAATAATTTAAACTCTACTCAATTCGAACTTATTGACATAGAGGGGGAAATAGTATTGACTAAAGAGTTTACCGGTGGATCTATTAATGCTAGAATTGATCTGTCAGACTTACCTTCAGGGTTCTATATCTATCAGTTGAAATCTCACAATAGTATTGAATCCGGTAAAATATCACTCATTAGAAATTAAGATTGATTAAAACTTATTTTAAGTACAGGAAAAAGAAAACAAAAAAGGGGATTCATTTTTGAATCCCCTTTTTTGTTGCCTACTAAAGTATTACAAATCATTTGCTTGAGCAATTAACTCTGACAAATCGAATACTTTCAAATCTTCTTCCTTATTTTTAGTTTTTACACCATCTGTCATCATTGTCATACAGAAAGGGCAACCAACAGCCACAATATCTGCTTTTGTTTCTATAGCTTCTTCAGTACGTTCTACGTTAATTTCTTTATTCCCGGGCTCAGCTTCTTTAAACATCTGAGCACCTCCAGCTCCACAACACAACCCTTTACTTTTACAACGCTTCATTTCAACCAATTCAGCATCTAACTTTTCGATCAGAGAACGAGGTGCTTCATATACATCATTGGCTCTACCCAGATAACAGGGATCATGAAAGGTAATTTTCTTTCCTTTAAATGCGCCGCCTTCAACCGTCAGTTTTCCGTCGTTGATTAAATGTTGTAAAAACTGAGTGTGATGCATCACTTCATATTCCCCACCTAAAGAAGGGTATTCATTTTTTAATGTATTGAAGCAATGCGGACAGGTAGTCACAATTTTCTTTACTTCATAACCATTCAATACTTGGATATTTCCCATGGCCTGCATCTGAAACAAAAACTCATTTCCAGCACGTTTTGCAGGATCTCCAGTACAACTCTCTTCCGTTCCTAAAACTGCAAAATTAATTCCTACGTGATTCAAGATTTTAACGAAAGCTCTAGTTATTTTTTTAGCCCTATCATCAAAACTTCCAGCACAACCTACCCAAAATAACACATCAGCCGTTTCTCCTTTGGCCATCATTTCGGCCATTGTATTTACTTTCATTCCGTTCTCGCTCATAATAATATTATCTTTCAAATACTTGTATTTTCTTTTCTACATCCACTAAGTTGGTAAACTTTCCATTGTACTTAGTTGCTCTTACCATATGGTTATCAATCCAATGATAATTACCACCACGTGGTTTTCCCATTAATAAACCATGAAACTTAAAACCAATTCGATTCAACCATCTCTCAGTAACTTCTCTGTGCTCTTCAGTTCTCGAAGTAAAATAGGTGATGATATGCCCATCATCAAACCACCCATTAATGGTTTTTAAAGCATCAGGAAAATGCTCCGCAGTCTCCATTCTGTCTGGCTCCTCATTCGGAATGTCATCGCAGATTGTCCCATCGATGTCAATTAAATAATTTTTAATTTCATCTGGCAATACAGGACTGATCTTCTTTCCATCAACCTTTATCTCTTTTAAGTTTTGATTTGGTTTAATTTTCATCTCTCCAGTTTAATCGATCATTTGTAGCAAATTGCCAAGGAGCACCATTGTTCTCGATATTACTCAACATAGAAGTTAATTCACTAGGTGCTTTTGAGTCTTCCATGATTAAAGAACGACGCATATCCACAATAATAGATAATGGATCGATTCCTACAGGACACGCCTCAACACAAGCATTACAGGTGGTACACGCCCATAGTTCCTCTTCTGAGATATAATCTCCCAACAATGATTTGCCATCTGTAAAATCCTTTCCGTGTGCATCTATATTCTTGCCAACTTCCTCTAATCTGTCACGTGTATCCATCATTACCTTCCTAGGGGATAATAATTTACCAGTTATATTTGCAGGACATTGTTGTGTACATCGACCGCACTCGGTGCAAGAATATGCATCCATTAAGTTTTTCCAACTTAAATCTGTGACATCTTTAACTCCAAATCGCTCCGGTTCGCCTACTGGTTCTGCAGGTACTGCATAAGGATCCGCTTCCGGATCAAACATCATAGCTACTTCTTTCTGAACAGATTCCATGTTTGTAAATTGCCCTTTCGGACGAAGCTTTGAAAAGTAAACATTTGGGAATGCCAAAAGAATATGGAAATGTTTTGAGTATGGAAGATAGTTTAAAAAAGCAAAGATTCCGATAATATGAAACCACCATGTCGCTCTCTCAATTTCAACTAATGAATTTATCGAGAAACTATCTAGCAGAGGAGCTACTAAAGTTCCACTAACCGGAAAAGATCCTGCTTGTATGTAATGATTAGCATTTAATCCTTGCAATAAAAAGTCTGATGCATTCATTGTTAAAAATGCCCCCATCAATAATACTTCTGCAATCAATATAATGTTTGCATCAGTCTTAGGCCATCCAAGCATTTCTTTCAACCCAAAACGCTTTATTTTTAATACATTTCTTCTAATCAAAAAGACTACACACGCCAATAAAACTCCTAATGCGAGCCATTCAAATGAGAATATCAATGCGTTATAAAAGGCACCTAGAAAACTAGCAAAAAAGCGATGTGTCCCAAATATTCCATCAATTACAATTTCTAAGACTTCTATATTAATAATAATAAATCCTACATAGACAATGATGTGAAGAAATCCGGAAACAGGCTTTTTTACCATCTTAGATTGCCCAACAGCCACAAGAAGCATTTTCTTCCATCGATCTGATTTATTGTCAGAAATATCCAAGTCTTTACCTAAGTTTATATTTCTGATGATTGTTTTGAGGTTTTTCGCAAAAAATAGTATTGCCCCAATTACAATTAAAATAAATATTATATTGCTAATTTCCATACTTTTAAATAATCTATTTATCATTTGGCTCTAAAGCCTTTTTATTGTTTTTATCCTTGTCCTTTCTTCCAAAAACAGAAAAGTGAACGTAACGTTCTGGATTTAATCTTAAATCTAAAAATAATTTATCTAAATCCTTAGCTGCTGCTTCTAAATTCGTGTACAAAGTATCGTTATTTAGCAATTGTCCTACTGTTCCATCTCCATCTTCAATCTGTTTCAACACCATTGCGGCTGATTCCATCGCCAAGGCAGCATTATTGATTGTTTGTTTCAAATTAGAGTTTGCCAGTGAATCTGATATCTGATTGATATTTGAAATCGCCTGTGTCAGATTTTCATTGTTATTTTTAAGATTAGAAGTAATTGATTCAACATTTTGAAAAATTGCGTTTAGATGAGCACGCTCTTCTTCCATCAATCCATCCAAGCGCTTTGCAGTCATTTCAAAGGTTTGAAGAGATCGTTTAATACTCCCAAAACTTTGATTTAAATCACTTCTAGCCTCTTTATTAAAAACAGCGCTTACTACCATTATTGCAGAATCTACTGTTTGAATTAAATCTTCTGCCTTTCTTTTTAATGGCAATATTTGTTGATTTACCTCTTCACTAAGTGATGCTTCAATATCTGAGCTCAATGTATCTCCATTTTTAACATAAGACATTGAACTACCAATAACCAATTCTATCGATTTTGACCCTAATATATCTGCACTTACAATTTTTGCTCTGGTATCAGAAGGAACTTCAAAATCTGAATTATCAATTGAAAATTTAACAATCAAATCTCCATTCATCTTAGGATCAAAGTAAATTTTTGTAACTCGACCAATTCTAAACCCATTTATAATAACCGGGTTAGAAACGCCTAATCCATCTACTCGTGGGTAAACTCCATAAAGTGTGATTTCTTTGGTGAATATATCTTTACCTTTCAAAAAGTTAGCTCCCCAAAATAACAATCCTATTGATAGTAGAACGATGAACCCAACTTTAACCTCTTTACTAATTTTCATTTATTCTATTTTAAATACTTTAATGCCTCATTGACAGAAATTCTCGTCCCATCTTTAAATGCAATTACAAAGGCATCTTTATACCCCTTCTCTATGGCTTCTTTTTGAAACTTTGATATATTATCAATTGAATTTTCATTTCCATAGGTATACCTATACAGTCCGCCAGCTTCATAATAGTTAACGCCTGATAATCGATTAAAGTTTTCAGGGGTAGTTTCTAACAATTTTGATGACGTGGCTAATTGAACCATAAAGATAATACCTTCATTTGAAGAGGGAGTCACATTTGATAACTTTCGTTCTGTTTTAGTCTCTTTTTCTTTTGTTTCTAGCTTTATTTCTGATTTTTTTTCAGCATCATGGATCAACTCAGATCGATGTTCTATCTCCGAATTATACTCTTTAAATGCTCTATAAATAGCTGATGCTAAATAATCTTGCCCCACATCTGACAGTAAGAATTTCTCTTCTGATTGGTTGGTCAAAAAGCCTGTTTCAATCAAAACAGAAGGCATGGTGGTTTGATGTAAGACTAAAAAGGGTGCTTGCTTCACCCCTCTATCTTTTCTTCCTACGCGTTCTCTAAATTGCGTTTGTACTTTTTCGGCAAACTCAATACTCTGATGTTGAAATGCACTTTGCATTAATGTCAATGCAATGTATGATTCAGCGGAATTAGGATCAAAATTATCATATTTAGCTTCATAATTCTCTTCCAATAAGATAGATGAATTCTCTCGTTGAGCAGCTCTTAAGTTTGTTTCAGACTTCGCATTACCCATTACATAGGTCTCTGTTCCAAATGCCGATGAACCGCCAGCGTTTGCATGAATACAAATAAATAAATCGGCCTTATTTTTATTTGCAATTTTTGCGCGTTCACTCAATTCTATAAAAACATCTGTTTTACGCGTATAAATAACTTCTAGATTAGGAAATGATTCTTCTAAATACTTGCCTAACTTAAGTGAAATAGAAAGTGCTACATCTTTCTCTTTTCCGGTGGATCCTAAACAGCCCACATCCTTCCCTCCGTGCCCTGCATCAATTACAACAGTTTTAATTCCTCCAAAAAAACTGTCATTTGCCCCGTTTTGAGCATACAAGAAAACAATATTTGTTAAAAGGATAAGAAATAGACTTAGAATTCGTTTTGATTTCATTTTGTAAAATCTGAAATTGATTTAATTTAATTAGCTTTGGCACCTCTAAAATAGAGTATTAGTCTAACAACAAAAATAGTATTATTACCTTGTTATCTAGGGCATTTTTCACACAGTTTTTCATCTACTTAATGTTAATAACTCAACTATTTTTGAGCGAAACATTAGGTGCAAAAAATTCGTCTACCCCTACTTTTTTTTCTCACGAACTAGATTCCACTGTCGCTAAAAAAGATACTTCAGTGGCTATCAAAGTTGATACCACAATCTCTAAGGACGCTGTAGAAACTAAAACGAACTACAAAGCGAAGGACTCTATGCGAATAGATTTAATTCATCAAAAAATATATCTATTTGGAAATGCGGAAGTCACGTATGGTGATATTAACTTAACGGCAGATACCATTATTGTTGACCTATTAAATGATTTGGTTTTTGCGAAAGGAAAAACTGATAGTTTAGGAAAACCAGTTGGCCAACCTATATTCACAGAAAGTGGTTCATCTTACACAGCAAATGAAATGACCTACAACTTCAAAACGAAGAAAGGAACCATTTCAGAAGTGACTACCCAAGAAGGTGAAGGTTTTGTAAGAGGGGAAAAAGTTAAAAAAACTTCAACAGATGTGCTTTATATCAAAGATGGTTATTACACAACCTGCAATTTGGACCATCCACACTATTCATTAGCTACTTCAAAATTAAAAATTATTCCTAACGATAAAATTATCACGGGACCAACAGTATTAAAAATTGGAGAAGTCCCGACTCCATTAGGCCTGCCTTTTGGATTGTTCCCCAATAAAAAAGGAAGGGCTTCAGGAATTTTGATTCCAGCATATGGCGATTCACCTCGTTTGGGATTCTTTCTAAAAGATGGGGGATATTACCTCTCTTTTGGTGAAAAAGCTGATTTAAAACTAACTGGTGACATCTACTCTAAAGGTAGTTATTCAGGAAGAGTTGAATCTAATTACAGAAGTAGATACCAATACAATGGAAATTTTGCTTTATCCTATTCTAGTATTAAAGATGGATATAAAGAGTTCCCATCCTATGTAGAAAGTCGAGAATTTTGGGTAAACTGGAGGCATTCTCAAGACCCTAAAGCACGACCAAACAGCAACTTTTCTGCAAGCGTACAGGCAGGTACCAACAGCAACTTTACCAATAACTTGAATAGTGCACCGAACAACTATTTATCGAACAATTTTCAGTCGTCAATTACGTACAGTAAAATGTTTCCAAACTCTCCTTTCTCATTGAATATTGGAGCAAATCACAGTCAGAATACACAAACGAAAATCGTTGCTATAAGTGCTCCGAATGTTGGATTGAACATGTCGAGAATCTATCCATTTAAGGGAAATAGCACTAAGAATAATTTAGGAAGAAACATCGGTGTTTCTTATTCAGGAAACTTCAAGAACTCTATTGCAGTAGCCGATTCTAACTTATCGTTGAATCGCATGAATGATATTATTGCGAATGAAATGCAAAATGGAGTAAAACATAGTATCCCATTGAGCACTTCCACTAAGGTGCTAAAATACTTCACGCTAAACCCTTCAATTTCATACAACGAGTTTTGGTATTTTAAATCCATCACAAAAGAATTTAATACTTCTTCCGGTCTTTTAGACACCAATGGCAACCCTGTGCAAACGCTAGATATTGACACTACTTTAGGGTTTCAAAGTAGTAGAAATATTCAATTTTCAACCGGATTAAGCACTAAACTATATGGGCTAGTTCAATTCAAAAAAGGTAAATTGAAAGCCATTCGTCATGTGATGACACCTCAAGTTTCATACAGCTTTACTCCTGAAATTAGAGATGGTATAAAAAGTTACACAGATACTTCTGGAAAAGAGGTAGAATACTCTATTTATGAAAGAGGAGTTTTTGGACGACCGAATACCGCTCGATCGAATCGACTGAATTTTAATTTGATTAATAATCTAGAAATGAAGTTGGCAAAGAAAAGCGATACTGGAATGACGGTTAAGAAGGTCTCTATTTTTGATAACCTAGGTTTAAGTACTGGTATTGATTTTGAAAGAGATTCATTAAAGTGGGATGCTTTCCGATTGAGCGGTAGAACTCGAATTACTGAAGTTTTAAACATTGCCTTTAATGGCGTTTTTGATCCTTATGCGATTAATGATTCGACAGGCGTTAGAATTAATAAAACCAACTATTCTGATAATGGCAAACTATCTCGGTTTACAAGTGGGAATATTTCATTCCAGATGCAATTTAGAGGTGGAGATAAGAAAAAGAAAAAAAGTGACAATGCGACTGAAGAAGAATTAGAGTTCATCAACAACAATATGGATCAATACATTGATTTCTCGGTGCCTTGGTCATTTGGAGTATCCTATGTAATCAATTACAGTAAACCTGCATTTAAAGAAACCATAACCCAAACGCTAAACTTTAATGGAGAGTTGAAAATAACAGATAAATGGAAAGTTGACTTTAATTCAGGATATGATTTCGAGCGAAAAGATGTTACCTACACCAATGTAAACATCTATAGAGACCTACACTGCTGGGAACTTAGTTTCAATTGGATTCCTTTGGGTTTTCAGAAAAGTTATTCTGTAACAATTAATGTTAAAGCTTCTGTTCTTCAGGATTTAAAATTGAATAGAAGAAGAAATTACTACGATTTAATCAATTAAAAATATGAAAAGAGTCATCAAATCAGCAAATGCTCCAGCACCAATAGGCCCTTATAGTCAAGCTGTATTAATTGAAAACACCTTATACATTTCAGGACAAATTGCATTAGATGCAAATACTGGCGAATTAGAAATGGAAAGTATCCAGAAAGAGACTAAAAAGGTAATGGATAATTTGGGTGCAATATTGAACGAAGTTGGTGCAGACTATAGCAATATCGTGAAGTGTAGCATTTTTGTAGCTGATATGAATAATTTTGCAGCAATCAATGATGTATATGCCCACTATTTTACTTCAGACTTTCCTGCTAGAGAAACAGTAGAAGTTTCTCGATTACCTAAAGATGTGAATGTTGAAATTTCTGCCATAGCCATTATTTAATGCCAGCGATATTTGCAACTTCCTATTTTCCTCCTGCTATTCAATACAGCGAGTACTTAAAAACTGATGAAATCTGGATTGAAGGGTTTGAGCATTTTCCGAAACAAACTTTCCGGAATCGTTCTTACATCATGACAGCAAATGGCATATTCATGCTTTCAATCCCATTGGAGAGCAGAAAAAATCTTCAATACACAAAGGACATAAAAATTTCTCATGCTGAGGACTGGCAAAAAGTACATTGGCGAACGATTTCCAATGCTTATCAAAAGTCACCGTTTTATGAATTTTATGATCACAAAATTGAACGACTTTTCAATCTAAAAAAACACCAATATCTATTGGATCTAAATTTTGAAATTGAAGAATGTATAGATAAAATTCTAAAGTTAGAAATCGAAAGAAAGTTGACAACTGAATACCTCTCTATTGAAGCAACTAATTGGAGTGATTTTAGAACTCAAATAAGTCCAAAAAACAAGGTGATCCACAATCAAATAATTCAACCCAATTACTTGCAAGTGTTTGCAGACAAACATCCATTCGAAAAAAACCTCAGTATTTTGGATGTGATCTTTAACCTGGGTACTGAAAGTGTTTCTCATTTGAAACAAATGACATTAAAGAGTTAACGAATCCGATCGGCAGCTCTGATTAATTTTTCGTCCTTCTTGATTGCTTTGATAGCAAGAAATAAGAAAATAAAAGGAAATAATGCCAACCAACTACCTGTCTCATAATTCACTTCAACTTCAAAATTTGCAGTAGTGGCTAATTTAGTGGAAACCTGATCTACAAAATAAAATATAGCCGCTACAAAAGCTGTTTGGAAAAACAATGCCAATTGGGCTGTTTTTACTTGTAAACTCCGCTTCTTGAATAAAAATATCGCTAATAAACTGACTAATATCGATGAAATAGACAACACAGGTATCAGCCAGTTTTCAAAAAGCATTTCACCAGTTTCTCGATCTAATAGACCAAACATTGAAAAGACATTTGATAGACTTTCATAATTAAAAGTGGCTAAAGTTAAGCTGTATATAAATGCATTAATAGCAATTGCCACTAATAAATATATGGTCTGGATTCGTTGTATCATACTTCAAAAATAATTGTTTTTATTGCAATCGGTTGTATCGAGCCAAAAAAATAACACCAAAAATAGTTAAACCTCGTTAAGTAAATAAGGAATAGAACGACATAAAAAAAGGTAGATTTGTGACAAACAATAAAAACCACGCTGATTAATGACGGCAAAAGAAGAATTTAAAATTTTCTGTGAACACAATGAATTGCCTCTTTTTAATTCATATTGGTGGTGGGCAACGGTTGTTAAATCTAACTGGGAAGTTTTATTGTATAAAAAAGGGAGTCAAGTTTTAGCTTGTTTTCCCTATCATTTTCGCAAAAAAATGGGAATAACAGCAATCATCCCTCCTATTTTAACTCCTTATCAAGGGATTGGTTATTCCCCCCAACCTGGTGCTAAAATGGATAAAATCATTTCCTTTTACCGTAAGGCACAAGAAGAAATTATTGATCAAATTCCAAATAACTCCCTCTTCATTAGACAGTTTGACTCAAACACAACCTATTTATTGCCCTTTTATTGGAATGAATATGACCTAAAAGTAAGGTATACCTATCTTCTTTCTACCAATAAAGCGGAAAGCGAATTATTCTCTGACCTTAAAGATACATTGCGAAAAGAAATCGGAAAGGCAAAAAATGCGTTTCAATTTTCTACATCAACAGATGTTAGTGATTTATATCAGCTGAAACAAAAGAACAATGAATTGACATCCGAACCCTTGGCCTACGACTTTAATTATTTAAGTCAGATCTGCAAATTGATCCCTCTCAATCAAGCACAATTGACTGAAGTAAAAGATGGCGAAAAAGTTATTGCTAGTCTACTAGTAACTTGGGATCATACTCAGATGTATTACACCTGTGGAGCTTTAGATCCGGAATACCGCAATTCAGGAGCATTGAGTTGGTTACTTTGGGAGGCAATCTTAAAAGCAAAAACGCTTCAACTTCCATTCAACTTTGAAGGGAGTATGATAAAGGCAATTGAACGCTATTTTGCTAGCTTCGGCGGCACACCCACTCCTTTTTTTGAAGTGAGAAAAATCTCTTCCAAGGTACTAAAACCGTTGCTCAAAAAATACTAAAGCAACTTCGTAATATCATCTATCCCTATCGGACGCTCAACAGTAAACCCTTCTGCATATTCCACATTTATCAACCGACCAAAATTAGCCCATCGTCCTTTGATGTGCTTTATGAAGTTTTCAGAAGAAATTGGAGATTCTGGCTCTTTTGAATTTGGATCATAAAATTGAGAAGAAAATGCCATTATTGCCTCCAATTTGGTTTCAATATACGGAGTAATGTCGACTACAAAATCAGGATCTAAATATCTATCTTGAATGTAGTTGTATATTGCTCTAGGTCGCCATGGTTGTTGCTTTTCTCCTTCTAAAAATGTCTCTACTTTTACCAATCCAGAATAAAAGCACGCTTCAGAGATTAATCTATTCGCTCTACCATGATCTGGATGGCGATCTTCAATCGCGTTAGACAACACAATATCTGGCTGATACTTTCGAAGTATTTGAGCAATTTGAAGTTGATGTACTTTATCATTTTGGAAAAAGCCATCGGCCATTCCCAGATTCTCACGAATATCTATTCCTTGAATTTTAGCAGAATTAGTGGCCTCAACCAATCTTAACTCTCCACTACCCCTTGTACCTAGCTCACCGTGAGTCAAATCCAAGATACCCACTTTTTTTCCTTGAGCAATCGATTTTAATAATGTTCCTGTAGCACTTAATTCTACGTCATCAGGATGAACCCCAATGGCTAAAATATCTAATTTCATCTTCTCTTATCTCCCTTCAATCCAATTAATAATTTCTTCAGATGCTGGACTTTCCTTTGGACTAACCATACCAACATAGTCGCCATTTTGATCAATCATGAATTTTTGAAAATTCCAAGATACTGGCGCATCCTCTACTCCATTCTTCTCTTTTAAAGTCAACCATTGATACAAAGGATGAATATCATCCCCTTTCACAGAAATTTTTGACATCATAGTAAAAGTCACACCATAATTTTTACTGCAAAATGCTTTAATCTCATCATTACTTCCAGGCTCTTGTGCACCAAAATTGTTTGCAGGAAATCCGATAATTGTAAAGTCTTCACCTCCATATTGCTGATAAACTTCCTCCAACGTTTCGTATTGTGGCGTTAAACCGCACTCAGAGGCAGTGTTCACTATTAACACCTTTTTACCTTTCAATGTAGATAAATCGAAATCATCTCCATTGATATCTTGTACTTTAAAATCGTATAAATTCATCATTTGTGCATTTAAATTGGTTACTACCATTGGTAAAATTACCAACATCATTACGAATAGCTTTTTCATTGTTTTTATTATTTGGAACAGAAATATGGACGAAAGGTTTAGGCAAAGATAAAGCAATTGAATAAATTTGCACAAATACCACAATCCACGTGATTAAACACATTTTAGCTCTTATTCAAAAAGATTTCTTAATGGAATATCGTCAGCGTTACGCGCTTAATGGCATTTTGTTGTACGTTGTCTCCACCATTTTTGTCGCCTATTTAATTTTTAATGTGTTGGATGATACCAAGACTTGGAATGCATTATTTTGGATTATACTGTTGTTTTCTGCCACCAATGCCACTTCTAAAAGTTTTCAGCACGAGTCAAAGAATCGTTTTTTATACATTTATTCGTTAGCCTCCCCTCAAGCACTCATTATTGCCAAAGCCATTTACAATATGTTATTGATTGTAATTGTAGGGATTGTGCATTACACCTTTTTTAGTTTGCTAATCGGAAATCCTATTGAAGGTGCCGGCTTGTTTATTTCAGGATTAATATTAGGTAGTATGGGCATTGCAACAGTCTTGACATTTGTAGCAGCAATCGCCTCAAAGACAAACAACAATACTACATTGATGGCTGTTTTGAGCTTCCCAATTATGTTGCCTTTATTATTAACAGTTATTAAGGTTTCTACCTTGGCAAGTGTAGGCTTTGGTTTTGAAGAAGGTGGAATTTATTTATTGGTTTTAGGCCTAATCAATATCGTCATTCTCACCTTGTCATATATATTATTTCCGTACCTTTGGAGGGCTTAATAATAGCATTTTTATACCGCTCAAAAGGCCAATAGTGATATGAAAAATTGGTGGAAAATACTCGCTTTTATACTTCTCCTGTTCGCAGTTATAGGTGGTTTTTTAATTGAAGTTCCCAAACAAGTCATTCTTTACGAAACGATTCGAAATTTATATTTCCACGTCCCGATGTGGTTCACTATGATTTTCTTGTTTTTGATTTCTGTAATTTACAGTATCAAACACTTATCAAGTTCAGACATGGGGCATGATATCATTGCCAAACAGATGGTGAACACCGGAGTTGTTTTTGGGATACTTGGATTGATTACAGGAAGTATTTGGGCAAAATATACTTGGGGAACCTATTGGACCAATGATGTAAAACTGAATGGTTCTGCCATAACAATGTTAGTCTACTTTGCCTATTTGATTCTAAGAAATTCAATGGATGAAGAACAAAAGCGGGCTAGAATTGCAGCCGTTTATAACATTTTTGCTTTTGTGATGTTAATTGTATTCATTGGTATTTTACCAAGGATGTATGACTCATTGCACCCAGGAAATGGGGGAAATCCAGGATTTAATTCATACGACACAGACAAAAATATGTTGATGGTTTTTTATCCTGCTGTATTGGGCTGGATATTACTTTCCTTATGGATTGCCAACATCAACATTCGAATTAATAAATTGAAAGAAAAATAACGATGAAAAAGTTTTTACTTGCCCTATTTTCAATTTCTACTAGCTTTTATTTATCCGCTCAAGAATCAATAGAAATGGCTGATCAAATGAGATCAGAGGGTAAAATCTATGTTGTTGTTGCAGTTTTAGCAGTGATTTTAGTTGGCCTTTTCATTTACTTATTTACTATCGACAGAAAAGTAAGTCGATTAGAAAAAGAAAATTAAAGTATTTCGATATGAAGAAGATCCACATTATAGGAATCGTTATTGTTGCCATCTCAATTGGCGTTATTTTGAGCACTCTTGCTGATGCAGCTACTTATGCAGAATTTTCAGTGGTAGATAGCAATCCAGGTAAAGAATTTCAAGTAGTAGGCACCTTGGCCGAGAATAGTGCCATTACTTATGATCCCAAGGTAAATGTAGAGCTTTTTACTTTCAACATGGTTGACAACAATGGTATTGAGAAAAAAGTGTATTTCCATGGAGCTAAACCACAAGATTTTGAACGATCAGAACAGGTAGTGGTAACCGGCAAATTAGAAGATGGAGAATTTCATGCCAACAAAATTCTAATGAAATGCCCGTCAAAATACAACAATGGAAACAATGCTGAATTCACAGAAGTGAAGGCAAACTCTTAACTCTATATAATGGATATTGAATACATTGGAGAAAATATAATTTCTGGTCAATTAGGTAATTTATTAATCATCCTATCATTTGTTTGCTCTACTTTAGCTGCATTCTCTTATTTTAAATCAATCAATGACAATTCATTAGAAGATGACAACTGGAAAAGATTGGGAAGAATCTTCTTTTCGATTCATGTTGTCAGTATTATAGGAGTTGTTGCCGTTTTATTCTACTTGCTATTCAATCACCATTTTGAATACTACTATGTATGGCGACACTCTTCTTCTGACTTAGCCATGCGTTATGTATTTTCTTGTTTCTGGGAAGGTCAAGAAGGTAGTTTTTTACTGTGGTCGCTGTGGCATGCTGTTTTAGGAATGATTCTGATGAAAACAGCTAAAGAATGGGAAGCAGGAACATTGGCTGTGGTCTCAACTGTTCAGCTATTATTGGGGTCCATGTTACTAGGCGTTTATGTATTCGATATTCAAGTTGGAAGTAATCCGTTTGTATTGTTGAGAGAACACCCAGACATGATTAACTTGCCATTTGTTCAGAATCCTGAATATTTGAATTTTGTGGAAGGAACTGGCCTAAATCCATTGTTGCAAAACTATTGGATGACCATTCACCCGCCTATCCTATTTTTGGGGTTTGCGTTAACGCTTATTCCATTCGCTTTCGGAATTGCTAGTTTATTGCGGAAAAAATATACTGAATGGTTAAAACCTGCACTTCCTTGGACTTTTGCAGGAATTGCAATACTTGGTCTTGGTGTTCTGATGGGAGGTGCATGGGCATACGAAGCTTTAAGTTTTGGTGGCTTTTGGGCATGGGATCCTGTTGAAAACTCTTCTTTAGTTCCTTGGCTAATTCTTGTGGGCGCTGGTCACTTAATGTTGATTAATAAGGTGAAGCCAAACTCTATGCTGAGTACTTATCTATTCGCATTATTCTCTTTCTTATTGATTATGTATTCCTCCTACTTAACGAAGAGTGGAATATTAGGTGAAACTTCGGTGCATTCATTTGCTGATGGGCTACCAGGTCAATTGATATTCATTTTATTAGCGCTACTTATTGGAGCAGTAACCCTTTTGGTGATGCGGTACAAAAGTTTGCCAAGACAGCAAAAAGAAGAAGACTTGTGGTCCAGAGAATTTTGGATGTTTTTAGGCGCATTAGTGCTATTAATCTCTAGTTTTCAGATTACTTTTTCAACAAGTATTCCTGTAATCAATGCAATTTTCGGAACCAATATGGCTCCGCCAACTGAAGCTAATGCTCATTACAATTCTTGGCAATTGCCTTTAGCTACTTTGGTAGCATTATTCGTTGGAATCGGACATTACCTAAAATACAAGAAAACGGATAGAAAGAAATTCTTTAAGGAGACCGCTTTTTCGGCTATAATTTCATTGATTATTGCAATAGTAGTGGCTACACAAATGCAGTTTCAACATTACTATCATGGACTATTGATGTTTGCAGCTACTTATGCAGTAGTTGCAAACGGAGATTACTGGCTGAGAATCTTAAAAGGAAATGTCAAGAAATCTGGAGCATCTATTGCTCATATGGGTTTTGGATTATTATTAATTGGAGCACTTATTTCTGCCGGAAATAAACAAATTATATCAGTCAATAATTCGGGCATCGAGATTAAAATGAATGAAAATGAGAATGCCAATAAAGAAAACATTATGCTGATAAAAGGCGATACTGTTTTGATGGGCAATCATTTTATCAGCTATGATGGACGAGAGAAAGAAGGTCATAACATTTATTATAAAATCAACTACTATCAGCTGGACGATAATGGTAAATATGAAACCAAATTTCAATTGCGTCCATTTGTTCAATTGAACGAACAAATGGGTAATGTACCTGAGCCTGCAACTAAGCATTTTTGGAATAGGGATATTTTTACACATGTTACTTACGCTGATCTGGATGATCCTTCTTTAGAAGATCCTGAGGCATTTGAAGAGCCAGACACCAATCTAGTTCAAGTTGGCGATACTTTATTTGCAACAAATAGTATTATCATCGTAAGAAGCATTGATAATTCAATTGATTTAGAAGCGAATAATCTTCAATCAACTGATATCGCAGTAGGTTTGAACTTGGAAGCAATGAATGTAAAAGGACAGTCTTTTCAGGCTAAACCGATTCTAGTGATCCGTCAAAACAGGCTGTTTAGTATCCCTTCGGAAGTAGAAAATTTAGGACTGAAATTCAACTTTAAAAATATCAATACAGAAACTGGAGAGTTTACTATTTTCAAACAAGAGAAAACATCCAATGCCTCTGACTTTATCATCATGCAAGCCATTGTTTTCCCTTATATTAATATTCTTTGGTTGGGTTGCATTATTATGACAATTGGTAGTATAATTGCAGTAATAAATCGGGTTCGTTATCCTAAATTAAAATCTTAGAAAATCATGGTTATACCATTTAAAAAGAGGCGGATTACATTGATTGGAGCAGGGAATGTTGCAACTAATCTTGGAGCGGCTTTAAAAGCAAAAGGACACATTATTCATCAAGTTTTTAGTCGAAGTCACCAAAGTGCGATGATTTTAGGACATGCTTTCAATTGTGATTTCACAACGAAACTATCTGATTTAACTGATAAAACTGATTTGATCATTGTAGCTATTCATGATGATTCGATTTATTCAATTTTAGAGCAATTAAAAATAAAGGACAAACTAATTGTTCATACATCAGGGACTACACCTCTTTCTATTTTTAAGGATAACAATTATAAGCAATACGGTATATTTTATCCTTTACAAACCTTTTCAAAACATGACATAGAAAGCTTGTTGCCAATCCCTATAAGTTTGGAAGCACCGAATAAGAAAATTGAAAATGAATTGATCGAAATTGCGAGTAGCATTTCTAAGAAGGTATTTTTATTGGACTCTGAGAAAAGAAAAGCGTTGCATGTAGCAGCTGTATTTGCTAATAACTTCAGCAACTATATGTTTAATATCTCTCAACAAATTTTAGAAGATGAAAACATTTCTTTTGAACTCATAAAGCCGTTAATAAAAAGAACAGTCGAAAAACTAGACAGTTCTACTCCTTTTGAGGCTCAAACAGGTCCTGCTTCTCGAAACGACCAAAAAATTATAGCGAATCACTTGGAGTTTCTAAAGGGAAAAAAGGATTTCCAACAAGTGTACGCGTTGTTAAGTGAGAGCCTTACTAAAAGCCATAAGAAATGAGCAATTTCAAGCAATCGTTGAAAAATATCTCTGCGTTTATTTTAGATGTAGACGGCGTTCTGACGGATGGTTCAGTTCTAGTGATGCCTGATGGTGATCAAATCAGGAAATTCAATATCAAGGATGGTTATATTTTACAATTAGCAGTTAAATTGGGCTACCACATTGAAATCATTTCAGGAGGCACCTCAGAATCTGTTCGTAAACGATTAAATGGCTTAGGTATCGAACACGTCAATTTGGGATGTAAAGACAAAATGGCGGTATTTAACAACTGCCTTAAAGAAAGAAATATTAAAGCAGAGAATGTCCTTTATGTAGGTGATGATATCCCCGACTTTGAAGTGATGAGGGCCGTTGGTATTGCTTGTAGTCCTTCAGATGCAGCAGAAGAAATAAAAGCCATTTCTCATTATGTTTCTCCTAAAAATGGCGGAGAAGGTTGTATTAGAGACATCTTGGAACAAACATTAAAGGTACAAGACAAGTGGTTCAATGTTGCCAACTTTGGAGAAAAAGCTGAAGGTATTGGAGAACAATTTGGTTGGTGATAAATTGAAGATTCAGCCTATCCGACCTATTATTATATTGAAAACTAATACTTAAGTTCGTTCTATTCACCATAATTTAATCGATGAGTTTAATTTCCTCCTACGAAAAGAGAATGATGACAATGGTAGTATTGAACCATTGATGAAATGAAGAATCATTTAGCATTGATATTTCTGATGGTCAAACAACTATTTTTTATATGAATTAAGTAATAGTAAAAAGCGCCTAAATTTTGATTTTAGGAGTGGCCATTCTACTACAATTAGTTTTAACTAACCAAGGACTGAATTTAAATTGACTAGTACTGAAAAGGACAGTTTTATACTAAACGATAACTACGACTAGTCTTCTTAAAGTTATAAAAAAAACCTCATTCCTATATAGGAATGAGGTTTTTCAATTTTATACACTCTCTACTTAACTAATCTTAATCGGGTTATCTACTTTTGTTTTCAATAATGCCAAATCAATTACTTCAATCATTTCTGTAACATAATGAAACTTTAACCCTTTTAAATAAGCAGCATCAATTTCATCAATGTCTTTCTTATTGTCTATCGACAAAATGATCTCTTTAATATCAGCACGCTTAGCAGCTAAAATCTTTTCCTTGATTCCTCCTACTGGCAATACTCTACCTCTTAAAGTAATCTCACCTGTCATTGCTAGGTTCTTCTTTACTTTTCGCTGGGTAAATGCAGATGCCAAAGCAGTCATCATGGAAATACCTGCCGATGGACCATCTTTTGGAGTTGCTCCTTCTGGCACGTGTAAGTGAACATTCCAGTTTTCGAATACTTCAGCATCCAAGTCTAATGCTTCTGAATGTGCTTTTAAATATTCCAATGCCAAGGTTGCTGACTCTTTCATCACATTCCCTAGGTTTCCAGTCAAGGTAAATTTCCCTTTCCCTTTACTCAAACTCGTTTCTATGAATAAAATATCACCACCCACAGAAGTCCAGGCTAATCCTGTAACCACGCCGGCTACATCGTTTCCTTGGTATTTATCTTTAGAATGACCAGGCCCTAAAATAGATTGTAAATCAGATACCGAAATCTTTGGATTGTACTCTTCTTCTAGAGCAATTGACTTAGCTGCATAACGAACGATACTTGCCAACTTTTTCTCTAACCCTCGAACACCAGACTCTCTCGTGTATTCTTCACATACCTTTTCAATGATTTCTTTCGAGATCACGACATCTGCTTTTTTAATTCCATGAGATTCTAACAACCCTGGAATTAAATGCTTTTTAGCAATCTCGATCTTTTCCTCAACTGTATAACCATTGATTTCAATGATCTCCATTCGGTCTCTTAATGCCGGTTGTATCGTACTTAAACTATTTGCTGTAGCGATGAACAATATCTTAGACAAGTCATAATCCATTTCTATAAAATTGTCATAGAAAGTACTATTTTGCTCAGGATCCAACACTTCTAACATAGCTGAAGATGGGTCTCCATGATGGTCAGAACCTAACTTATCAATTTCATCCAATACAAACACCGGATTCGAAGTCTTGGCCTTTTTTAAACTTTGTAATACTCGTCCAGGCATCGCACCGATGTATGTTTTTCGGTGTCCTCTCAATTCAGCCTCGTCTCTCAAACCACCCAATGACATGCGAACATATTTTCTCCCCAATGCTTCAGCCACTGATTTACCCAAAGAGGTTTTACCAACTCCGGGAGGTCCGTATAAACATAGAATAGGAGATTTCATATCGCCTTTTAGCTTTAAAACAGCTAAATGCTCAATGATCCTTTTCTTCACTTCTTTCAATCCGAAGTGATCTCTGTCCAATACTTTTTGTGCCTTCTTTAGGTCGAATTTATCTTTTGTATACTCGCTCCAAGGTAAATCCAATAGTGTTTCCACGTAATTGACTTGAACGGAATACTCAGCAGAAGAAGAATTCATACGTTGAAGTTTTCCCAACTCTTTCTCAAAACGTTCTTTTACTTCTTTCGTCCATTTCTTCTTCAGTGCCTTTTTCTTATACTCCGACACTTCTTGTTCTTGAGGATTTCCGCCTAACTCCTCTTGAATCATCTTCATTTGTTGGTGCAAGAAATATTCCTTCTGCTGTTTATCGATGTCTGTTTTTACCTTACTCTGAATGTCGTTTTTCAACTCCAATAGTTGTAAGTCTTTCGACAAATGCGTCAACAACATCAGGGAGCGCTCCTTGGTATCTTTCTCAGAAAGTATATGTTGCTTTTGCGCCACTGTTGCATTCATATTACTCGCAATAAAATTGATCAAGAACGATGGGCTCTCAATATTTTTAATTGCAAATGAAGCTTCAGAAGGCAAGTTTGGTGAATTATCAATAATTCGCAACGACATATCTTTGATAGAATCTATTAACGCATTAAAAGATTGATCCGTTGGCACATCTGCTACTTCATACGCTTCTACTTTTGCCCTGTGATAAGGTTCGTTGGCAGTCAATTCTACAATTTGAAATCGTTTTTTACCTTGGATGATCACCGTGGTGTTTCCATCAGGCATGCGGAACATTTTCAAAATCTTCGCTACCGTTCCAACTTTATTCATTTGTTCGAATACTGGATCTTCAATCTTATCATCCAATTGAGCCACTACTCCAATGGTTTTGTCACCCTTATTGGCATCTTGAATCAATTTAATGGATTTGTCTCTTCCAACTGTAATTGGAATCACAACACCTGGAAAAAGTACTGTATTTTTCAAAGGTAAAATTGGCAGTTCATCAGGAGTTTCCTCAGAGTTCATATTCTCTTCGTCTTCCGATGTCATCAATGGTATAAATTCTGTCTCATCATCGATCATTCCAGAAAAATGTAAGTGATCGAAATTAAAGCTATTCTTCATCTTATCTCCTCTCGTTTTTTAGTCAAAATGGCAGACGATCTTTCGATGGTTACCAATTTTAATTCAGGGGTGGGTTATTTCAAGGGTTGTGCCAATTTCAGCAATCGGCAATTCTGTCAATTTATTAATCTCGATATTCAGCTGTTTGATTAAAAATTGCCGTTAAAATGGATTGATCTGTTTCATCTAAGTTGATTCCTCTGCGCTCCATCATTCGTTGGCCAACTTCAAATGCTTTTTCCAATCGGAAAGTTTCGAAGCCTTCGCTTCCTCCCCAACTAAAACTTGGAATGTGTTTCAAAGGAAATCCACCACCAAAAACATTGGCACAAACGCCAACCACGGTTCCGGTATTGAACATTGTATTGATGCCACTTTTAGAATGGTCGCCCATCGCCAATCCACAAAACTGCAAGCCAGTATCTTCAAATTGATCCGTAGAATAGTTCCAACAACTCACTGAACCATAATTATTTTTTAAATTCGAATTATTCGTATCTGCTCCTAAGTTGCACCATTCTCCAATTACTGAATTTCCCAAGAATCCTTCATGACCTTTATTAGAATAGCCAAATATTACCGAATTATTTACCTCTCCTCCTACCTTGCAGTGAGGCCCAATTGTAGTTGGACCATAAATTTTAGTGGCACATTTTAAGGTAGCATGTTCGTTCATCGCAAAAGGTCCTCTTACGATACTGCCTTCCATAATTTCAGCGTCCTTACCTATATAAATCGGGCCATTTTTAGTATTCAAGATTGCTGCTTCTAACTCTGCTCCTTCTTCTAAGAATATCAAATCCGCATCACCTAACACTGTATTTGATGCATCAATGGGTTGACTTTTTCGGCCTCGGGTAATTTCCTGAAAGTCTTGATTCAATGCTGATCCATTATTTTTAAAAATCGACGACCAATGTTGGATAGAGATCGATTCTACTGAACACAGTTTTGTTCCCTCCACTTCCTGAATACTTGTAAAAGTAAATTTTTGAGTAGACTTAAAGGCAATCAATTCGTCGTTAACAAATAAGGCTACTTCATGCCCCAATTCTTCAATTTCTTTGATTAAATCTGGATTAGGCAAAAACCGACCGTTTATATAGAGGTTAGTTTCTGCAAACGATGTTGTATACTTATTTGATAAATAATCAGCTGTTAAATAGGAAACAGTCGTATTTAACAGCCTTTCCCACTTTTCAGCTATTGTATCAATACCGATTCGAATATTTGCCGCAGGTCTTGTAAAAGTAAACGGCATTAAATCAGTTCGGTAATGATCGTCAAATAAAATTACATTCATCATTTCTGGATATTTAAAGTCAAAAGTAGTGAAAATGGAAGCGTATTAATCCACGAAGAGTTTACTAAATTTGCCGCATGTACAGAAAAGATCAAGTCAAAGGAATTGTCGCCATTATACTGTTTGGCATCATCGGAATTAGCTTTTTTATCTTTGGTGAGGAAAGTGATGTGACCAGATATGTGGCGATAATTGCATGTGCAATGTGGCTAGTTTCTATGTATGTTATCAATAAAAAATTTGAAAAAAAAGATTAGAATATGTTTGGAGATATGATGGGTAAGCTGAAAGAAATGCAGCAACAAACCGAAGAAATTAAAAAAAGATTAGATACGATTAGTGTTGAAGGAGAAGCTGAAAGTGGGCTAATAAAAGTAGTGGCTACAGCCAATAAAAAAGTAACTTCTATTACCATTGCAGACAGCTTAATGGCTGAGGGCGATAAAGAGCAAATTGAAGATTTAATGATCGTAGCCATTAATAAAGCCATCGAAAAAGCAGAAAATGTTTCCAATGCCGAAATGGCAGGAGTTGCAAAAGGAATGTTGCCAGGAATGGGGATGTAAGACTATTGATGCAATCCCAATTGCAATCCAATTACCATATTGGGCAATTCACCATACGTTGCTTTAGAGTCAAAAACATCAGACAAACGATACCTGAAATCAATAGCAAATCGATTGAAACCCAATCGAGCAGACACACCATAGGCATAGTCGTTCATATAATCGAGGAAATAATTTTTCACAACAGTTCTTCCTGAACCTGGAGTAATATCTTCGTCTTTAGTGTAATGCACATTCCTGTAATTCCAATTCGCATAGGCACCAAGGTCGATGAAAATTCCAGCGGAATGGTCTTTATTTTTTAGTTTGAATCGATTAAAGAAAACTACTTCTAAGGCGTTGTTTGCCAACATTTCCATATCGTGTTGCACCGCATTTGGTAAATTTTTCAACGAATCTTGAACTGGAATATATCGGGTTCTTAAATAAGAAACTTCATATCCCAATTCATAAAACTTCGACAATCTGTACTTTGAACGAATTCCAACACTAAAAGTAGTTGAGTTACCGTATTTAATAGCGCTACTATCTCCCTCAGAAGCGCCAATTATAAATCCATATGCTAAAAAAGCGTGGGTGTACTTTGCCTTATTGGGTCCTTTTTTAGGCATGGTTAGATCATCAAGGTTCCGATTGTATTCATCAACTCTTTCCTCCTGAGCAAATGCAGTTGAAAGAAATAAAAACAAAGCAAGGAAGGTAATTAATCGCATAGGTCGTAAATTGGCCATTAGAAAAATAAGACCACAAATATATGATAATTGATCTTCGAAGTGATACAGTAACTCAACCAACCCCATCAATGTTAACCGCAATGATGCAAGCTAAAGTGGGTGACGATGTATTGGGTGATGACCCAACAATAATTGATCTAGAAACTTATGCTGCCGATTTATTTGGAATGGAAGCAGCTTTATTCTGTCCTTCTGGCACAATGACCAATCAAATTGCTATAAAAGTGCATACCAATAGTCCCGGAGAAGTGATCTGCAGCGACATTGCGCATATATATCGATATGAAGGAGGAGGAATTGGTTTCAATTCAGGATTATCCACTCGATTATTGGATGGAGATCGTGGCAGAATTACAGCTGAAAATATTGCTCAAAATATAAATCCAGATGATGTTCATGCACCACCCACACAATTAGTCTCGATAGAAAACACCTGCAATAAAGGCGGAGGAAGTATTTATGATTTCGAGGAAATAAAAAAGATAGCCGCACTTTGTCAGCAACATCAACTTCCTTTTCATTTAGATGGAGCTCGATTATTCAATGCCATCGTCGAAACAGAACAAACACCAAAAGATTATGGCGAACAATTCGATTCAATTTCAATCTGTCTTTCGAAAGGTTTGGGTGCTCCGGTTGGTTCTTTATTATTAGGAAATCATTCATTCATTAAAAAATCGAGAAGAATTAGAAAGATATTGGGAGGTGGAATGCGACAAGCAGGTTTTTTAGCTGCCGCAGGATTGTTTGCGCTCAAAAATAATGTCGAACGATTGAGGGAAGATCACCAATTGGCCATACAATTAGCCGAAATTGTAAACGGTCATCCTTTGGTAGAGCATGTTCTAAAAGTAGAAACTAACATTGTCATATTTGTTCATTCTGATCGAATCACTACAGTTGATTTTTTGAGCCAACTAAAGGAAAATGGAATACTTGCAGTACAAATGGGACATAATCAAATTCGATTCGTTACCCATTTAAACTTGCCTAAAAATGTGCTCCAAGAATTTGAAAAAGCCATGCAGAAAATTAAGTAGAACAAATGGTTGATAAATCACGAAATTTAGGAGTACAACAAAAGTGACATCTTTTATAATTTTATTAGTTTTGTCCTCCAGTATATTATCAATTTATAAAAAGAAACAAAATGTCCTATAACAATATTGTAGACTTACTAGGTAAAGAATCAGACTATTTACTGAATCATAATTGCAAGACCATCAGTAAAGATATGCTACACTTACCAGGTGCTGACTTTATCGATAATGTGTTTAAGGACACCAACAGAAGTCCACAGGTTTTGAGAAGCTTAGCAGCATTATACGGACATGGACGATTGGCAAATACTGGTTATGTTTCTATTTTACCTGTTGATCAAGGAATCGAACATTCAGCTGGAGCTTCATTTGCACCAAACCCTATTTATTTTGATCCTGAGAATATTATCAAATTAGCAATGGACGGTGGCTGTAATGCAGTAGCATCTACCTTTGGAGTATTGGCTTCTTGTTCAAGAAAATATGCGCACAAAATACCATTTATTGTAAAATTAAACCACAATGAATTTTTAACCTATCCAGAAACGTATTCTCAGATCTCTTTTGGTTCTGTAGATGAAGCATGGAACTTAGGAGCTACAGCTGTTGGAGCTACTATTTATTTCGGATCTGACGACAGTAACCGACAAATCGTAGAAATTGCCCAGGCATTTGAAAGAGCTCACGAATTGGGTATGGCGACTATTTTATGGTGCTACCTAAGAAACTCAGGTTTCAAAAAAGACGGAGTAGACTACCACACTGCTGCTGACTTAACTGCTCAAGCAAATCATTTGGGTGTGACTATTCAAGCAGATATTATCAAGCAAAAATTACCAACCAATAATGGCGGTTATAATGCCATTAATTTTGGTAAAACACATAAAAACGTTTATTCTGAATTAACAACTGATCACCCAATTGATTTATGTCGTTACCAAGTAGCTAATTGTTATATGGGACGAAATGGATTAATTAATTCAGGTGGTGCATCGGCAGGAGCTTCGGATTTATCAGAAGCTGTAACTACCGCTGTAATCAACAAAAAAGCAGGTGGACACGGATTGATTTCGGGAAGAAAAGCCTTTCAAAAACCAGTTAACGAAGGCATTCAATTATTGAATGCCATCCAAGATGTTTACCTTGCGAAAGAAATCACAATAAGCTAAAAATATTGGAGACAGAAGAGCAAATGAGTTGGTTCAAACGAATAAAAGAAGGAATTCTTACACCTACTAAGGAGAAGAAAGAATTACCTGAAGGCCTTTGGTACAGTTGTCCAAAATGCAAGCATGTAGTGCCTAATAATGATCATATCGACAATCAAAAGGTATGTGAAGAATGTGGCTATCACGAACGTGCAAGCTCTGAAGAGTATTTTAAAATCATATTTAATGATGGAAAATACTTGGAGCTAAATGCAGACATGACATCAGGTGATCCATTAAAGTTCACCGACACCAAAAAATATACAGATCGTTTAAAAGCGACTCAAAAGAAAACCAAATTAAAGGATGCAGTTAGAACAGCTGTAGGTGATATCGGCGACACTCAATTAGTAGTGGCTGCGATGGACTTTGCTTTTATTGGTGGATCAATGGGTTCTGTAGTTGGAGAAAAAATAGCACGAGCAATTGACTATTCCATTGCACACAATATTCCTTTTTTGATGATATCAAAATCGGGTGGAGCAAGAATGATGGAAGCTGCATTTTCATTGATGCAAATGGCAAAAACTTCTGCTAAACTTTCGCAGTTATCTAAAGCAAAAATTCCTTACATCAGTTTATTAACGGATCCGACAACAGGAGGTATCACTGCTTCATTTGCGATGTTGGGTGACATTAATATTTCAGAACCAGGAGCTTTAATTGGCTTTGCTGGACCAAGAGTAGTAAAAGAAACGATAGGTAAAGATTTGCCTAAAGATTTTCAAACTGCAGAATTTGTTTTAGAGCATGGTTTCCTTGATTTTATAGTGAATCGAAAAGATTTAAAACAAAAATTAATTCAAGTGTTGAATTTATTTAAAAAGTAATCTATTTTTAAATAAAATTATTACATTTGCAGCCTTAAAATTTACAAGAATAAAAGAATAGATATGTATCTTACTACAGAAATTAAAGAAGGATTTTTCGAGAAATACGGAGAGAAGAAGACAAACACTGGTTCTACAGAAGGACAAATAGCTTTATTTACTCATAGAATTAGTCATCTTACAGAGCACTTGAAAAGAAATCATAAAGATTTTAACACTGAGCGTTCATTGGTAAGATTAGTAGGTAAAAGAAGAAATCTTTTAGATTACTTAAAAGACAACGACATTAACAAATACAGAGAATTAATTAAAGATCTTGGAATTAGAAAGTAATTTCTTGAACACGACTTTAATTTACATAGCATAAGAATCATTTGGGGGACTGTTTTTACATGTCCCCCTTTTTTTATTTATCAACTGACAAAAGAAAACAATAAATTATGTCAAAATTAGGATTTGAACAAACAATCGATTTAGGTAATGGAACGACCATTACGATCGAAACAGGAAAATTAGCAAAGCAAGCAGACGGAGCAGTAGTTGTAAAACAAGGTGATACCATGTTATTGGCAACTGTAGTATCAGCAAAAACAGCTGGTGAAGACGTGGACTTTATGCCATTAATGGTAGATTACAGAGAAAAATTCTCTGCAGCAGGAAAGTTTCCAGGTGGATTTTTAAAGCGTGAAACAAGATCATCAGATTATGAAATATTAGTTTGTAGACTAGTAGATAGAGCATTACGTCCACTATTCCCTAGTGACTACCATGCAGACACACAATTACAAATTTCATTGATCTCTTCAGGAGACGATACACAGCCAGATGCATTGGCTTGTTTAGCTGCATCTGCAGCATTAGCAGTTTCAGACATTCCTTTTAATGGACCAATATCTGAAGTAAGAGTGGTAAGAATTGATGGAGAGTGGATCACTAATCCAACTTTTTCTCAAATGAAATCTGCTGACATCGATATTATGGTTGCTGCAACTCAAGATAGTGTAGTAATGGTAGAAGGTGAAATGTTAGAAGTTTCTGAAGCAGAAATGTTAGAAGCGATCAAGTTAGCGCACGATAAGATTAGAATCCAGTTAGATGGAATTAATAAACTAGCTGCTCAAATTGAAAAAGCAAAAGTAAAGCGTGAGTACAATCACGAAAAAAGTAACGAAGATTTGAATAAGCAAATCGCAGCTGCTTGTTACCAACCTTGCTATGATATTGCAAAAAATGGATTAGCTGACAAATACGAAAGAGCTCGTTTATTTAAAGAAGTGAAAGAAAACTTTGTTGCTACTTTAGATGAAGAAACAGCAGGAGAAAATAAATTCTTGATTGGAAAGTATTTCCATGATGTAGAAAAAGAAGCAGTAAGAGACGCGGTATTAAACGAGAAGATTCGTTTAGATGGGCGTAAAACTACTGAGATTCGTCCAATTTGGTCAGAAGTTAATTACTTGCCAGGATCTCACGGTTCTGCAGTATTTACAAGAGGAGAAACTCAATCGTTAACCTCTGTAACTTTGGGAACTAAACTAGATGAGCAAAGAATTGATGCAGCACTTTTCGAAGGTTCTGATAAATTCATTTTGCATTACAACTTCCCATCTTTTTCTACAGGAGAAACTCGTCCAAATAGAGGTCCAGGCAGAAGAGAAGTTGGTCACGGTAACTTAGCAATGAGAGCTTTGAAACCAATGATTCCAACAGGAAATGAAAACCCTTACACCATTCGTGTTGTTTCTGACATTTTAGAATCTAATGGTTCATCGTCTATGGCGACTGTTTGTGCAGGAACGCTAGCGTTGATGGATGCAGGAGTAAAAATCAAGAAACCAGTAAGTGGTATCGCGATGGGATTGATCAGCGGTAAAGACGGTAAATTTGCTGTCCTTTCTGATATCTTGGGTGATGAAGATCACTTGGGTGACATGGACTTTAAAGTAACCGGAACAAAAGATGGTATCACTGCTTGTCAGATGGACATTAAAGTTGAAGGTTTATCTTACGAGATTTTAGAGCAAGCTTTAAATCAAGCGAAAGAAGGTCGTATGCACATCTTAGGAGAAATGATGAAAACACTTTCTGCTCCTAGAGAAGATTACAAAACTAATGCACCACGAATCATTCAAATTACTATTCCTAAAGAAATGATTGGAGCAGTAATCGGACCAGGTGGAAAAATTATTCAATCTATTCAAGAAGAAACTGGTACAACAATCGTATTGGAAGAAGTGGATGGGAAAGGTGTAATTGATATCGTATCTACAAACGGTGAAGGTGCTCAGGATGCATTGGCTAGAATTAAAGCCATTACTGCAGTTCCTGAAGTAGGTGAAGTGTACAAAGGAAAAGTAAAATCTATCGTAGCATTTGGAGCTTTTATTGAAGTAATTCCAGGTCAAGACGGTTTGCTACATATTTCAGAAATTGCTCACCACAAAGTTGACAAAGTAGAGGACGAATTGAAAGAAGGTCAAATCGTTGAAGTGAAATTGATTGCAATTGATCCTAAAACGAAGAAACTAAAACTTTCAAGAAAAGCATTATTGCCTAAGCCTGAAAAAGCTGAAGAAAAAGCTTAATTGCTTTTAATTATATTTTAGAAAGAGGAGATAAATTATTTATCTCCTCTTTTTTTTTGCTATTGCTTATAAATGAGATTTCAAGATTCTAGAATTAAAAAAAAATATTGAAGCAGTAATAAAAATTACGTACGTATAAAGTTTGGACGTTAATTTTCGTTAAATTTATGGGATTTCGTTTTCGAGACCAACTTAAGTATTAACCAAAACCAAACCCATTTCATGAGGCAACTAAAAATTACTAAGAAGGTCACCAATAGAGAAACGGTTTCTCTTGACAAGTATTTACAGGAGATTGGCAGAGTCGATTTGATTTCTGCAGAAGAGGAGGTTGAATTAGCAAGAAAAATCAAACAAGGTGACGCTTTAGCTTTAGAAAAATTAACCAAAGCCAATTTAAGGTTTGTGGTATCTGTTTCAAAACAATATCAAAACCAAGGGTTGGGACTCCCCGACTTAATCAATGAAGGTAATTTAGGACTCATCAAAGCCGCCCAACGATTTGATGAAACAAGAGGATTTAAATTTATCTCCTATGCTGTTTGGTGGATTCGTCAATCTATTTTACAAGCCTTAGCAGAACAAGCCAGAATTGTACGATTGCCTTTAAATAAAATTGGATCAATCAATAAAATTAAACGCGCATTTTCAGAGCTTGAACAAAAATTTGAGCGAGAGCCATCCAATGATGAGATTGCAGACATACTTGACTTAACTGCTAGTGATGTAAAAGATAACATCAGACATTCAGGTCGCCATGTGAGCATAGATGCTCCTATTTCTTCTGACGATGATAGCAGCAACATGTCTGACTTGATGCAGAACATGGATAGTCCTGAGCCAGATGATTTATTATTGAGAGAATCTTTAAAAAATGAAATTGAACGAACACTCACTACCTTGACGGCGCGTGAAGCAGATGTGATTCGTTTCTATTTCGGATTAGCCGGAAAACATCCTTTAACTCTGGAAGAAATTGGCGAACACTTTGACCTGACTCGTGAAAGAGTGAGGCAAATAAAAGAAAAAGCCATTCGAAGACTGCGGATAAATACTCGCTGTAAAAATTTAAAAACGTATTTAGGTTAACAAATATTCACCCTTCTCGAGAATTCGAGAAGGGTTTTTTATGTTTTGAATAGTACCTTTGCAAAAAAAATAGAAATGTCACACTTAGTAGCTCCTTCCATCCTATCAGCAGATTTTGCAAACTTATTACCTGCTTGCGAACTAATCAATACTAGTAAAGCAGACTATTATCACATTGATGTGATGGATGGTGTATTTGTTCCTAACATTTCTTTTGGGCTACCTGTAATCAAAGCGATCAAGAAGCACGCAACCAAGACTTTTGATGTGCATTTAATGATTGTGGAGCCTGATAAGTATATCAAAGACTTTAAAGCTGCAGGAGCAGACATTTTAACCGTGCACTATGAGGCTTGCACTCATCTTCACCGAACCATTCAAGCAATAAAAGCAGAAGGAATGAAAGCGGGTGTGGCATTGAATCCGCATACTTCTATTCATTTATTAGAAGACATTATCCAAGATATCGATTTAGTTTGCTTAATGTCTGTTAACCCGGGATTTGGTGGACAGTCTTTCATTGAGAATACGTACGACAAAATCAAAGCACTAAAGGCATTAATCACCAGAAAAAACAGCTCTGCATTAATTGAAATCGACGGCGGTGTAAGTAATAAAAATGCAAAAGAATTAGTCGAATGTGGTGCTGATGTGCTAGTTGCCGGTAGTTATGTTTTTGGCTCCAATAATCCAGAAAAGACTATTGAAGGGTTGAAGGAGTTGGCTTTTTAATTTTCTAAGGGATATTCTTCTATATCACCCCTTCGGGGTTTAACTATCCTGCATTAATGATGTGCTATAATCATTTCATCCCTGCGGGATTGCTTCTCTATTGCGTTACGTTGATTTTTTACCGAACAACTAACCCAACTAATTTAGGACAGAAATTAAAATGAAATGATGCAATACTTCATTGATTAATTATTAATAGGCTATCCAAATCCCGAAGGGATGACATTATTCTAGTAACAAACTAAATACGAAAGAAAACCCTGAAAGGGTGATAGATTATTCATAACCTTTGTGAAATTATTATAAGATATTTCGAACCCCACAGGGTAGATATTTACCAACATTTTACCTTTCTATAATATTTTCACCCCAAGGGATTATCTACTACCGAATAATAATTTTTCTGAATCCCGAAGGGATGAAATTATTGTAGTCTATATAACTTGGAATGTTTAACTAACCCTGAAAGGGTGATATTCCTTCATCACAACCATTCAAATAGATATTTTTCGTTGTATTCAACTTCAAATTTTTGAAGAAAATCCAAATACTCTTCTTTAAAAGATTTATTTCTATGATGATCTTCCTGATTAGCGATATACTGATAAACATCACCAATCTGAGAATGGGAATATGAAAATGCTCCATATCCTTCTTGCCAGGAAAATTTCACATTACTAAATTTCTGTTCGTTAATGAATTTCGAAGAATTGTTCTTAATATCTCTAGCTAAATCAGAAATACTAATTGAAGGCTTTAACCCAACAAAGATGTGTACATGATCGGCGACACCATTAACTATAATCGGTTTTTGATTTTTACCTTTTATGATACCTGTCATATATTTAAACACCTCTTCACGCCAAGGTTTCTGTAGAAGGTTTTCCCTTCCCTTTACAGCAAAAACATATTGAATATAAATCTGTGAAAATGTACCAGCCATAATTTATGTCACCCTTTCAGGGTTTTATTCATTCACTATTTATACTATAATCCTAGCATCCCTTCGGGATTGATAACAAATACAAAATTGATTCACTAATACATTATCTCAATCGTTAAATTGATTAACCTTCCACATATCCTTGCAAATACTCGTATTCATCGTTTAATTCACCACGCTCGGTAATCGTAGCTCGATAAATAATTCGATCATTATCAGTGCCTAATAAATTAGGTAAAATGTTATTGATTAATTCGTTACCAAAATCTTCTGATGCATCTTTTGGCAACTCACAAGGTAGGTTGTCTACCGCCATTACGGTAATTGTATCTGAATTAATTTCTGTTGTTTCCTCTCCGGTCATTCTGTTGACATAATAGATTGGGTCAACAATAGTCGATGGACGAATTGTAGACGCCACTGGGCCATCAATGTCACAACTTATATCAGCTATGGTTCTAATCTTAAAGTCATCCTTCTTCATGTCCTCTTTTGTGAAAATAAATGGTGCTTCTGAATCCCAATAATGGCAAGGAATATACATATCTGCTACTTGGGCAAAACGATAAAAATTACTTTCAAACTGTTCAGGTGCTTCATAAAATTCACTCGTCTTAAACTCTCCTCCATCCAAGCGTTTATTATAGCTCTTTACTCCAAGGACAGTATAAACTGGCTCATTAAACGCTTCGTTTAAAAACTCCATTGGCTTCACTTCTTTCAGGTTCAATTTTCTCAAAATCTCTAGAGCTCCCTTGCCTACTCTTCCTGTCCCTGTTAGAACTATCTTAAAATTGCATGGTAGCTTAACTTTTTTCAACTCGCCTTCCATTTCTACCCGATCCTCACATAGATTAGCTGACTTTAAAGCAAAAGCATTGGTCGTTTTACCATATGCTAAAAGACCATTGTATGTGCCTACAATTCCGGCGTATCGTCCAAAACCAACCAGTCGCTTTCCCTTTTTATCGGTCAAGCATTCGTAGTCAACCATTTTGATGCTTCTTTCCATAATGGCCAATAATAACTTTCTATTATACGGCTGTTCTTTAATGGTATGAGAAAAGAAAAAATGTGTTTTATCAGCATGTAGCATCTCTATCGGCACTTCCTTTACTCCGAAAATAACATCGCTATCTGAAATATCTTCCTGCACAGTAATCCCCAAATCTCTATATTCTTGATCTGAAAAGGCTCTAATCGGACTCGATTGAACAACCAACTCCAATTGAGGGTATCTACTCACCATCAACTGACATTGTTTTGGTGTGAATGGTACTCGCTTGTCTGGTGGAGTTTTGCCTTCTCTTATGATTCCTATTTTCATGACCTAACTATTTAAGTCGCAAAATTAATGATTTAAGCTCAAGGCAAATAATATAAATGTCGAACAGACTAGTAAAAGCGTATACAAAATTCCCAAGATTCCCATTTTAAGACTTGTCTTCTTCCAATTGTCTTTATAAACGACTTTCAGGGCTTTCCATAGGTTAAAAATCAAATAAGTGAAAGCTAAAACCAAAAGGATGGTATTGACGAAATAATATCCCATTTGAGCAATCCCAATACTCGTTAATTCATAAATAATTCCGATTAAAAATACGGTAGAATGAAAATGAAGTGAAAATAGAAAATGGGTCAGTAGATTAAATCGTTTCTTACGATACAATAGCGCCAGCATTAATGCAAAAATTGGAAGTAAGAAGAAAAACAGTTTCGGCAACAAAGCACCAAAAAACCGATCCCAAAATGCATCCCCAAAGTCACTATCTAGTGTCGTTTGATTAATTGATTCAACTAATTGATCAGTCCTTAAGCTAGCAGAAATGCTCAGCAACAAGAAAAAGATAATACTCAAAAAGATAAACATCCTTAATGGTTGGATGTAATGTTCTCGCTTTCCGCTTATAAATTGTTGAGTTAAATAACCAGGACGAGTTAACAATGGACGTAAACTTCGACCAATTTTAGAATCAAATGTAAAAT
Organism: Acidiluteibacter sp.; assembly: GCF_055129545.1. Lineage (NCBI taxonomy): Bacteria > Pseudomonadati > Bacteroidota > Flavobacteriia > Flavobacteriales > Cryomorphaceae > Acidiluteibacter > Acidiluteibacter sp. The sequence goes on along the minus strand of NZ_JBSRUB010000032.1, from coordinate 50,644 downwards.
AATCGCTTAAAAAGTGAGAAAACAACTCGCTCAATTTGTTTGAAAAGGCAACCTTTTGGCTACAATTGGGGCAATAATTAAACGATTCGTTCAATTCATATTGACAATTTTCACATTTTAATACGGATGATTGGGTCGTTTTATCCAAGATTTGTATAATTTGCATTCACCTAAACAAGATAAACAGCTTTTCCGATTTTAATGATACGAATTCTATTTTTTATATTTTTTATCAGTTGTGGTTTAGTTTCTAAAGCGCAACAATCGGTGCCATCCAAAGACACTACTTCTATTCAAGTAAAACCAAAAAAGATTCAACCCAAACCTGAGCCTATCATGGATACCAATGAATCTTTAAAGTACATGAGCGGTCTATTATTATTTGAAGTTAAAAAACGACTGAACCTCACTAACGCCGAAGAAGAACAAAAAGCAATCGAGGCGAAAAGTAAAAAGGTGCGCTTGAGTATTGGCGGAATTGTAATTGAAAGGTAATTGATCCCTAATGATTAATCGATTTATTGATCTTCAAAACTAGACGCATGCCTTATTAATTCAGGAAAAAAGGCATCAAACTCTGCTAAATAAAGCGCTTCATCTTTACGAAGGTACTCAGCAGCTAATTCCATTTTTGAGCCACTTAATGTTCGTTGCGACATTCCAGTTAAAGCCCGGTCGATACCTTCAATTTTGCGGTAGTTATACAACCAATTGTCGCGTTGCATATAACTGAACATATGCAATGCTTTTTGGGGCAACAAGTGATGAAATTCATTGATAACATCGTACGCATTCAAGGTGAAAACTTCAAGGTTTTGTTTGGAGTAGTCGCTCCATCTTTTTGCCAATAAATAATCATAAAACACATCCACTATGACCGGAGAAAATTTATGAAAAATCGGTCGCAATCTTTTTTTACTATCCAACACCACCGGATGTTCATCGGTAAATGTATCTATGGCTCTGTGCTGCAGTACTCCTTGCTGAATGGGTTCAGGAAAATCTAAGTATTGTTTGCCAACAATATGATCGGCTATAAAATTGCCAACCATTCGTCCTTTATCGCCATTGGCGAGGTAAAAATGAGCTAAATAATTCACGTTTTAAAGATAGTTTTTAAATGGTAGTGAACGACAGGATTTATACTATAATAAACCACAAAGGGCGCAAAGGGTTTCACAAAGCGCACAAAGAACAATTTAATTATGAATTCATTGATAGATTGGTACTTTGTTACATTGATTCATTAATTTCGCATTTGTGTATACGACTCAAGAAACCATTTGTGCATTAGCTACTCCATCCGGCACTGGAGCGATAGGAATTATAAGATTATCGGGATCGAATGCATATGAAATTGCCAACACTATTTTTTACGGAAAAGACTTAACGAAACAAGCTTCTCACACCATCCACTTTGGAACTGTCAGAGAAGACAATAAAATCATCGATGAAGTTTTGGTGAGTTTATTCAAGGGTCCAAATTCTTATACTGGTGAGGACAGTGTCGAAATTTCTTGCCATGGTTCTTCTTTTATTCTGGGAAAAGTGATTGCTCTTTGCTTGAAAAATGGTGCTCGATTTGCAAAAGCTGGTGAGTTTACTCAACGTGCTTTCGTCAATGGGAAATTAGATTTAGCGCAAGCGGAAGCAGTGGCTGATTTAATCGCTTCAGAATCTGAAGGTGCACATGAATTGGCCATGAATCAAATGCGTGGAGGTTTTTCTGATAAGATTAAAACCTTGCGGGATGAATTGATTCATTTTGCCTCTTTGATTGAGTTGGAACTTGATTTTGGTGAAGAGGATGTAGAATTTGCTGATCGAGATGATTTGAAAGAGCTGGTTGGTCGATTGACTGTTGTACTTTATAACTTAATCCAATCTTTCTCTGCAGGAAATGTGTTGAAAAATGGTGTTCCAATTGCCATTGTAGGTGAACCCAATGTAGGAAAATCTACTTTATTAAATGCTATCCTAAACGAAGAACGCGCTATCGTTTCAGACATAGCAGGAACTACCCGAGATGCAATAGAAGACGAAGTGAACTTGGGCGGAATAATATTCCGTTTTATTGATACTGCTGGATTGCGTGAAACTACCGATGTGGTAGAAAATATAGGCATTACTAAAACCTATCAAAAAGTAGATCAAGCGACTGTTATTTTATATTTGGTAGATGCCAAGAAAAGCACCAAAGTAGAAATTCAAAAAACCGTTGCGACCATTCAAGCGCGTATTGTTGATACTAATAAAAGACTAATAGTAGTCGCCAACAAACTAGAAGACGAACTGAACGAGAAAAAAGAAGTTCCGTCTGCTATTTTAGACAAATTTGTAGGGCTAGAAGACGTGCATTATTTATCTGCTTTGCAAAAAACCAATGTGAACGAGTTGTGCGCTCATTTGGTGGAATTAGTAAAAAGTAATATCGTAACCAACAGTGATGTTACAGTTAGCAACTACCGCCATTTTGAAGCCCTTTCAAAAGCTTATGAAGCATTAATGAAAGTTACCGAAGGACTAGAAGTCAACATCACCGGCGACTTTTTAGCTATGGACATTCGTCAGTCGTTGCATTATTTAGGTGAGATTACTGGAGAGATCACAACCGATGATTTGTTGGGCAATATATTTAGTAAATTTTGCATTGGAAAGTAATTACATTTCCATTGATACACTAAACCCTTCTTTTACTTGCTTTTGGGCGGTTTTTACTTCCTTTATTTGTTGCTAAGTTTCCATTTTTTACTTATATTTGTTTCTAATCTGTTGCTGATAGCAACAAACTTGTTGTTAGCAACAGATATTTTAAACACTGGCGAATTGATGTTACATAGAGATACATCCCGATACAAAGGGATACACTCTGATACAGAAACAAGCACCAAAAGGAAACACCATGAGCAGCAACATTCGAGTACCCAAAATCTGTCAGCACTGCGGAACTGAGTTTATTGCCAAAACTACGGTGACCCAATATTGCGGAGACAACTGCGCCAAACGTGCATACAAAAAACGTCAAAGGGATGCCAAGCTCCAGGAGGTAGCCCCTACTGCAATCCAAAAACAAGAGTTCATCCAAGAGCAAGTCAATGAAAAGGATTTCCTCAGCATTGCGGAAACCTGCAAACTCCTTGGAGCAAGCAGAATGACCCTGTACCGTCAAATTAAGAACGGGAATATCCAGGCTGCCAAGATCGGCAGGCGTACTATCATCAAAAGAGCAGCAATCGAAAAACTTTTTCAAGCATGAAGGTAACACTAAGAGAACGCAACCAGGGCGGACAAACCAGCCTATACCTTGACTACTACCATAAGGGCAAGAGAAAGACAGAGTATCTAAAACTATACCTCAACCCGAAAGCCAGAACAAAGGAGGAAAAAGAGGTCAATAAAAAGACTATGCAATTAGCCGAAACCATTCGAGCACAGCGACAGATTGAAATCCAAAACGGAGTTTATGGCTTTCGGGATCAGGAGAAGCTAAAAGGCAGCTTCCTTGCTTATGTTGAATTGCTGGCCAACCAAAGGCAGGACAGCCCCGGAAATCATGGGAACTGGACAAGTATGCTCAAGCATTTGAAAGCCTTTTGCGCTTATGACATTGCTTTCTCAGAAGTGGATAGGCAATTTGTCCAGGACTTCAAACACTTCCTTGATAAAAAGGCCATAGCCCACGGAGAACAGAAACTATCCCAAAACTCCAAGTACTCCTATTTCAATAAACTCAGGGCAGCACTCAAGCAAGCCGTAAAGGATGGTATCATTCCAACCAATCCGAGTGAAGGAGTTGAAGCATTCAAGCAAGGTGAACCGGAAAGAGAATTTTTGACACTGGAAGAGCTGCAAGCTGCAGTAAACGCAGAATGTGAAATTCCGCAGATGAAAACAGCTTTCATCTTTTCATGCCTTACCGGGCTTCGCTGGTCAGACATAAACAAACTCCTTTGGTCTGAAGTGCAGCACTCCAATGATATGGGGTACTATATCCGTTTCAGACAAAAGAAAACTAAGGGAGCCGAAACCTTGCCCATTTCAGAACAAGCCTTTGGATTACTTGGAGAACGTCAGGACAAAGACGAGAGGGTTTTCAAAGGGCTGAAATATTCAGCCTGGCATAACCTGAAATTGCAGCAATGGATGATGAAAGCCGGAATATCCAAAACAATTACTTTCCATTGCGCCCGGCATACTTACGCCACATTACAGCTTACAGCAGGAACAGACATTTATACGGTTTCAAAGCTCTTAGGCCATAGGGAATTGAAAACAACCCAGGTCTATGCCAAAATCATTGATGATAAGAAGAAGGAAGCCGCCAACAAAATCAAACTGAATCTATGAGCGCATCATTAGAAACATACAACAGGATTCTGTTTCTCGATCTTCGCCCGTGGTTATTGTCGGGCGTTTCGGAATTGAAGTTTAAACAGGATTTAAACGACCTTAAAAAAGCATTCTATCAGGTACAGCCCCAGTTTGAAGTTTCATTTCCCAAGGCACTCAACAACAAGCGGAAATACTTCCAAGCCCTGATAGATTCAGAAGCTACTGAATACCTGAACCACCTCCACAAGCAGGTGAATGAAAGTATCAATGCCAACGCCAAGAAGTATCACGTTCACATGGCATTGACCAGAACACTCAATGAAAAGCTTCGGGAGATTGCCCAGGTGATCCAGGAACAGAACTACAGCCCTGAACAATACGATCCAAAGTTTGGCACCTTGCAAACCAACACCTCCACCAATGATGAAGCTTTCATTATCTGCTACCTCAAACACCAGCTTGTGCGCCTGTACATGGAAGTTCAGGAGTGCTTTCCTGATCAGTTAAAAGAAGAACCACTTACTGAAGATGATATTTACCTGACATACTTCAACCATACGGCACCAAATCCTTCACACATTGCCGAAGCGGTACAAATACAGGTTGCCAGTCCTTCTGCCCCCCGACCCGCACCACAACCATCTAAACTATTCAAGGCAATATCAGGTGATGTAAGAAATGATGCGAAGGGTATTCTTCCCTATGAAACCATCATTAAAACGCCTACTCGCTTTGCAAGCTTCGAAGAATCTCTTTTCCAAAATGGGTACATTGATGAGAACTACAACTTCACCGATAAGCACGGAATGAAAAATGAATTTGCGGCCATCTACCACCAATTAATAAAGAAGGGATATTTCAATGCACGCACTTTTCAACCAATGAAGGCGATTAAAGACGTTGATATTCGGAAATTCCTTGACCACCGCTATCAGACCAACCTCGACAAACAATTCAGAAACTACCGCCAAAATGCAGAAGCATTAGCGGAATACATAGACTCTCAGTACTGGCTCACCAGTTTACCCCTCGGTTAAATTGCGGTAATTTTCTGTCAATTTACCATTTCAAATTTCCACTCATCTCCTAAAGTATCTGAATTTCAGCCTGTTACACAGGTTGAAATTTCCATTTTCAAGACTACCAGAGACCCCTTCTGACCTTTGCTATGTCCTTGACAATCAAGGATGACATTTGGCCAAGTGTCCATTTCTAACTCTTCAATAAGTAAGACAATGGACGAAATAATAGAACGTCTTGACAATCTCCAACGCCTAATTGAGAGCCAGGGGATTTACACAAAGGAAGTTTTAAACTTCAATGAAGCTTGTCAGTATCTGGAGCTTTCCCAATCCCACTTGTACAAGTTGACAAGTGCAGGGAGCATTCCGCACTACAAGCCCAATGGAAAGAAGCTCTATTTCAAAAGAAGCGAGTTGGAAAGCTGGTTGCTTCGCAACCGCAATTCCACTCAGGAAGAAATAGACCAACGGGCAGCGGATTACCTAATCAAGAAAGGGAGGGTGAAGCTATGAACGAGCTAATGGATATGATCTTGACCCTCGCTCAAGACATTAAAACAGTCAAAGCCTATCTCCTCAATTTCCATAAATCACGTTTGGAGCAGTTCAGCGAAGAATGGATTGATGGACAGGTAGTGATGCAAACGCTTCACATCAGTAAAAGAACCCTCCAATCCCTTCGGGATAGTGGGGTTCTTCCTTACAGCCGAATCAATGGTAAATTCTACTACAAGGTTTCCGATATAGAAGCCTTGCTGGAATCCAATTACTCACCTTCAAAATCAAAGCACTATGGAGGTAAGTAGAAAAGCCATTCTCGACAAAACGCACTACGGCCTGAATATCTATGCCCATGTGTTGCGACAGTACTATCCGGGTGAAACAGTCCTTTCCCTTTCGGGAAGGGACTGTAAACCTGCGAAAAACCCTTTCAATGCGGACAAGCCTACATTGTTGGTAAAAGTGGTTGACGGTTGCGCTACGCACACCGATTCCGAAGAAGTCATTGCACAAGGCAATGTCTTTGATTTTGCAGCATTGCATTTCAGCCTCGAAGGGCAAGCCCTTCTCGACAAGCTGAATGAGGAACTGCATTTGCGTATCGGTAAGCAGCAAGGTTTTTACAGACAGGCAGAATCGCAACCTGCGGTTGCTCTTCCTGAAATAATCAAACCGGCTCCGCCAGTTTTCAGCTATTTCACCAAGCCTGTTACCAACGTAACACCAAGTCGGAAAGCCTCCTTAGTTGAGGTGTACCGCCTTATCAAAGGGAATGAATTTGCTTCGTGTACCAGTACACTACGCAACATTCCCGACCCGAAGGAAGCCCGAAAGTACAAGGCTCAAAATTTTGATTATGTGACCTTCTCAGGCACGTTCTCCAAACGCAATGACGCAAACCTTCAAAAACATTCAGGTTTGCTCACAATCGATTTTGACCACATTGAAGACATTCCTTCACTCAAGGCGGCATTGCTCAACGACCATTACTTTGAAACAGAGCTACTGTTTATATCCCCTTCAGGTGATGGCCTCAAATGGGTAATTCCAATCCACTTGACGCAAGCAAAACACCAGGACTATTTCAAGGCAGTGGCAAACTACGTTTCCCACACCTATCAACTCGAAATAGACCAATCCGGAAAGGACATTTCAAGGGCATGTTTCCTTCCGCATGATTCAGAAATATTCATCAATCCTAAATACTTGTAGGACATGGAAAGAAAGACATTCAATCCGCAGGATTGGCTTAATCAGCCAACCCCGCAACCAAAAGTTACTGAGCAACCAACTTTCAATTCAGATTCTCAAATAGACGAAGTAGAACGCATCATCCAGAGCATTGAAGCTAACCGGGTTGATATTACCTCCACTTACAGCGATTGGGTTAATATCGGCTTCACCTTTGCGGATGAATTTGGAGAGAATGGCCGGCCGCTATTTCATAGAGTTAGCCAGTTCTACCCCGACTATTCCGCTCCGGAGTGCGACAAGCAATTTGACAATTGCTTGAAATCAAAAGGTCATGGCGTTTCACTAAAAACCTTTTTCTTCCTGACCAAAGATGCAGGAATTGATATTACGCCTCCACGGGCAGAACGGCAGGATCAGCGTACTTTCAAGAGGGAGAAACTGACCGGCAGTCAAGAGCATCCACAGCAGAGGGAAAATCAGGAACCGGAAGAAATGCCGACATTTTCCGATTCTATGTTTCCTGAACTTCCTGAATTTCTTCAAAAGGTTGTGGAGATTGCCACTTCCAAAGAGGAAAGGGATATTCTACTCCTCGGTTCCCTCGGAGCTATCAGTGCATGTTTACCCAAAGTATCGGGCATTTATGATGGCAAACGGGTTTTCCCCAATCTGTTCCTATTCATTACAGCCCAAGCATCCGCAGGAAAAGGCCGCTTGGTGCATTGCCGCCAGTTGGTGAATCCGGTTCACAAAGAATTGAGAGAACAGGCTAAACTCCATAAGCAACACTATGAATTGGAAATGGCCGAATACAATGCCAAAAAAGGAAAGGAAGAAGGTATCGAGAAGCCAGCCAAACCACCGGAGAAGATGCTGTTCATTCCTGCAAACAACAGTTCAACGGGAGCTTACCAGCTTTTGGGTGATAGTGATGGCAGAGGGCTGATTTTCGAGACCGAAGGTGATACCTTAGCACATGCCTTCAAGAGTGATTACGGAAACTACAGTGACGGCTTTAGAAAAGCTTTTCACCATGAAACCATTTCCTACTATCGCAGAACCGACCGTGAGTTTGTAGACATTGAAAGCCCTTGTCTTTCTACTGTCCTTTCAGGAACGCCAAAACAAGTTTCGGCATTGATACCCAACGCTGAAAACGGCCTATTCAGCCGTTTCATCTTCTATTTCATGAATGTGCGGCCGGTATGGAAAAATGTATTTGCCAGCCAAACAGACAACGGACTGGACGATTACTTTGAAGCCCTGGGCAATGAGTTCTATGAACTCTACAAAGTCATTATGCAGGATGAGCCCCGGCAGTTCTACCTCACGGCAGACCAGCAAGAACAGTTCAATCAGTTTTTCGGACAGATTCAGGAAAAGTACATGAACCTTCAGGGCTTGGACTACATGGCCACTATTAGGAGATTGGGTTTAATTGCCTACCGCATCTGCATGATATGCTCCGCTTTGCGGATCATGGAAACGGGCGATACTTCTCGAAAGCTAATTTGTGAGGAAAGGGATTTTCAAGCTGCGCTTTCAATGGTGAAGGTATTGGTCAAGCATTCAAGCAAAGTGTTTGTAGAGCTTCCGCAGGAAGAACCCAAGCCCACACGAATGAATAAGAAAGAGAAGTTCCTGTATGCCCTACCCCGCAACTTCAATCGCCAGAAATACCTTGAAGTAGCCAACACAATGAGTATTCCGGCAAAGACAGCAGAAGGCTACATTGCCCACTTTGTGAAATCAGGTCTTATTCACCGTGAGGCACACGACAATTATATAAACACCTCACTTGAGGAATCTCAGGATTCTAAGGAAATCAAGGAAGGATAAGCCCGTTGGGCTTTCCTTCCGAAGGTTCGACCAGACCATTAAAAATTTACACCACTGGTCAACCTAAGGACAAATAATCCTTAGTTTCCTCTATTTCCTCAAATTCCTGAAATCAGTTTATCACTTCTTTTTGCTTTTACTATCGCTTTCTTTTCTTATATTTGACAAATTCTGACAAGTCAATAATACGGCAATGAATTATCTGGGCAATAAGATCAGGGAGCTTCGGGAAACAAAGGGTTTACTGCTCCGGCAAGTGGCGGCCCATATCGAAGTGGATACCGCACTGGTGAGTAAGTTGGAGCGTGGAGAGAGAAAAGCCCAAAGGGACCAAATTTCCAGGATTGCCGACTTTTTGAAAGTAAAGGAAGATGAACTGCTTTTCTTATGGCTGGCGGACAAGATCATGGACGATATCCAAGACGAACCACAGGCATTAGAAGCATTGAAATTTGTAGAACGCCAACTCCATTCAAATCTATGAATGATAATTTGTAAATGATGAATAAAACAGACCTACAAAAAAGGACAAAAACATTTGCGCTCTATATTATTAAAATAGTGCAATTGCTTCCCGAAAACCGGGTATGTTGGACTTTTTGTGATCAAACCATAACCCCTATTCCCCTGGATAAAGACAAGAAAGGACTTGCTCCGCAAGCCCCTCGATATACTTCAATTGACAAAGTGTTGAAGGCTAAAAAATTATCTCAGGTGTTTTAACCTATCGAAGAGCTATGGATCAGGACTTATTCTTCAATGTACTCACATTCGACTGGCCAAAGGAGCCCGTAACACTCTATTTTTCAAACGAAAGTAATGACAGGTGCCAGGATCTCTATTTCAGCCTTTTCCCTAATGAAGCCGAGTCATTGTTCCCCGGATTAGTCCGCAATAGCACAAATACGCTCCATACCACCTTTGGTTATCCAGCAGAAGGATTTCAACCTTTATCCATTGATCTCAAAAATGAGAATCAGGATTTTGTTAAGAGATACTACAACCATCAGATCAATTACTATTTCCGAAAGATTGCCAAGAAAATTGTTAGGACGGGATTTGTGAATGAAAACCAGGTATGGTTAAAAACAAGTGTAGGAGGAACAGACTTGTATGATGTATATGAGAAATTCTCTTTAAAGGTTCAAATTTCATTGATTAGTGACTATCCGGAGTTGGTGTTATCCTATGATGGTCAATCCAAAATCTCAAAACAGAGTGTAGCTGAATTGATTCAGACAATCAGCCCAAAATGCTTCAACAGAGTCCTACACGGTAAGAGTTTATACAAATGGGAAAAGTGTCAGGAAAATGAATTTATTGATCCGGAGAACTGCTATCCGGTTATTAACAAAGACCTTGAAGCAGCATTGGGCATTCCGTTCGGGCTCCCTCTCAGAGACAACCGGTATCCGGTATATCTAAGCTATATCAAGGGATTCTATTGCAAATATCTGAACCAGCCCAAATTCAAAAAGCTCATTCCATTACATAAATCAGGTTTTCTTTCCGTTGTTCCTTCAAGAATTGACTCCACGTCAGAAGAGAGCAACCAGTTGCTTTTCGGCAACAATCAGCCAGATACCACACCAAAATATGCGCTCAAAAGATTAAAACCATTTAAGAAAAGTCCCTATCCCAATATTCATTTATTCTTTATAGTCCACGCTGATGATGCGGAGCACACCTTCACAATTAAAGAGCACTTTGAGAAGGGATTCGATTCATTCAATGGCATGCAGAGCTATGTAGGGTTGTATTTTCACACTGCAGAAGGATTTAGTGTTGTCTTTAAAGACAAGGAAGATCCAATCTCTGAGATTGAAAAGGCTCTGAACACAAGAAATTTTGACCCGGAAATCAAGTACATCGCAATCTATGTCACTCCTTATGGCAAATTCGAAAAAGAAAAGCCTAAACGAGAAATATACTATCAGTTAAAGGAAGTACTTCTAAAAAGAAGAATCACTTCTCAAGCCATTGATCCTCAAAAAATGGTTGAACAGGGTATCAATTGGAGATACAGCCTACCCAACATTGCTGTAGCTATGTTGGCTAAATTAGATGGTATTCCCTGGCGTCTAAATACACCGGTAAAGAATGAATTAGTCGTTGGCGTTGGAGCATTCAAGCAAGTAGATATAGGTGTTCAATATATTGGAAGTGCCTTTAGTTTTACCAATAATGGGCGTTTCAATCGCTTTGAGTATTTTTTAAAAGATGAAATCGACATCCTCGCAGGATCAATTGGAGCTGCGGTTAAGCAATATGCCACTGTCAATGCTGCCCCGGATAAATTGGTTATTCACTTCTACAAAACCATGAATGAAGATGAAATGCAACCCATCCTGCAACAATTGGAGGATCTGGGACTATCAATTCCGGTTTTCATTATCACCATCAACAAAACGGAATCGGAAGACATTGTTGCTTTTGATAGAAAGTGGAAAGGTTTGATGCCAAATAGTGGCACCTTCATTGGAATAGGCAAGGATAGATACCTGCTATTCAACAATACCAGATACAATGGAAGTCCGGTGGGTAAGTCAGATGGCTTTCCCTTCCCCATTAAGCTAAAAATCCAATGCTCCATTCCCGAACTTACCAAAGACATGAAAACAGTCAATGAGTTGATAGATCAGGTGTATCAGTTCAGTAGAATGTATTGGAAGTCTATAAGGCAACAAAATCTTCCGGTCACTATAAAATATCCTGAAATGGTAGCTCAAATAGCTCCTCACTTTAAGGGAGATGATATTCCACCTTATGGAAAAGACAACCTTTGGTTTTTATGAATGCAATACATAAAAGACCGGGATTTTGAATGAGGTATTGGCTTTCATGGTATTGTCGATCCTAGAGGAAATATCGTGGATGATTACTGTAAGCATTATGCGACCCTCCAATGCCGCATTTCCATAATTTGTCAAGGATATAGTTAAGCCAACGTTTCTACAGAATTAACCCCGTATTTTGTATTTATGAAATTACTCATCGTAGAAGACGAGCCGCAATTGCTGAAAAGCCTTGAGGAATTTGCTGATGATGAAGGTTTTCTTTACGATACCGCAAGCAATTTCCGGGAAGGTATGGAACGCATCGGTCTCTATAATTATGACTGCATCGTCCTGGACATTAATCTTCCTGATGGCAGCGGATTTGACCTTTTGGAAAGACTTTATAAAGAAGGCAAAACTGACGGGGTGATCATTCTTTCAGCACGCAATTCGCTGGATGACAAATTAAAGGGCCTGGGACTTGGGGCTGATGACTACCTCACCAAGCCGTTTTACTTTTCCGAACTCAATGCCCGGATAAAAGCCATCATCCGCAGAAAACAATTTAAAACCAACAAACTTGTCCGCTTTGCTAACCTGGTTATTGAACCTGACCAGTACCTGGTCGGGGTAAACGACCTTGAAAATCTTATTTCATTTACAAAAAAAGAGTATGCTATTCTTACACACCTGATAAATAACCATAAGCGGGTGATCTCCAAAGTATCGCTGGCGGAATATATTTGGGGCGATTATGTGGATGAGGCCCAAAGTTTTGATTTTCTGTTTTCTCAGATCAGGAACCTCAAAAGAAAGCTGAAAGATGCCGGGGCGCAGGTAGAAATCAACAACATCTATGGGGTAGGTTATCAAATCCAGGCATTATGAAGCTGCTTACCTACACCTCCCGCATTCAATCGCTTTATTTCCTGATCCTGTTTGGGATTTTTTCCATATTGTTTTACCTGGTGCTAAGCTGGAACGTACTTCAAAATGTAGATGAAGTGTTGTACAACCGCAAAGCCAACCTGCTGGCTTACCTTGAACAAAACCCTGAAGCACCGTATAAAGAGGACAACCCGCTGGACGATTTCACCTTTTATCTTGTTGAAGAAGCTGCTTTTCAGGAAAGATACGAAAGTTATACCGATACCCTCATTTATGAGCCTGTTGATGACGAGTTCGATGAATACCGCATGCTAAACACTTTTGTGAAGCTACATGGCAAACATTACCGGCTGGAAATCATAAAACCTCACCTGGAAGCGGCTGAAATGATCGGAACCATTGCTATCACGCTGGGATCTTTGTTCCTGGGCCTGTTGCTTTCTTTTTATGTATCCCAGCGCGTTATCTCCCGGAAAATATGGGGCCCGTTTTTCGAAATACTCGAAAAAATCCGGCTCTTTCGATTTGATAAACAAGAATTTCCTGCACTGCCACCTACACATATTGATGAGTTCCGGATGCTGAATGAAGCTGTGAATGAGCTGACCCGAAAAAACAAGGAAGTATTTGAAAGCCAGAAGCAATTTATCGAAAATGCTTCCCATGAAATGCAAACACCCCTGTCTGTTATCCAGTCAAGGTTGGAAGGGCTTATCGGACAGGCAGAACTCACACAAGAGCAGGCGGAAATTGTGGAAGGCATTATCGGCTCCACACAGCGCTTAAAAAAATTGAACAAAACCCTGCTGCTCTTATCTAAAATTGAAAACCGGCAGTTTCTCCTTTCAGAACAGGTTGATATAAACACAATAATCAGCCGATCAATGGAATATTATGAAGAACAGAAAGCTGCCCTGAATATATCGGTGAAAACGGAACCACAAGATAACTTGATTGTGCAAGGTAATACGATGCTTGCCGAGATACTGGTACAGAACCTGCTTAAAAATGCATTTCTGCATAACAGGGAAAATGGCACGGTGAACATTCAAACAAAAGAGAGAAAGCTCGTGATTGCCAACACAGGGGATGAAAAGCAAGGAAAAGGGAGAGTATTAGAGAAAGACAAATTATTCAGCCGTTTCTACAAGCAATCCGGTAATCCCGATACCTGGGGACTAGGGTTGGCCATTGCCCGGAAGATTGCCGAAACAAGCGGCTGGGAGCTTCATTACCGTGAAGAAAAAGGGTTGCACATTTTTGAGGTGGATTTCGGGTAACCAGACGATCTTCCCAAATTTCTACAGATTTGATGATTTACTTTACCTTTATAAATACGTGTATTATCTAAAATAAAATGACTTCAATGATGAACAGAAAGGATTTTCTCAGGAATTCGGCAATATTGGGTGGAGCGAGCATCCTTCCCATCAACAACGTTTTTTCACAGAATGTAACAGAAAATGGCATGGATAAACTGGTGGACAGCAATGGTAATTTCATCCAAAAATCGCTTCCATATAACAAGACATTCTTAGAACCACACATGGATGAAGAAACCCTGCACCTGCATTATGAATTTCATCATGGAGGAGCAGTAAAAGGGGCGAATAAAGACTTGGAAAACATCAAAAAACACCTTCAATCAGGCGAGATGGATCAAGTAGATATGTGGACTCGTAAGCTGGCCTATCATTTTTCAAGTCATGTCCTGCATTCCATATTCTGGTCTAACCTGACCAATAAAAAAACACAGCCCAAAGCGGAATTACTGAAACAGATAGAGAAAGACTTTGGCTCTTTTGATAACCTGAAAGCATACATCTCCAAAATTTCCAAATCTGTAGAAGGGAGTGGCTGGGGAATATTGGGCTATCAGCCCTACTCACAATCCCTCACTTTACTGCAATGCGAAAACCACCAGAAGCTCACGCAGTGGGGTGTGGTTCCCCTGTTGGTCATTGATGTATGGGAACATGCTTATTACCTGAAATACAAAAACAAGAGGGCAGAATTTGTCGACACTGTATTGGAAATTATCAATTGGGACAATGTGGCAGAACGGTTTGTAACAGCTAAAAAATTACACGGATAACTTTTGTTGGAATATAGAACTAAGACCACATGACCTCTCCTCTGTTACCACCAGTATATTCAGCATATATAGATAATATATGATCGATAAACAGGTCTCCTATAAAGAAGCCCTAAAAGTGTGGGTTAAAGTTGCCATCTACAGTTTTGGAGGCCCGGCCGGTCAAATTGCCGTGATGCACAAAATATTGGTAGAAGAAAAAAAATGGATCAGCGAGAACCGTTTCTTACATGCATTGAATTATTGCATGTTGTTGCCGGGCCCTGAAGCACAACAACTGGCCACTTACATCGGTTGGCTATTGCACAAGACCAAAGGAGGATTGGTTGCCGGAGTACTGTTTATCCTGCCGGGATTCATCTCCATTCTGATCCTGAGTATTCTTTATGCAGCCTACAGGGACGTAGGAATCGTTGAAGCCATATTTTTTGGTATAAAGCCAGCAGTGCTGGCCATCGTTATTGGTGCGGTCATCAAAATAGGTAAAAGGGCGCTAAAAAATGAAGTGATGATAATAATGGCTGCACTGGCATTTGTGGCCATATTTTTCTTCGAGGTGGATTTTCCTTACATCATTATTGTGGCAGGGCTGACCGGTTTTATTGGTGGCAGAATTTGGGAAGAAAAATTTCATGTAATAAAAGGACATGAGGCCAAATCGGATCAGGATAATAATTATTTCATTGACAGTTATATTCAGCCCGTTAAGCCTTCAATAAAGAAAACAGTCAAAACAGTTTTGCTGTTCATAACCTTATGGGCACTGCCGTTAGTACTGATCGCCCTGTGGATAGGAACAGAAAATATTTTCTTTTCGGAAGGCCTGTTTTTCAGCAAAACGGCTGTGGTCACCTTTGGTGGTGCCTATGCAGTGTTGGCTTATATAGCCCAGAAAGCTGTGGAGGATTACGGCTGGCTCAAAAGTGGGGAAATGCTTGACGGATTGGGCATGGCAGAATCCACCCCCGGGCCGCTCATTCAGGTTGTGCAATTTGTCGGGTTTATGGGAGCTTATCGTTTATCTGGTACGATGGATCCACTTCTGGCCGGAATCTTAGCTTCCTTACTGGTAACCTGGACTACTTTTGTGCCTTGCTTCCTGTTTATATTTACCGGAGCTCCCTATATTGAGTATTTAAGAGGCAATAAAAACGTCACTACTGCCTTGTCCGGAATTACGGCTGCTGTTGTAGGAGTCGTGCTCAACCTTGGCGTGTGGTTCGCTATCCATACACTTTTTGGAGAAGTAAACGAAAGCCATTCCCTGGGGATTAGGTGGATGATACCTGAGTGGGCTACAATTAACATTCCTTCATTGGTGATTGGACTTATTGCTGCATTTGTTTATTTCATCCTGAAATGGGACATGCTGAAAACAATCCTGGTCAGTATAATATGCGGCATCCTGTATTATTTCACCTTTTCATAATATAAGTCCCTCCCCACTTCCTTCTCCCCATTTCCCCGCTTCCAACTCCATTCCCATATTTCTACAGAATCGCATTATAGGTTTGTGATAATTAATGACAAAATTGAAAAATGGTTCGAATATTCAAGATCCCCCTGCTAGTAGCCATCATTACCTTTGCCTGGACGAATGTACATTCCCAGACCCAGGTTCCTATAAAACAGCTACTGGAAACAGCCACAAAAAACTACCCCGCAATTCTTGCCGCAGAGGCACAAAAGGAGGCATCCGGAGAAAGGGTCAAATCCACCAGGCGTACAATTATACCCGATATTAATGCTTCTGCCCAGGCCAACTATTCGACTTATAACAACCTCACCGGGATGTTCTATCCTGAATACATTTTACCGGTGAGCGGTCCCCCATCTACTGAGAATCTCAACAATATGGTCTGGGGTTCGGCTGCCGGTTTGCTCATGAAATGGGAGCCTTACACCTTCGGACGCAGAGGCAATGAGATAAAAGCAGCCGAAAGCACCTATGAGGCCGGGGTGGCCATGAAAAGCCTTACGCTATTGGAACATAACGTGCAATTATCTAGCACCTACCTGGATTACCTCCTCGCCCTTCAAATCCTGGATGTACTGGAAAGCGATCGGAAAAGAGCCGAAGCAAATTACGAACAAGCCGTAAGCCTGGCTACTTCCGGATTGGTTTCGGGGGTGGATACGGCACGTTTTCATACCGAACTATCCAAGACGAAAATTAAGATCCTGCAACAACAAAATATCCTTCATGAATATAAAGCAACACTGTCGGAATTGGTTGCGGCTGATTTACCTGAAAACCTGGTGGATTCGACCTTTTTTAGAATATTGCCACAGTTATTAGGAGATACAGAAATGATCCATCCGAGAGAACAGTTGGCTATAGCCGAGTGGAAAACATCACAATTCCAATATAAAGCGGAGAAACTAAGCTGGCTGCCCACCCTAAGTGTATTGGGTACTGCTTATGGTCGTGGTTCCGGTGTGCAGCTCAGCAACAACGGCACCACCTTTGTCGATAACCCGTCTGACGGATTTAATATCAACCGGTTCAATTATGGCATTGGTGTACAACTTGCCATACCGCTGACCCAGATCTTCCGCTATCAAACCCAGTGGAAAGCAAGGGAATTGGAAGCTGATGCCGATAAACAAGAACTGGAAAAAGTTCGCCTGGCCCTCAATAAGCAAAAGTCCGTTGCTGATAACACATTAATCACTGCACTGGCCATTGCCGGGGAAACCCCTGTACAATTCCAGGATGCCCGTTATGCGTATGAAGCCATACAATCCCAGTACCAGGCAGGGCTGATAACCTTTACGGAGCTGATTGAAGCCCGGAATGAGCTGGTAACAGCAGAAATCGAACTTCGAAGATCCTATTGGGAAGCCTGGAAAGCACTACTGTATGTAGCCGCTATAAATGGTAATCTGGAAATCTTTTTAAACCAATTATAGAGATGATCAAACTAATAATATCTGCTTTAAGGAAACCTTTAACAGTTATGGTAGCCCTTTTGGCTATCGTGTTTTTTGCTGTGTTGGCTATCCGGAACATGTCGGTCGATATATTCCCGAAGCTGGGTACGCCAACTATATATGTGGCTCAAACGTATGGAGGTTTGGCTCCCAACCAAATAGAGGGTTTTATGACCTCCTACTACGAATATCATTTCCTGTACATTAATGGTATAAAAGAAGTAGAAAGCAAAACGATCCAGGGCGTTTCCTTAATGAAGCTCACCTTTCATGAAGGAACCGATATGTCTCAGGCTCTGGCGGAAGTAGTGGCCCAGGTCAACCGGTCCAGGGCATTTATGCCTCCGGGTACCGTACCCCCTTTTATTACCCGGTTTGACGGAGGAGGCGCACCGGTAGGCCAATTGGTTTTTAGCAGTGAAACCCGGTCCTTGGGTGAAATACAAGATCTGGCGCTTTTTAAAGTACGCCCCAAATTTGCTTCTATCCCGGGCGTGTCAGCTCCTCCTCCCTTTGGCGGAAACCAGCGTACGGTGCTCATCAAGGCAGACCCTTCCAAGCTGCGTAGTTACAACATCAGCCCGGATGAACTGGTTATGGCCATTGCCAAAGGCAACACCATATCTCCCTCCGGCAACATCCGGACAGCGGACAAACTCTTGATCGCAAATCAGAATACGGTGGTAAGTGATATTCAGGAGCTGGCCAATATCCCCTTAAAGAAAGGTTCCGGACCCGCTGTATACGTAAGGGATGTAGCCGAGGTGCAAAACGGATCCGATGTGGCTTCAGGCTATGCCCTGATCAATGGAAGCCGCTCCATATATATTCCGGTAACCAAACGGGCGAGCGCTTCCACTTGGGATGTCGTCAAGCGCATAAAGGCAAGCCTGCCGGAAATGCAGGCGGCTGTGCCGGATGACATCAAAGTAAGTTATGAATTTGATCAGTCGGGTTACGTGATCAACTCCCTGAAAACCCTGTCCTTTGAAGGGGTATTGGGAGCAGTGCTTACCGGCTTAATGGTATTGCTGTTCCTGGGTGACAGGCGCAGTGCACTCATTGTGGTTCTCACCATACCGCTTGCCATATTATCGGCAGTAGTGTGCCTCTATCTGACCGGACAGACAATCAATATCATGACGTTAGGCGGACTGGCACTGGCGATAGGTATTCTCGTAGATGAATCGACTGTGACGATTGAAAATATCCACCGGCATCAGGAAATGGGCAAGACGAAGGCCCGGGCCATTCTGGATGCCTGCAAAGAAATTGCCTTGCCCAAACTCCTCATCCTGATCAGCATCCTTGCCGTATTTGTCCCGTCCTTTTTTATGAGCGGCACGCCCAGGGCCATGTTCTTACCGCTTACGCTGGCGGTAGGTTTTGCCATGATCGCCTCTTTTCTGCTTTCTCAAACAATGGTACCCATTCTTTCCAATTGGTTTTTGAAAGATCATGTTCCTAAAAACGAAGATGGAAAGTTTCAACGGTTTAGAAACCGGGTAACAGGATATACAAAAGGTATCACAAACATGGGCGGATGGGCCATCGGTATTTACCTGGTAGTCATTATTGCTATGCTTGCGTCCGTTTGGCAGTCTACCGGCACAGAGATATTTCCAAAAGTAAACTCCGGACAGTTGCAAGTCCGGTTAAGGATGCCCGATGGCACCCGTATCGAAAACACTGAAGAGAAAACAAAAAAATTCCTGGAGGTAGTAGACGAGGTGGTGGGTAGAGAAAACGTAGAGATCACTTCAGCATTTGTCGGCATCCAGCCTCCGAGCTACCCGGTCAATACTATTTTTCTATGGACAAGTGGTCCGCATGAGGCAGTTGTCAAGATCAAGCTGAAAGAAACAGGACAAGACTTGGACGTCCTCAAAGAAACCCTCAGGAAAAGCATAGCGGAAACCATACCTGAAATGCGCCTCTCTTTCGAACCTGCTGACCTGGTAGACCAGGTGATGAGCCAGGGGGCCAATACATCGGTGGAAATTGCCGTGCAGGGTAAAAACCTTGTTGAATCACGAAAATTTGCTGAAGAAATAAAGAACAGAATAGAAGGGTTATCTTTTATGCGGGATGTACAGTTTGGCATTCCGTTGAACTATCCTTCCATTGACCTGGAGTACGACCGTGTACGTGCCGGCCAGTTGGGCCTTACCATTGAAGACATCAGCCGGTCGGTAACGGCCTCCACTTCTTCCAGCCGTTTCACCCAGCCCAATTACTGGCTGGATGCCGGATCGGGTAATGCTTATCAAGTACAGGTAGAGTTTCCACAATATATGGTAGATCAACCCGGTGATATCGAAAAGGTGCCGCTTAAATCGGAAAATGGAAAAACCGTCTATGTGGGTGACGTGAGCAAATGGAAACCGGCTACCGTGATTGGGGAATACGACCGCCTTAACCAGCAACGGTTCATCACCATCACAGGAAACCTGCATAACAAAGACCTGGGAAGCGCCATTAAAACCCTACGTAATGAGGTGAATGCAATGGGTGAACCACCTGCCGGGATGAGTGTTAAATTCAGAGGACTCGCAGAACCTCTCACCCAAACCTTTGATGAACTGAGCACCGGCCTTTTGCTGGCAGTAGCTGTAATATTTCTGCTACTGGCAGCCAGCTTTCAGTCGTTCCGGCTTTCCTTCGCAGTGCTATCTACTGTTCCTGCCGTCATAGCCGGATCCTTCCTTCTTATCTGGATAAGTGGGAACACGCTCAATATTCAATCTTTCATGGGCAGTATCATGGCCATAGGGGTGGCGGTGGCCAATGCCATTTTATTTGTCACCATAGCCGAGCAATATCGGAAAGATCAAAGACAAAACCCACACCTGGAAGGAATAAAGGATCGGTTGAGACCCATACTCATGACCAGCATTGCCATGATAGCTGGTATGACTCCTATGGCGCTTGGACTGGGCGAGGGAGGCGAGCAAACCGCCCCACTGGGGATAGCCGTGATTGGCGGGTTGCTGTTTTCCGTGTTTGCCACCGTGTTCATCCTGCCTTCCGTTTACTGGCAACTTACGGGAAGAAAACACTATAAGAGCATATCACTCGATCCGGACGATGAGCAGAGCGCCTATTTTGGACAGTAGTAAAATTTACATGAAACCAGAAAAAACAGTAAAGTTTAAACATAATGAGAAAATACATCCTACCAATTTTATATATGGCCATTGTTTCTGGCTGTTCGAATAAAGCTGAAAACAGCAACATGGAAAGCAAAGGTGGGCCGGCAAAAAAAGCGGAAATAATAACAGTGAGTTACGAAAATGCCCCACAGGCCCTGACACTCCCGGCAGAGTTGCATGCTTTTGAAAAGGCCGGGCTGAATGCCAGGGTGCAGGGATATGTAAGCGAGGTGCTGGTGGATATTGGTGATAAAGTAAAAAAAGGAGCAGTCCTGATAAAAATAGAAGCACCGGAAGTAAAGGCAGCTTATGCTGAAGCCCGTAGCGAGGTAGAGTCTGCCAGAGCAGATTATTTGAGCAGCAAAGATGTCTTTGAGCGGTTGGTGAAAGCCTCCGGAAAGCCTGGTACGGTTTCAGAATCCGACCTGATCAAAGCAAAGAACAAAGCTATGGCTGACAGCACCCGGCTGGTGGCAGCAGATTATACCGCCAGGGCAAAGCAACAATTGCTGGATTATCTTACCATCCGGGCACCTTTCAACGGAGTGATCACCCAAAGGAATACCGATCCGGGAAATCTTGTCGGAGGAAATAATGGTGTCCCTTTGTTGGTGATCGAAAACAATCAAAAATTGCGGTTAAAGGTACCGGTGCCGGAAGCCTTGACCGGAAGTTCTGTGGCGGAGAACGCTGTGACATTTAAAGTAGAGCCATTTCCCGCGACATTGTTCAATGCAGATTTTTACCGGAGAGCCAGAAGCATCGATCCGGACACCCGCACAGAGATGTGGGAATTTATCGTGCACAATCAAAAAGGTGAGTTGAATGCAGGGCTTTTTGCAGAAATACAATTACATATTCAGCGAACCGGTGGAAGTATGTGGGTACCTCAAAGTGCTGTATTGACCACCCTCCGTAGAAAAGCTGTGGGAAAGGTGGTAGAGGGTAAGCTGAAATGGGTAGAAGTAAAAACAGGCATGAAAAACGAAAGTACGGTTGAGGTGTTTGGCGCGCTTGATGCCGGGGATCACATCCTCTTGCAGCCCAATGAAGAAATGACAGAGGGAATGCCTATCAACTAACTTCCGTTTGTATGGGCCGTTTCTTTATCACGTTTCTGGTTTGGGCCATTTGCTATGCTACTTGCAAAGCCCAAACAAGTAAACCGGATACGATTTACGCAGAGTACGTTCAGGAAGAAATTCAGCTTGATGGCAAGCCGGATGAAGCAGTATGGAAGCGAGCCGTACATATCAACAATTTCACACAGCGGGAATTGAACATTGGTGAACCGGCTACCGAAAGAACAGAAGTTGCGATTCTATATACTGCCAAAACCCTGTACATCGGGTTTTGGGGATATGACAGGAATCCTCAAAAGATAATAGCCCGCGAGATGAAAAGAGACTTTGACTGGGGAGGAGAAGACAATTTTGAGGTGATCATTGATACCTACAATGACGACCGCAACGGATTCCTGTTTGCTATCAATCCCAATGCGGCAAGAGCGGATGCGCAGGTTCTCAATAACGGTGAATCTTTTAATAAATTCTGGAATGGCGTTTGGGATGCCAAAACCACTATTACCGATGAAGGCTGGTTTGCAGAAATAGCCATCCCTTTTTCCACTTTAAAATTCCCCACTGATGCACAGGAGCAGATATGGGGCATCAACTTTGAGCGGAATATTCGCAGAAAGCGTGAGCAACTGCTTTGGCAGGGCTGGTCACGGGATTCCGAACTGGAACTGTTGAACAGGGCAGGTACCCTGGCTGGCCTGGATAGTATCGTCAGCAAGGATTTTATTGAGATAAAACCTTATACCATTGGCGGGGGTGAATTTACACCGGGTCAGGAAGAAGGGCAATGGAATGCCGGAGGCGATATTAACTACCTCATTACACCCACCCTCCGAATGAACCTTACCCTAAACACTGACTTTGCGCAGGTGGAAGCCGACCGGCAACAGATCAACCTGACTCGATTTCCCCTGTTCTTCCCGGAGCGCAGGGAGTTTTTCCTGGAAGGACAGGACTATTTTGATATGGGAATGGGAAATAGCATTATCCCATTTTATAGCAGGAGGATTGGGTTGGCCGAAGACCGTTCCACCGTACCCATTATTGCCGGGGCAAGGATTCTGGGTAAAGTAAAAAATTCCACCCTGGGAGCATTGTCTATGCAGACAGCAAGCCGGGACAGCATTCCGTCCACCAACTACTCAGTGGTAAGCTGGCGTCAGGATGTGATGAAACAATCCTCCATAGGCATTCTGTCTGCCAATAAATACGAAAATGGACGCTGGCACAGCACTACCGGTGGCTACGGGCTTTACAGTACATCCAAGCTATTCGGTGATAAAAATTTGAATATTGGAGCTTCTTTTACTCAAAATATTAATTCTGATAATTATGATTCTAAAGCCAATGCTCACCGCATCTATCTGAGCTATCCCAACGACAAAGTGGAATTTGATATGGCCTGGCAACGAAGCGCTCCCGCTTTCAACCCGGAGGTGGGTTTCCTGCGCAGGGACAATTTCCAGGAGTTTTATGCAGAACTCGAATGGAAGCCCCGGCCTAAAAACTTTCTGAAATGGATACGGCAGTTCAGCTTTAAGGGGCTTGATATGAACTACTTTGTCTTTGATGATACAGGGGAACTGCAATCGTTCTCTTATGAAATCCGGCCATTAGGCTTTGAAACACGCAGCGGGGAATTTTTTGAGTTTAACCTGCAAAGGAAGGCAGAAGGTTTGCGTGAACCTTTTGAGATCAAAGAAGGCATTACCATACCTGAAGGCGATTACTGGTACAACCGGATGGAAATACAAGCCGCTACATTCAGTGGTCGCACCTGGTCGGTGTATTCCAGAATAAACTGGGGAGATTTCTTTACAGGCAAAAGTACCGAAAGTACATACGAACTTTCCTGGCGAGCCAGCCGCTATCTTAAAATAGGCGCTAACTATGAGAAAAACTGGATTGACTTACCGGAAGGAAGCTTTGATACCGACCTGATCGGAAGCCGGATGGAATATGCAGTCAACCCGAATTTGTTTGGATCATTGTTTTCACAGTGGAACAGCGAAGATGAGGAGGCCATCCTCAATTTTCGTTTGCAATGGATACCGATTATCGGGGCTGATTTCTTTTTCATTGTCAACCAGGCCTATGATACATCAGGGAATGATTGGAAACTTGAAAGGACAACCATCCTGGGGAAATTGATTTGGAGATTTGTAATTTAGAAGGGAGTTGGGAGAGGGAAGAGGGAAGTTGGGATATCATGTCATGTCCTGAAATAGCTTGACAGATTAAGTCAAAATAAAAATAGTAAACGTGAGCTATAAATTTGAAAAATTACTCATTTGGCAAAACGCTATGAATTTGGGAGAGGAAGTTTATCAGATCGCAGATAAATCCCCCAAATCCGAAATATATAACCTGACTTCGCAGATTCGGAGAGCAGTGGATTCGATTGCTCTGAACATTGCAGAAGGTTCCATACTTCAATCGAACAAGGAGAACAGCAAATTCTTGGGTTATTCCATACGGTCTATTGCTGAAGTAGTTACTTGCCTTCACAAAGCAAAACGGAGAAAGTACATGGCAGAAGATGTCTTTCAGAACAATTATAAAGCAGCATTTGACTTGATGAATATGATTATTGCATACCGAAAAAAACTACAATGATGATGAAACTCCAGCTTCCTACTCCCAACTTCCAGCTTTCAGGATTATGAAACAACTAACAATCCTATTCACCACTATTTGCCTGCTACTCACGGCATGTAACCCTCCACCCGATGAAGTAACCGTTTACAGCACCGTTGACCAGGTCTTTTCGGAACCTGTATTGAAGGATTTTGAAAGAGAAACCGGCATTAAAGTAAAAGCGGTGTACGATACCGAAGAAACCAAATCCACCGGAGTGATGAACCGGCTGATAGCAGAGAAAAACAATCCCCGGTGCGATGTATTTTGGAGCGGTGACCCGGTGCGCAACGGGGTGCTACAGTCCAAAAGTATCACCGAAGCATATCAATCGGAACAGACCCGTCTCATCCCTGCCCAGTTCAAAGAAAAGGATAACCATTGGATTGGTTTTTCAGCCAGGGCCAGGGTGCTGATCTACAACAAGACGCTTATCTCTCCTGATTCATTGCCCCGGTCTGTTCTCGACTTCACAAAACCCCGCTTCAAAGATCAGTTTGCCATTGCCAACCCCTTGTTCGGCACCACCACTTTCCACATGGCTGCTTTATTTGTGACATTAGGCGATGAGAAAGCCGAACAGTGGGTGAATGATATTAAAGCCAATGGAGTGGTGATAGCTGCCAGCAATGGGGACGTTAAAAAGCGGGTGATGAACGGAGAATTGGCCTTTGGCCTCACCGATACCGATGATGCTTTTGAAGCCAAAAAAGAAAGTGATGAGGTGGATTATATCTTCCTGGATCAACAGGAAAATGGCATTGGGACGCTCATCATGCCCAATGCGCTTAGTCTTATCAAAGGTTCGCCTCAAAATGAAAACGGGAAAAAGCTCATTAACTACCTGCTGACACGGGAAACGGAAACGAAACTGGCCAAATCCTGTGCACAGATGCCGCTGATCAAAGGAACGGAAGTGCCGCAAAATGTTCCTTCATTGGATAACATTCAACCGATGAAAATCGATTACAAAGAGACTTCTGATAAACTGGAAGCAATACAATCTTGGCTAAAAGCATGGACAGAGCAATAGTCAGGCATATTATACGGATGGTTCCTTCACTGCTGCTGTTTCTGCTGCTAGGGTTGCCACTGGTATTACTGCTTCTGCAATGGCTTAGTGGTGAAGATAAGTCAGCGCTTTTGTCTTCCATTAGCAGGGAGACATTGGTTCTTGTTGGCAAAAGCCTGCTGATATCTGGTATAGTGGCTTTGCTTGCCACCTTCACAGGAACGGTATGTGGATTTATTCTCTACAAACTGCGGTTTGCTTTCATCGGCATTTACAAGGTGGCGCTGCTACTGCCTTTACTCATTTCCCCTTATATTTTTGCGGTGGCCTGGAAAGATGGTTTTTTCTGGCTATTTGGAAATAATGCTGCCATCTATTCAGATGCAGGTGTGATCCTGGTACATACCATAGTCTTTTTCCCCTTGGCGATGCTCATTACCGGAAGTGCACTGTCCCAAGTAGATGCCGGTTATGAAGAAGCCGGATTAATGCTGATGCCTTTCAGGAAAATGGTGGTGAAAATTGTCCTCCCCTTGATCCGTCCTGCCTTAACAATCTCGTTCCTGCTCGTCCTGATATTCAGTCTCAGTGACTTTTCAGTTCCTGCTTTCTTTGGCGTGCGCACCTTTACCACTGAGATATTTACCCAGTTTTCTGCCCTGTATAATTTCCCCTTGGCTATCGGGCAATCTGTTTTATTGCTGTTTATATGCCTGTTGCTTATGCTGGCAGAAGCCCGCTACCTTTCAGATGCTCCATTCTTTTCCGTGTCGGTAAAGGGAGGCGTGTCCAAAAAATACAATATCCAGAAGCGGCAAGCCTTGTTTCACGCTTTGCTTTGGTTATTGTTGATAATGGTTTTGCTGATACCTGTCTTTATGCTGGGAATACAGTCGTTGAGCGGAAGAACCTTATTCTTCAGGGAAGCATGGATACTGATGCGTCCGGCTGCCCTGCAATCGGTAAAACTTGCCCTGTCGGGCACCTTATTGCTGACATCTGTTGGCCTCTGGACGGCCTACGCTAAAGACCGTATGGGAAACCGGCTGCCCAATGTATTGCTTTTACTGACTTTTATTGTTCCTTCTACCGTGCTGGGCATCGCCCTGATAAGGTATTATAATCTGCCTGCCATGAATTTTATATATGGCACTACCGCAATTCTGCTGCTTGCCTATCTCGGCAAGTTTGGTTTTATCGCTTCCCGGATCATCGGCAATGGTATCAGGCAAATACCGGTTTCTTTGGAGGAATCAGCCCTTGTGATGGGCATACCTTCCTGGAAAATATTTGTGAAGATCAATCTGCCTTTATTGGTACCATCATTATTTGCCGCATTTGTTCTATCCTTCATTTTAAGCCTGGGAGAGCTGGGGGTTACCATGCTGGTTTATCCTCCCGGTATGGAGCTGATGCCGGTCAAAACATTCACCATCAGCGCCAATGCACCGGAAGCCCTTACCAGCAGCATGACCCTGATCAATCTGGCTGTAACCATAGCATTGATCGCGCTGTTTTTTGTGGCTGGAAAATGGTTGTTCAAAAGATATCAATATGCCTGAGATCATCCTGCAACATATCACCCATTGCTATGGAGATAAAGAAGTGTTGAACAATTTCTCCTATTCTTTTGAGCAAGGGGGAACAACCTGTCTGCTGGGTCCTTCCGGTTGTGGTAAAACTACTGTGCTGCGATTAATTGCCGGTTTGGAGAGGCCTTCCAGCGGGGTGATAAAAATAGACGGAGTTAAAGTAAGCGAAAAGGGTGTCATCCTTATCCCACCTCATCAACGTCAGGTTGGTTTTGTCTTTCAGGATCTGGCGCTTTGGCCGCATTTTTCGGTGTACAAAAACATTGCTTTTGCCTTGAAGGAAAGCAAAGAAGCAAACATCAAAGAAAAAATATTTGAATGGCTCGAATTATTCGGGATAAGCGATAAAGCCAGGAAATACCCGCATCAGCTTTCGGGCGGACAAAAACAAATGGTGGCCATTGCCCGCTCGCTGGTACTGCAACCCAAGATACTCCTGATGGATGAGCCACTAGCCAATATTGATGCTCATTTAAAAGAGCGCATACTTGGGCATTTGAAAGACATTCAGCGACAGCAACAGTTCACTATGCTGTATGTTACACATGACCAGAAAGAAGCCATGAACACAGGTGATTACATAGTGGTCATGAATGCCGGAAAAATAGAGGCTGCCGGATCAAAGGAAGAAGTCAGCCGTTCTTCATCTGAATTTGTAAAATCATTTCTAAAAACTTGAAGAGAGGAATTATGAAAACAACAGTAAATTATTTAATGCCCATAATCGCATCCGTTTTGGTAACGGTTGCATGTGGTAATTCGACATCAAGGCACTCGGAAGAACAAATCCAGGAAATCAATGAACAGGCGCAATTTCCTGATTCCGTAAAACCCACTGAAACAACCCGGTTTGATTTTGAGAATTACACTGCCGGTCAACTGCCGGACGACTGGTCGGAATACTATACCGGATCGGGCGGCACGGAATGGAAAGTGACAGAGGATAATGGAAATAAAGTGCTGGCACAATTGTACAGCGACAATCCCAACAATCATTTTAATATAGTGGTCAATAAAGACATTACGGCAAAA
The DNA here is from genome assembly GCF_055129545.1 of Acidiluteibacter sp. Classification (NCBI taxonomy): domain Bacteria; kingdom Pseudomonadati; phylum Bacteroidota; class Flavobacteriia; order Flavobacteriales; family Cryomorphaceae; genus Acidiluteibacter; species Acidiluteibacter sp. The sequence goes on along the minus strand of NZ_JBSRUB010000032.1, from coordinate 22,558 downwards.
GACATGGTACTTACCGTCCGGCTGAAAGGCGTTACAGGCAACCATGATCAGGGAGGCGGCTTTGTTTGGCGGTTTACGGATAAGAACAACTACTACGTAGTGCGGGCCAATCCGCTCGAAAACAATGTAGTATTATACAAGGTAGAAAACGGTAAACGCACAGACTTGCCGCTGGTGGGTAAAGGAAGGACTTATGGAGTTGATGTTCCGCCAATGGGAAACCGGTGGCATACGCTGAAATTAATTGTAAAAGACGATGTGTTCACGGTATTTCTTGAGGATAAAGAACTTTTCAAAGTGCAGGACAAAACCTTCACAAAAGCCGGTAAAGTGGGTTTCTGGACAAAAGCAGATGCCGTGACGTACTTTGATGATTTTGAAATACAGAAATTTAAATAGACTACTAATTTTTAACATTATAAAAAACATGATATTATGATATTGATCACCAAAATTCAAAGAAGCACCCTGGTTGCCATCACAGTTTGCTTATTGCTGTTTTCTTGTTCTCCAAAGCAAGAGCGTGAGAATGACAAGGAAATGCACGCTCCCTCAGCTGCTCGCAATGCTGAGAAAATAGAACTGGAGTCTCTGGATATTCAGGTCATTGAGAACGCCTTGGGAGGTTTGAAAGGCACCGAAAACAATGGCGAATACAAAGTCACCATCCCGCAAAATGATCTTAAGATCATTGTAGATGGCTTTCAGATCATCCCTCCTATGGGACTGGGAAGCTGGGCGGCCTTTGCCCCGGCAGCACAGGGGGCCATGCTGATGGGTGATGTTGTGGTTACGGAAACTGACCTCTGGCCCGTTCAGCAGGAGGTGATCCGGCAGGGCCTCACTATTACCGCTATTCACAACCATTTTGTCAGAAACCGTCCCAATGTGATGTATATGCACATCGGAGGTATGGGTGATGAAGCAGATTTGGCTGCCAGTGTAAAAGCGGTATTTGATAAGGTGCAGGAAGTGCGCGGAAACAACCCGGCTGATGGTCCCAAGACGGATGTGGAGAATACCCTGGACACTGCAATGATTGCAGATATATTAGGCTATAATGGAAGCATGAACAGGGGTGTGTACAAGGTAGTGATCGGCCGACCGGATGTCAATTTGACCGAGCATGGCGCTCCGGTGAGTACATTCATGGGCTTCAATACCTGGGCAAGCTGGCAGGGAACTCCTGAAAAAGCAGCTGTGGCAGGGGATTTCACGATGCTTGCCGATGAAGTAGCCCCTGTTATCAAAGCTTTGGTAGAAAACGGCATTGAAGTAGTTGCGGTTCACAACCACATGGTGCATGAGGAACCACGAATCTTCTTCTTGCACTATTGGGGTACAGGCCAGGTGGAAAAACTTGCGAGAGGGCTCAGAGCTGCACTTGACCATACACAAAAAAGGAAATGATCTTAATTTGATAAGAAGCAGCCGGGATTTTCCAATCCCGGCAATTAGGTACACTAAAATGGAGATTTTTAATCAACCAACAATAGAAAATAATCTTATAAGGGTAGTTTAGTTTAGTTCCAGTTGGGCCATCTCTTCCCCCATGTGCCTCCAGTAGGTTCATTCCGTTCGTTCGTACCTCACTCTCTTCATTCGCCCACTTCCAGCACCGCATAGCAAGAGTAGCCCGTTATTCCATTCCGCTACGCTACATTCCATACCGTGCCACACTTGCTTTTCCAACGCACTCCCCAACGCAGGTAAAGCGGTGTTCGTCAGTCGTTCCGTTTTGTTCCGCAAAAACATATCTGCAAGGGTAAAATGAACTCCCTTCGGTCGCCCTTGCATATACCGTTCACTTGCCAGGTGTCTTGCGCTCCAGTGGGTGCTCGCCACCTGCCGTTCACTTGTTTTGCTTCACACACTCTCTCCTTCCTCACTCGCAGCTACTTCATCCCCCCAAACCCCATCTAAGGTGTTCGCTACACTCACAATATTTTTTATTGGGGGTCTGTCGCTGCTTATTGTTTTTGCTCGCCTGCGGGTCGCTGCGGGCTGATCGGGCTGTCATGTTTTTTGCAATTTCCCCTGTGCCTACAGTCGCTTCGTTTCAGTCATTCGTTCCTCACTCCTTCAACTCAGCCACTTTCAGCACCGCACACAAGAGTAGCTCCTTCTCTTCACTCCACGAACCAACCCACCGTCATTCCGCAATCTGCCTGCAATCCTTCCTCAATGTATTTGTTGTGCGATAAAAGATAACAAATACAGCCAACACCATTGCAGTCAGTTATTGCTCCATTCCTTCCCCTAAATCGTTTCGTTCCGTTCAGTCGCTACCCTTGCCTTTGCCGACCCGAAAGCAAAAAAACACGCCAGCCCTGCCGTAAACGGTAGGCGTCTGCCGCCCTCATTCTTCGGGCTTTTGCAGCCACCACCCTTGCTCCGCTCGCAGGCGGCTCGCAGAAATGGCTTCGCCTTGGTTTACCTGCGTTTCCCGCTCGGATTCCCACTCCGATTGAAGTATATTCCTCAACTATGAAGCAGTTGTTTGATTACTTCTATTGTTTGATTTTCCCCAGGGATGAAGAGAAAGTTTAAAAGTCAGATACCGATAGTCCTTTATGTGTTAAAATTCTGATTGTGGCATTCATCGGATTAATGGAACTGATGGTAACTATTGCCTCCTGATCTAATAATACTTCAATTTTCCTATCCCTCTTAATGCCCTGATTCCGGAATAATAAATAACTCAAACATATAGCAAAGTTACAGGCATGCGGATGCGAGAGCTGCAAGGGTTCGCTACGCCTGTTTGGAAAAAAAATCTCCACCCTGCGGGTAGTATTTTTTTCCCACAGCCCTTGCTGCAATCGCACCGTCCTGTAGTGCGAGGGCATTATGTTTAAGTTATTATTTAGAGTCCGTTGCGGCAGCCGGTGGTTGCTGGCGGGCGTTCGCACCTCAGGTCTTCCGTTCCATGCAGGCATTCAGCGTTGTGGCATCACAGATTATACGCTACGTGTCTTTTGGTTCGAGTTGTGCCTTTCAGAGCTCCCTTTTTAGGGGGCTCTTTTTTTTACTCGTACAGGGAAAATTTTAAAAAGATGAAAGCAAAGATAGGCGGGTTCGCACATGCCCACCGCACTTTCGGACAGTCAAGGTCAAGCCCTCCGGGTTTTGAAAAAAATCTCCACCCTTCAGGTAGTATTTTTTCCAAAAACCTTGACAGCCGACCCTCACCCGCCTGAAAGACAGCTTTCTCTTTTCTTTTTTTCCCTTTTTTCTTTTCTCTTTTGAAAAAATGTGTGCGAAGCGCAGCGAGCAAAACTTTAATGGCTCACTGTATGAAATCGTTTCGCATCAAAACCCACCGACCAGATGGCAGCTACAATCAGCCGCACTTCTTCATCCTGAACAGAGGACTGAACAGCGGAAAACCGCTCAACCAACCTTGCCCGAATTGCTTTGTCTGCCTTATCGAGAACAAAGAGGACATGGAATTTCTCTACTGGCTCTGCTTCGGATTGTGGAAGTCAAAATCCTTCCATCATTTTCTGAAAGGTTCCGTAATTCCATTCGTGACAATTGATGAAACCCGAAAGCTGATCCGGGAAAGTTCAACTAAGGCAAGCTGTAAAGCCCAGGCATTTCAAAAGGCTATTCATGCCCTACGACTACTCGACACCAATGAGCAAAAAATCAAGGTTGCTTTAAAGACGATTGATACTGCCCGACAAGCCATATTTTATGACTTGATGAAAGATTCAGGCGCAGGATAAATCCTTGACCTGCCAAAAGAACAGGGCAACAAAAGCAAAATAAAGCACATAAACGCAACAACACCAAAGAGAGAACTACCGCCTAATTCTTGAAGTAATTTAGTTGGCGAAGGGCAAATCCATGGTAAGTCCGTGTCAAGTCCAAGCAAATGTTTAACCCCTAAAAAATCGTAAAGAGATGGGAAAAATTAATCAGGGTATTCTCGGTGGTGTATCAGGCCAGGTAGGGAATGTAATCGGTGGAACTTGGAAGGGCATCGATTACCTGCGCATCAAACCTTCCAGTGTAGCGAACCCAAGAACTGAAGGTCAAGTTGACCAGCGTTCTAAGTTCTCAACCGTCTTGCAGTTCTTGCAACCTATGACAGACTTCCTGAGAGTCGGTTTCAAGTTGTATGCTAACAAAATGACCCAGTTCAATGCGGCTATGTCTTACAACCTGAACAATGCGATTACCGGAGCTTATCCAAACTTCATGATTGACTATGCAAATGCATTAGTTACTCGCGGTAATCTAACCGGAGCGTCAAACGGTGCTGCCAGTTCTCCAAGTGCTGGAAACGTGGAAGCAACCTGGACAGACAATTCAGGAAGTGGTAGTGCATTGGCAACAGACAAAGCTCTGATTGCTCTTTTGAATACTACCAGAGGAGAAGCAGTGTTCACCACTGCGGGACCAGCAAGGTCTGCCGGATCAGCGACCATTCCAGTGCCTCCTGAGTACTCAGGAGAAGACGTTGAAGTCTTCTTAGGGTTTGTGTCAGAGGACGGAACTAAAGTCGCTAACAGCGTTTATTTAGGCTCTGTAACAGTTGCGTAAAGCGATTGGTGTTTTCGATAAAAACCGCTTCCTTTGTGGAGCGGTTTTTTTATGTCCGCTCCGCTCTAATTTTCCTTTCTTATCCCTTATTTTGCTAATACTCAGCTGTTTTTGTTGCTAATTCGTTTCTATTACTTTAGCAACACACTGAAATACAGCAAGTTAAAACCAATTCAAATATTTTGTATCGGAAAATAACTAAATATTATAATTTTATGAATACGTGTCAATTACTTCCCTTTACAGATGTACGTTACAAAAAAGTCTTAAGTGAAATAATCCGACCTCCGTCAACCTTTTTGAACAATAAATAATGATTAAAAAAATTCTAAAACTAGTGGGAATAACAATAGGTCTTATCATTGCAGCACTTTTAATAGTTGGGGTAATCTTTGTCAATTTTAGTAAAGAATTTGGAGGAACACCTTCCAAAGAAAAGATAGCTGAATATTCTAAAGAGCAGAACTTTAATCCAAAGGATAAAAAATTTGAAAACCTAATTGAAACGACAATGGATATGGGTTTCCAATCGATGGTTGGAACCATGATCGAGTTCATCAAAGGCAATCCAAACGGACGCCCAAATAAAGCGCTTCCGCTGATTAAAATTGACTCATTACAAGTAGTCGAGAATACTGAGAAAACGCGATTAATCTGGTTTGGACATTCTGCATTCCTGTTGCAATTGGAAGGAAAAAATATTCTGTTAGACCCTATGCTCGGGAATGTACCAGCTCCCCATCCAATGCTAGGCGGAAAGCGTTATTCTAAAGAATTACCAATAGAAATTGAAAAATTACCAACGATAGATGCCATTATTATTTCTCACGATCATTACGATCACTTGGATTATGGATCGATTCAAAAGTTAAAATCCAAAACAAAAGCCTTTTACGTTCCTTTAGGTGTTGGTGCGCATTTCGAAGCGTGGGGAGTAGACCCGTCAATGATTCATGAGATGAATTGGTGGGATGAAACGAAATTGGAAAACATTCAATTGGCCTTTACTCCAAGCCGACACTTCTCGGGTAGAGGAGTCACCAATCGAAACTCTACACTCTGGGGCAGTTGGGTAATCATCGGGAAAGAAGATACGTTATACTTTAGTGGAGATAGCGGTTATGGTGATCACTTTAAAGCCATTGGCGACAAATACGGCCCGTTCGATTTTGCGATGATGGAGTGTGGACAATACAATGAAAAATGGGCTCAAATCCACATGATGCCTGAACAAACAGCACAAGCAGGCCTAGATGTGAAAGCAAAAAAAATAATGCCGATCCATTGGGGAGCATTTACCTTAGCCCTCCACGATTGGACAGATCCTGCAAGACGAGTAACTGCTGCAGCTGAAAAGCTTAAACTCGAAGTTATTGTTCCCAAAATTGGAGAATCCATTTGGTTGGAAGATTTAAAAGTCAGTAATAGCAATTGGTGGAAGGAATTGATATAATCGTTCATAAGAAAGTCCTACCTTTATGGAAATAAAAAATTATCATGAAGAATAATCCAAATACCTTAATCACAGCAGGAGCACTGATGATAGCTGTAAGTCAAATCATTGCACACTATTTCAATATTCCAGATTTGATCAATGGTGGTTTAATGGGAATTGGCATCGGACTTTTAACGGTTGCATTAATTTCGAAAAGAAAAAAGGCGATTATTAAGTAAAAAACTTAACTCCTCTTTTTCTTTAAGTCCAAATAATCAATGTAATAAAGCACCTTAATTGAGAAATTATTCAATTGTGGTGATTTCAACAACTGCTCTACTTCTTGGAGGTAGTTAATGTCCAGAGGTTCTCCTTGCTCTAAAATAATATTTTTCCAAACCAAAGAAATTTCACTTCCAGGAGCAAATCGCCAGTTATAAGCCAAATCAATATTAAAGGCATTGAAACTAATGTCGTGAATCGATTTGCCATTGTCCTTGAAGCCTTCATAATCAGTGGGCAATAGTTCACCATTTCCCGGATCAACTCGATTAAAACGGTCGTAAACAGCTGTTGACCAATAGTGACGCAGCGTCAAATTAAGCGCCATTCGATTGTTGAATATGTAATTTCCAGTAACAGAACTTTCATACTCTTTCACATCTCTTCGCCCAAAAATGATGGAGTCATTTTTATTGGACACAAAACCCATTTCATTGTTTCGAGCGCCCCAATTGTGCTCCAACACAAAAAACAGCTTATCATTTGGTCGGAACCGTGGAGAAATTTCATAATAGGTGTTGTATCGACTTTGCTCATCAAAAACACGCTGTGAGGTGCTAACATCCAATGCAAAAGGTCGACTGTAATCACTAGAGAAAAAACCGCCATAAGTAAAGTTGGTCGGATAGCGATAAGATTGATCAAATGTTCGAGTTTCAAAAAAGTCATTCGTTTCAACTGGTTCCAATGAAAAATTCAAACTGATGGCATGGAAACTTCGCAATGAATAAACGGTGAAGTAACTCAATGCAAAATTCATAAAGTCATCTTGACGATAGGACCGCGTATAGAATACTTCAAAATCATGGCGAGCAGAATTGAAAATGGAAAAAGGCTCATAGATTGCATAGCGTGCAAACAGGTATGAATTCTTGACATTATTGATATTCAAAAATCCCAAATCATTGGGGTCATAATCGTCAGTAATGTTTTCTTGAGACAATTTCAATTTAAAGTTTCCACTGATTTTTTCAGCGGCTGCTTGCCACTTATAGCCACTTTTTGTACCAAAAGTATTCAGCACATGGCTCATTCCTGCTTGCCCTGAAATGGCATACATGTTTTTTTTGTTGGCCAATTTAAAATCCAATTGAGAAACATTTGCATCTCGCGCTGAACCTTCACGAGCAACATTGGTATTGGTCAATGTGATGAAAGAATTCTTGCGCAAAACTTGATCAAACACCAACACATTGTAATTCGTCAATGGATTCACTTCCACCGTTCGTTGAGCCTTACTAATGGTGTCTTCAAGTGTTGCATACACTCGGTTCTCCACAGCATTAAACACACCTATACCCAATCCTTTCTTGTTGCGCCCCGAAACTTTGGTTGCATTTAATAATTTGCTCTGCGCAGGCAACTCGGTTAACTGTTCGTCCACTTCCAATTCATTAGAAATGCTTCTTGCAAACAATGGTCGACCTCCTACTCTTCTCGAATAAAAAATACCGGCTTTATTGAACAGCTCCAATCCTTCTGTAAAAAATTGTCGGTTTTCATTGAACTCCACTTCAAATTGTGATAAGTTTAAAATTTGATTGTCGAATCGAGTTTGTCCAAAATCAGGAATCAGCGTCATGTCTAATGTAAATGCATCGCTAATGCCATACTTTACATCCATTCCTCCATTGACGGATTCAGAAGTTCGATTGTCTGCTGAGCTGTGCTCCAAATAAGCAGATGCATACGGAAAAAAGGACAAGCGAACAGGTGGCTGTATGTTCTCAATTCCATTCACCAAACCGGTTTGAGTTAATAAGCCATCAATCGCCGGATCTACAAAATTCCAATACGAACGTTCTCGATTTCGTCTGATTTCTCGACCAAAGTTCACTCCCCATTGCTGTTTTTCCACTTCAGGAAATCGCAAAGCAGAATACGGAATCCGCATTTCCACCGTCCATCCTTTGTCGTCTATGTTGGTGGCTGATTCCCAAACGGCATCCCAAGCCACACTTTCGTTATCTGCTGAATATTTGGTATCGATTTGCACTCCTGCTGGCGTTACGATAAAGCCATCTCCATTGATTCCATCTTGGTAATTATTAAAAATCACCATAAAAAAATCAGCGTTTCCAATGTCGTCTCTTTCGGTTAGGAAATTATTGATGCTATCGGGATTGTCATATAAACGAGCAGCAATATAAACGGCTTGATCGTCATAAATTAGTTGAACTTCCGTTTCACCTGTTGGCTTTTTCTTGGGTTTCGGGTTGGTTTGTAAAAACCCAGAAACCTTTGGTTGATTGACCCAGGCTTCATCGTCTAACTTTCCATCGATTTTCGGTGGGACATCAGTTGAAACCACAAACAATTGATTGGTTGTAATTTGATTCTTCTGCGCAAAACCATTGCCTTGAAAAAGAAAAATAAAAACTAAAAAAACAGTAATGTATTTAATCAATATTGAAGTGCTTTGAAGTTAATTTGATTCATCCAACTAACCGACTGAACGGCTGCAAATATAATGAACTGCAACTCATTCTTTCAAGCGTATTTTAACACCTCTTATTTCTATTTCAAAAACAGTTAATTTTACTGCATGGAAGAAGCATCAAAAGATCAACTCAAAAACCTGCAAAACTTTTTCAAGCAACGAAATAAGCAAAATGAAGGTGTCAATAATGAAGTCATTGACCATGTTGGCAAATTTTTATCTGAGGTAGATGCTTCCAAATTATCGCAAGAAGATAAAATTCAGAACAACAAAATAGTGAATGCCCTAGGTCATTTCATTGCAAAAAACAGTCAAAAATGGGTCATCAAAAGTCAAGCGCTGAATGGCAGAGATTTTGTCTTGGAGCAGCCAAAATCTAAATTATCAGTCCTTGATACCGAAACATTCAAGGACCTAGAAACACTTCAGAGTGTTATTTCTAAAGAGATTGATGCCTCCAAATTAATAGTCATCCTTGAATCCTCTCGTGCTTCTATTGATGCCGAACAATTAAATAGTTTATCAGTTTCAAAACAAGCTAGCGCTTGGTTATTCAATATCGAAAGCGGGTTAATTAAACAACTAAACAATAAACCTTGAGCATAAGAAAAGATCGATATTTTAAATTAGTCTATCAATACTTACTCAGCTTTCTTCTAGTATTGATTATTTCCTTCATCGCTTATCTTTTCGATGATGTCATAGGCTATCGAATCATTGCCTTTATATTGCTGCTTTGTGTGTCGATTCTTGCAATGATTTTTGATATTCTTCCGGTATTGCTAACGGCTTTACTTAGTGCTCTTTTGTGGAACTTCTGTTTTATTCCACCAAAATTTACTTTTCACATCGGAAACCCTGAAGATGGATTGCTCTTTTTGATGTATTTTGTTATTGCGACCATAAATGCGGTACTGACCTTTAAAATTAAAGAGTTTGAACGAAAAGCTAGGGATAAAGAGGAAAGTGAGAAAAGCATCAAATTGTACAATACATTGTTAAATTCTCTCTCCCATGAACTGCGAACTCCCATTGCTACCATTATTGGATCTATCGATACAATTAGAGAACACAGCGATCAATTGAGCGAACAGAATATAAATCAATTGTACATAGAGATTGAACAAGCTAGTCTTCGACTCAATGATCAGGTGGAAAACTTATTAAATATGAGCAGGTTGGAGTCAGGTCTTTTAAAACCCAAGTTAGACTGGACAGATTTAAACGAGGTCGTTTACAAAGCCATTCAACTGAACAAAGAAAAATCAGCAGCTCATCAGATAGAGTTTGATCCTAAAGCCGATTTTCCGCTTTACAGAACAGATCAATTCTTTATGGAACAGATCATCCATAATTTGTTAAAAAATGCGATGACTTATACGCCTGAAAATTCAACCATCAAAATCAAATTGGATCAATCAGCAGATGGCTTTATTCTTAACTTTTCTGATAATGGTCCAGGATTCCCAAAAGCCGAGGAGAAAAATGTATTTAATAAATTTTATAGGTTATCCAACTCAAAAGCAGGAGGTACGGGATTGGGTTTATCCATTGTAAAAGGATTTTCAGAAGCACTGGCAGGAAAAGTAGAATTATCCGAAATTGATTCTTCTATGGGTGCACATTTCATAATTACGATCCCAAGCGAATCGATTTCATCAAATAATTTAGAACATGAATAATGCTAAGATATTAGTTATAGACGACGAACCTCAAATTCAAAAGCTATTACAAATCAACTTGGAAAGCAACCAATACAAAGTGATTGAAGCATACTCTGGGAAAGAGGGTATATTGTTAGCAGCGAGTCATCAACCTGATTTGATCTTATTGGATTTAGGACTTCCAGACATCTCAGGGCACCATACTCTAATTGATTTAAGGACATGGTTTACTAAGCCAATTATTATGTTATCCGTGCAAAATGCTGAAGAAGATATTGTAAAAGCTTTAGACAATGGTGCTACTGACTACTTAACCAAACCTTTTAGAACAGGCGAGCTCTTGGCCCGAATTAGAGTAGCGATTCGAGATAATCAGTCAGAGAACAAAAACTCGACTATTTTAATAGGATCGCTTAGAATTGAATTGACTGCAAGATTGGTTTACAAAAATGATGCACTTGTAAAATTAACCACTACCGAATACAACTTACTGGTATTGCTTGCCAGAAATGAAAATAAAATCCTTACGCACAATTACTTGCTTAGAGAAGTTTGGGGGAAACAGTATGAGAATGAAACGCAGTATTTAAGAGTATTTGTTGCTTCCTTACGAAAGAAAATAGAAGTTAACCCCAACTTACCTCAACACATTATCACAGAAAGTGGCATCGGGTACCGTTTCCAATAACTTTCTTTATAAAATCTTTATATTCTCTCCACTTTTCTTGATTTTTTAAGCTCTTCTCCTTGCTCAACTTTGTAGTATCAAAAAATTACAACTATGAAGTGGGACTTTTTTTATGATGGTGAGGAAGATCAAAAAGACATTCATTCGTTTAAAGAATGGAAAAAAGAAATCAATCACTTACTCCTTCCCTTCTTTATTTTTCTCGCACTCATTTTTGTTCTAATCATCTTGTTATTTTAATTCACACCCTTAAAAAATGAAACTACCCAAAGTAGACGATTCTCGAAATAAAAATGTATTTCTAAAATTAATCTCCCACTACAGAAAATTCCAACACAACCTCTCTCCTCAACAGAATTTACTATTCGGTTTTCTCTCCTACACACTCATCGGTTGTTTACTACTGTCAATTCCTTTAGTACAAAAACAATCCACCTCGCTCATTGACAATTTATTCATAGCCACCTCAGCCATCTCCACTACAGGACTTGTTACGGTCAGTATTTTTGATTCATACAATTGGGTAGGACAACTCATCATTCTACTACTTTTTCAGATCGGTGGTGTGGGTTACATGACTTTTACAACTTACCTTCTGTTAGCCAAGAGTGCTAATATTACTAGTTGGCACAGAAGAGTAATTGCTACTGAGTTTACTATGCCGAAAGGATTCAGTGTTAAAGATTTCTTAAAATCAGTGATCCTGTTTACAATTATCATAGAATCTATTGGGGCAGTATGCTTTTACATTGCTTTTAAAAATGAAGGGGTGGAAACAACATTTGCCGTTTGGAGCAGTATCTTCCACAGTGTGTCAGCTTTTTGCACTGCAGGATTTGGACTCTATAATGATAGCTTTGAGCAATTTGCCGACAATGGATATATCAATGCCATTATATCAGTACTTGCAATTTCTGGATCGTTAGGATTTATAGTTGTGACTGATCTCTGGAATCGAATTTCAAAAAACAGTAAAAAAATTACTTTTACTACCAAGGTCATCTTTTTGGTAACAACCATATTACTTCTTGCAGGTACAGCAATTATTTATTTCATTGAGCCAAGTATGGCTAATTATTCAGGAAATGATAAACTCATGATTGCCTTCTTTCAGTCAATGTCTGCGCTAACTACTGTTGGTTTCAATACCGTTTCAATTGGGCAATTTAGCAGCTCAGCTCTTCTAATTATCATTTTCTTAATGTATGTTGGAGCATCCCCATCCGGAACAGGAGGTGGAATGAAATCGACTACCTTAACCGCGCTTATCGCCATTATGTGGAGTCGAATTAGAGGTAATAAAAGAGTGACCTTTTTAGGTCGGAAAATACCTTTAGAGCGCATGTTTGTAGCTACCTCTATTTTTATTCTATACGCATCAGTGATATTTATCGCTACATTTTTATTAACTTTTACAGAAGAAGTAGAGTTTGAGCGTATCCTTTTTGAAACGACCTCTGCAATTGGCACAGTTGGATTAAGCACTGGAATAACTGGAGACTTATCATTTTTTGGTAAAATGGTAATTATTGCGGTAATGTTTGTAGGAAGATTGGGCTTACTAACTTTTGGGCTAGCGATACTAGCAAGAAGAAAAAATGAAATTACAACACAATATGAAGAAGACCTTGCGATATAACCTAATCATACTATTTACATTATGTTTCAACTCCTTATTTGCTCAAACCGACAGCAGTTGGGCCAAAAAGCCAACCATCAATTTTGGAGGTTTCGTAGATGCATTTTATGTGTACGATTTTAATGAACCTGCCGATAGTAAGCGACAACCGTTTCTTTTTAATCACAACCGACACAATGAGTTTAACATCAACTTGGCATTATTCGAAGTGAAAGTGAGTCATGAAAAGTACCGAGCCAACATCGGATTACAAGCCGGAACCTATCCACAAGACAATTATGCGGCAGAAGCCAGTGTATTTCGAAATGTATTTCAGGCCAATGTTGGAATCAGCTTGAATAAGAAAAATAACCTCTGGCTTGATGCTGGGTTGTTTCCATCCAACTTGGGTTTTGAAAGTGCCATTTCTATGGATAATTTAACATTAATGCGTTCATTGGCTGCTGAGAATTCGCCTTATTTTTTAACGGGCGCTAAACTGACTTACAACCCCTCTTCTAAACTAGAATTGGCCGCCTTGATTTCTAATGGATGGCAACGCATCGAGCGATTAGAAGCCAACTCCATTCCTTCTTTTGGAACACAAGTCAATTATCAGTTGACAGATAAAATCAATATCAATTGGAGCACTTTTATAGGGTCTGAATATCCGGACACCACCAGAAGAATGCGCTATTTCAATAACTTTTATGGCATTTTTGAGTTGTCTGATAAATGGAAAATGATAGCCGGAGTGGATATTGGATTAGAGCAAGCAGGGAAAGAAAGCGATAGATATTACAATTGGTTTGCGCCTACTTTAATTGTTCAATACAAATGGAATAAACAATGGAGCACTTCATTCAGAGCAGAATACTTCTTGGATGAAGCGGAAGTTATTCTACCACAAGCGGATCCAAACGGTGTTGGCATTTGGGGAACCTCTCTCAACTTAGATTACACACCCAATAAAATGGTGGCTTGCAGAATAGAAGGGCGCTACCTAGAAAATAAAGACTCCGACTTTAATGTGTTGACCTCTTCGCCTTATACTTCGTTTTCTATTGCTGCTTCTTTGGCGGTGAAGTTTGGGAAGTAGGAGGAATGTAAGTCTACTTCAATTGGGTTGCAAATGGACTGCAAGTCCATTCGGCTGATATTTAAAGCAGAATGCTCCGCAGGCGTTTGCAACCCTGCGGAAATTAGAAGCAGAATTTTGTTTATTAATTAGTTATATTTAAGTATCAAACAAGGTGTAAAACATACTATTAAAGAGAATAAGTCCTACTATTTAACAATGACAATTGTTGAGTGGGTTGATATATTTAGCCGTAAAGAGCAACGAGATATAATAATAAACTCATTGAGTTATTGTATAAAATCAAAAGGATTGAATGTATACGCCTATTGTATTATGACGAACCACATTCATCTCGTAGTTAACTGCAATCAACCATTTGAACTAAAAGATACTATTAGAGATTTTAAAAAATTTACATCAAAACAGATAATATCAGAGATAAAAAATGGAACAGAAAGCAGAAAAGAATGGTTATTGACTATTTTTAGAAAAGCGGGATCGGATGATCCTAAAAATAAAATATATAAGGTTTGGAAAAGCGGCAATCATGCAATTGAATTGTACAGTGAGAAATTTACATGGGAAAAAGTAAATTACATTCATCAAAACCCTGTGAGAGCCGGATGGGTCAAAAATCAAGAAGATTGGTTGTACTCTTCAGCTCCAAACTACGCAGAAACAGAAATAATTTTACTGAATGAATTAGTATGTTTAACACAAATGGTAAAGACTACTAATTAAATAAGTTGGTAGAAAAAATATTCCGCAGGGTTGCAAACCACTGCGGAGCATCCTGCTTAAAATAACCTCTTATGAAATCAGGGAACGGGAGCTTTCTACTTAAAAGAACATCCTACAAAACTGGGGGAACGGGAGCTTTCTACTTAAAAGAACATCCTACAAAACTGGTTGGTTGTACTCTTCAGCTCCAAACTACGCAGAAGCAGAAATAATTTTACTGAATGAATTAGTATGTTTAACTCAAATGGTAATGACTACTAATTAAATAAGTTGGTAGAAAAAATATTCCGCAGGGTTGCAAACCACTGCGGAGCATCCTGCTTAAAATTACATATTGTGAAATCATGGAACGTGAGCTTTCCGCATAAAAAAACATCCTGCGAAACTGGAAGAACTAGCACTTTTGTTATAGCTCATGTAAGAGCCAGTTTTTTATTTCTAGCTCAGTGACGAATTCCAATTTACCATCCTTTTCTTTTAATATTACAAACTCTATAAAATAGTGTCTAGGGTCTACGTTTGGATAAACCCTTAAACTAACACTTAATAATTTTTCTTCTTTTATTCTTTCAGGTATTTGATTGTATTGTTTAAACACTTTTTTAGCTTTTTGAAAAGCAGTTGAAATAGCAAGACCAAAAATGTAGATAGCAAGGCAATAGCCGAATAGAGCAGAACTAACTATGACAGTAAATGGGTCTTCGTCAAATCCTTTTGTTAGGTACAAAGCCACAGCGATTAAAATTCCAATGCTGAAAAATAATATTGTGCAAAATTTTAGGCAATAGATTCCAATAACTCTATTGAGCTTAAAGTACTGCCAAAAGGATATTGAAAGTATCGGCATCTGATTAATTGACTCTAAGGTTTGACAAAATGCATTCTATCTAATTCTAATTCAGTCAAAACTAACTAAAAACTATTCTTCATTATTTTGGATGGCAGAAATAATGCTTTAAAAATGAGAACGCTTAGGCAGTGGACTTAAAGTCTGATTATATTAGGGTGCAAACGGATCGCTAGTAGGGTCGAACTGAGGTAGCATCAGTTTTTATTCTTTTAAAAACGTGTAGGTTGTCACTATAATACCATCTCCACTTCCACCTGCAACTGAATTGAGCTTGTATCCTTTTATTACTAAAGAATTCAAATGTTGATTTATCATTTTCAGATTACCACTTAAATTATTTACTTTAAGTTTCTCTAAATCAACTTTCTCTTGAGTGCCATCCGGATAAACTGTCGTCATGCTGTTATCCACCATGCCACTCACTGCTTCAGTTGTCCGCACAGTTAAAATACCGGGGGAATTTTCAGTAACAGAGAAAGCATATGTGAATAAAGAGGTAGCAATAACGATCGTTATTAGCATTAATTTTTTCTGAAATGTATTCATCGGATTGATTTTAAAGTTATTCGTTTGATGTTTCGTTTTTTAATTAATGTAAACATTTAAATATGACACACCCTCCAAAGGCGGACAGGCTCTGCGTCATATCCATATTATAATTCAGCCTAAATTAACCAAAAACATCCAAATATTCATTTTACTCTACTGACTGCTAGAAATATACTTCAAAAGTCTAGTATGCAACACCAACACTTTCCAATTTCCACCTATAAAATTAATCGAATTCGATCAATTCCCTTTTAGACGAAGTTCAATTATGGTCAGTATATTTATGCCCTAAATCAGTTTAATGTCGGTTTTAGATTATTCCAAACGTACTTACGGATTAGATGTTTTTCGAGCGGTGGCGATACTCCTCGTCGTGCACGGGCACGCCATTGGGATGCTCGAATATACTT
This sequence comes from Acidiluteibacter sp., assembly GCF_055129545.1. Lineage (NCBI taxonomy): Bacteria > Pseudomonadati > Bacteroidota > Flavobacteriia > Flavobacteriales > Cryomorphaceae > Acidiluteibacter > Acidiluteibacter sp. The sequence goes on along the minus strand of NZ_JBSRUB010000032.1, from coordinate 6,249 downwards.
TCTTAGATGGTTTTCCGTGGATTAAATTGATTGATGGGGTGGAGTTTTTCTTTGTCTTGAGTGGATTTCTAATCGGTTCCATCCTCATCAAAGAAGTGGCCAAAAGTGAGTTCAAATTTAGTCCTTCTCAATTGTACACTTTTTGGAAAAGACGTTGGTTTAGAACCTTGCCAACTTATTATTTAATACTTCTTGCTAATTATTTGGTGGTAAAACTGGAAGTCATTCCAGGTGATATTTCTCAATTCAATTGGAAATTCCTCTTCTTCTTACATAACTTTTCAAGTCCTTTTTACGATTTCTTTTGGGAGTCCTGGAGTTTATCCATCGAAGAGTGGTTCTACATTTTTCTACCATTTTTATTACTCCTCATTCTAAAGTTGCTGCCATCCCGCAAAGGAATTTTAACCGTCATCATCATTATGTTGGTGGTTCCCCTCCTCTACCGTTTCGCTCATGCTGATTTGGTATTGGACGATTTTTGGAGAGATGTCACTTTTAGAAAAGTAGTATTAATGCGATTAGATGCCATTATGTATGGCGTGTTAGCAGCTTACATCAAGTTTTATTATTTGGATTCTTGGAAAAAATACGCTCCTCCATTGTTCATTTGGGGCATCATTTTGGCCTTAACCATCCCTTACTTTAATTTCCCCAATTGGTTTTCAAACACACTAGGATTTAACTTAGTCGCTATTTCTGCCACTCTTTTATTACCATTAGCTGATGGCTACAAATCATTCAAAACAAACATTGGAAAAGCAGTCACCCACATCAGTTTGATTTCATACTCCATGTATTTGATCAACTTGGGATTAGTCTCAGTAGTCATCAGTACTAACTTCCCAATTAAAGAAAACGCCACAGATGGTTTGATCAAATATGGTATTTATTGGGTGATAGTGGTTGTGGTTTCTAGTTTGATTTATAAATACTTCGAATTGCCATTCACCAACTTACGGGATAAGAAATTCTTTAAATAGTGAAATTTCTTGTTGCTAAATCGACGAAATAGTTTAAATTGAGTCGAATTTAAAAACCACTTAAAATGAGTTCATCCACCGTTATTCTTCAAGCTAACTTCAATCCAAAAATAAAATCCTACATCCTTTTCGTTGGTGTATTGTTATTAACAGTGACTATATTCGGAATTCCATTGATTTTAATCTGGTTATTGGGTTTAGGACAATTTGTAAGTAGAAAGTTCTATGACAACCTATCTTGTCAGCTGACTTCTCATCACTTGGAGTTTAAGAAAGGTGCCTTTTTCAAAATAGAAAAAACCATTCCATTGGAAAATATTCAAGACTTGACTTTTATTCAGAACCCTATCCTCAACTTATTGGACTTAAAAATACTAAAAGTAGAAACTGCCGGAAATGCGCAAGCTCATGGATCAGACATGAAATTGGTGGGAATCATAGATGCGGAAAACTTTAAAAAACAAGTGTTGCTGCAACGTGAATACCTGCAAACTGGTCGTCAATCTTCCTCTAATGTGACAAGCGATCAACCAGATTGGAAAGCGACTAATGATTTATTGCGTGAGATTCGGGACCTCTTAAAAACGAAAACAACTAATTAATGAAATCAACGTTTTTATCCAAACCAACGCTTTTGAGAAACATCCTGATTATCCTATTTACTTTTTCCACGTCCCTAACTTTTGCTCAATTATCCTTGGATACCAACACCACTTACCAAGAAATGGTGAAGGAATATTTAATCGGACCTACCTCAGGAATCATTGTGAATGCCGTTCAATATCAAGGTCATCGAAAATCGATTGCAGGCTTCAATGATCCAAGCAATTACGCCATCATTTCCAAAGGAGTCGCGATCAGTACAGGAAATGTGTTTGATGCCATCGGCCCCAACGATTCTGATCATAAAGGAGAAAGCAGCAGTGGATTAAGCGATGAGGATTTAGAACTTTTGGGAAACGGAAAAAGCTATGATGCTGCCATATTGATCATCGATTTTATTCCGACTTCCAATTCATTTTCATTTGATTACTTCTTTGCTTCTGAAGAATACCCTGAGTTTATCAATAAAGGAGTGAATGACGTTTTCGCATTTATTGTAAAACGAGTAGGAGATTCCGTTGGTCGGAATTTGGCCGTTTTTGAAAATGCGGCTATTCCCATTTCTGTGGATCAAATCAATGCACAAAAAAACAATCATTTATACATTGCCAATTCTTTTTGGGACCCCAAAGACATCAATAAATGGAAAGATGACCGAGCAAGAGGCGAACGTTCATTGCAGTATCAATTTGATGGATTTACCCGTTTGATCCATGTGAAAACAAAAGTGATTCCCGGCGAACGGTATCAAATTAAAATAGCCATTGCAGACATTGGCGATCGAATCTATGACTCGGCAGTTTTCTTAAAAGCCGGCTCTTTGAAAAGCGATGGAGAAAAATTAGAAGGCATAGAATACTTAAAGTTGATCGCTGAAAATATAACCTGGGAAAACTCCCCTGCATTTAAAAAAGTGAATGAAGACTGCTTTGCAATCAGCGCAAGAATCAATTACCACACTGATGAATACCATCTGAGAGCTGACATGCGCCCCATGCTCAACAAACTAGTTTCCTTATTGCAAGCCGATGATCGAATCCGACTAAAAGTAATTGGACATACCGACAACACAGCAAGTGCTGAGTACAACAAAACACTTTCTACCAAGCGGGCAAATGTGATTTACAATTACTTGATTTCGTCAGGTATTGCTCCAAATCGATTGTCGTTTGAAGGGAAAGGGGATACTTCACCAGTTGTTCCGAACTCATCAGAATCTAATCGTTTAGAAAATAGAAGAGTGGAATTTCAATTGCGGTTGAATTAAATATCGTCGTAAGAAACAATCACTCCTGCAGACTTTGGTCGAGTGCAACAGGTCAAAATAAAACCTTCTGCTATTTCTTCATCATCCAATCCAAAGCTTTCGCCCATTTCGGTTTCTCCTCTTGTCACTAAAGCCTTGCATGTGGTACAAACCCCAGACTGGCAAGAGTATGGAGGATCTATCCCATGACGATCAGCTGCTTCTAAAATAGTTTCTCCTTTTTGAAGAATTAGTTTATGCTCTACACCATCTAAAATGGCAGTCACTTCATTGACTTCACCTTCATAAACGGTCTCTTTGCCTTCGTCAACTGCAGAATTAGTAAAATGCTCAATGTGGATGGCATTAGAATCAATTCCTGCACTTTTCAATGCTTCATCCGTTACCTCAATCATTCCTTCAGGACCGCAAATGAAATACATTTTAGCCGCAGCGTGTTGTTGCTCTTCTGCCGCTATTGCACTTACAATTTCAGGAGTGATCCGCGTATTGTTTCTTCCGCCATCTATCGCTCCTTGGCTAATAATATACTGTAACGATAATCGACCGGAATATTTAGTGCTTAAGGTTTGCAATTCATCATAAAAGATAATGTCTTCGATTTTTCGATTTCCATACACCAAATGAACGGTGCTTCTTGGTTCGTCTTCCAAGGCCGTTTTTAAAATCGAAATTATAGGTGTAATTCCACTTCCTGCTGCAAAAAGCACATACCGATTGCCTCTAATAGCGTCTGTATCCAACACAAAATTACCGTCAGGCAACATCACATCCATGGTATCACCCACATTTACGTGGTCGTATAAATAATGAGACATTTTTCCATTTTCTACTTTCTTAGAGGTCACTTTCAGAAAAGAATCAATCGAAGGTGATGAAGACAACGAATATGATCGCCTTACTGATTCTCCATTGATGTCGGCCTTGATGGTTAAGTACTGACCTGCTTTGTATTTAAAATCTTGTTTTTGATCTGATGGAATTTCAAATACAATTGAAACAGCGTCTTTGGTTTCTTTAATTACTTCTTTGACTACTAGCTGACGAAAATGCTTACTCATATATTACTATTTTTACGTCCGTAAAGATACTATTTGTAATCACCTAATTCCAATTGATTTTGGGAGTTTATTCTAATTTAACAATACAACCAATGCGAGTTATTTTAATTTTCATACTTCTGATTTCACCTTTTTATAGTTCAGCTCAAGGTCTACTAGATGGCTATATGAAAGAAAAAGGAAACCTAGACCTTGCGCTTTCAGGTTCCTATGAATCAGGTAAAGACTTTTACCGTGGGAAGGAATTGTCCACCTTAAAAAGAGATATTTCTGCTATAAGTATATTTACTGCTTATGGCATTACCAATTCAATTGATTTTGTGGCTTCTTTGCCTTACATTTCAAATGGCGGAAATGAGGCAGGGCTTCAAGATGCTTCCTTTTTTGTACGTGCTAAGCTTTTTGAAACAGAGATCAAGTCGGTAAAAGCTCGATTTATGCTGGGTGCTGGATATCAATTTCCTGTTTCTGATTACGCAACAGAAAGCGCCTTCTCAATCGGGCAACAAGCAGAATCGAAAGAAATTCGAGGAATCCTGCAACTTGAAAAAGGAAACTACTTTTTGATGTTAAAAGGCGGATATAGCTTTAGAAATGATCCCAATACGGATGCCATTCCATTGGTTGCCAAAGTTGGTATCGCTAAAGAAACCTTTTACGCCGACATTTTCTTAGATTACCTAAACGCACAAGGAGGTAGCGATTATGCAATAGGAAAGCCTCGCCCTGTATTTCAAGAATTAGGCGTGAGCTTTCTTAGAGTTGGTGGGAACTTTTACAAGCCATTCACTAAACATATAGGCGGAGTTGTCGGAGCAGCCTATACTTTGGATGGTCGAAATATTGGCAAGACTGTTCGTGTTTCATTGGGCGTGGTGGTGAAGTTGTAACTACTCCTTCACTTCCACTCCTTTCCAAAAAGCAACATACCCTTCTATTTGTTTAGCACCTTCTTTCGTTTGGGGATAATACCATGCCGCATCTTTATTTTCTTTCCCATCAACTGTTAGGGTGTAATAAGACGCAGTGCCCTTCCATGGACACACTGTATGTGTCTCTGTCGGTTTGAAAAATTTAGACTGAATACTACTTGCCGGAAAATATTGATTCCCTTCTATATTAATCGTCTCCTTGCTTTCTGCCAAAACTTGGCCGTTCCATATTGCTTTCATAGACTTCTATTTTTTTCGCCAAAGCGTATCTGTAAATAAGTGTTTGCAGTCGTAGTAGTTTTTCTCCACTTTAAATCCTGATCGTTCTGCTAGTTGTTCAACTTCTTTAATGCTGTATTTCTGAGATATTTCCATATCAATGGGCTCTCCCTCTTCAAAATGCAGTTGTAAATCAATGGAACTAATGCAAACCGTTTGTTCTCTTTTACTGATCAAATAGCTTTTTGTGGCGCCACTTACTGGATCATAAATGGGGAAATGTTCAAAATTGAAAATATCAAAATCTCCACCTAACTCTTGGTTAATTCGATTCAATAGATTCAAATTAAAGGCTCGAGTTATTCCATTTTTATCATTGTAAGCTGCAAGAATCACATTTGGATCTTTTTTCAAATCCACCCCCATCAAGAATAAATCATCTTCATTCATCCGATCAGACAGTTGCGTCAAGAAATCTGGAGCATTGCTCTTCGTAAAATTTCCAATATTGGAACCTAAAAACAAAATCACCTTTCGGATATTGTTCGATTTTAAATCTTCCAATGCACTGAAGTAGTCTTTTGCGATGGGTCTAACTTTTAAAGCAGGCAACTCTTCTGCTAAGCTGCTCTCTAACTGCTCCAAGGCCGAACTTGAAATATCAATGGGCATGTATTCAAAATCAATTCCACTTTCCAATAAAAACCGCAAAAGCACTTTGGTTTTGTAGCCATCTCCTGCTCCAAATTCGATCAACTGAAATGGAGATTGCGCCAACTTCATATCGGCCACCATTTTCTCTTTTTGCATAGAGAATATTTCGTATTCTGCCGCAGTTAAATAGTATTCATCCATCTTCATAATGGATTGAAACAACTCGTCGCCTCGCTCATTATAAAAATACTTGGAATACATTTTTTTGGGTGTCTGAGACATCCCTTCTATTAAATCAGCTGCAAACTGTTTCTTGAAATTTACTTGTTGCTCGCTTTCTACTTGTTCTGTGTCCATTAAATTTAAGTTGTTGTCGTTTTTTATAAAGATTTTGCCAATCGGAAACCATTAAATAACCACCGCAATTGAGGGTGGAAGAAGTTCCGATAAGTTATCCTGAAATGATCTTTTGGAGTGGCAATTGAACCACCTCGAAGTACCATTTGATTAATCATAAACTTGCCATTGTA